>JBEGVR010000039.1:0-8373 GCA_041178265.1 Pseudomonadota bacterium | reverse complement strand
CACCGGAGATCAGTCCACCTTGTACAGACCGGAGGTATCCAAGGGCGCCACTGAATTCCCGTCGATGTTCAGTTCTTTGAGTACCTTGCGTGCAATCACCCAGATCTCAGTGCCGCGCGCGATGCCGCAATACTGGGCGATGTGAAGCAACAGTTCCCGGATCTTCTCCAAGGGCACACCGGTACGCGTGATGGCGTTGTGTACGTGGTGCTCGAACTCGCCCAGATTGCCATTCGCGGCGAGCATCGCCATATTGACCAGGCTGAGCTCCTGCTGGCTGATGATGCCGCGCGACCACGTCCCGGCCCAATTGATGTTGGTCACGTACATTTGCCAGGGCTGGTCAAAGTTCGTCATGTTCTTCATGTTCGTCGCGTGCCAGTCCGCACCGGCTACGTCTCGACGTGTCGCTTCTCCGATGGGAGAGAAACCTTTAGTCATCTTTGACTCCTTCTGGGTTGAAAAACCATGTGTCCTCAGCGCAGTGCAGCCTGGAGGCGGTCCATCGCACGTCGCGCGACATCACCAGGGTCCTGCGCTGCATGGTGCGCATTGAAAATTTCGAGTGACAGCACACCGTCGTAGCCAGTCTGGGCGACCCTGTCCAGGAACTGTGCGATGGGGCCGACGCCTTCGCCCGGGAAAAGCCGATAGCTGCGGCTTGTCTCGATCGGGCTCATATTGGCGTGGACAAGGTCCGCCAATTCCACAAGGAAGATGTGCTCCGCCCCAATGCGTTCAATCTCCTGAAGGGGCGTCTGGCGCACGAAAAGATGGAAGGAGTCGAGCAAGAGGCCCACACTTGGATGGGCGACGTCCTGGATCAATGACCAGGCATCGCGGTAGTCGTTGATCCAGTGCCCCCAGGAGAGCGTCTCGTAGGCAACGCGCAGGCCTCGCGACGCGGCGAGTTCGCCCAGTTGACGAAGGTGTGCGGCGCAGACACTTCGGTCCCCGGACGACCCGGGGTCGGTGTTGGAACACAGGACGAGTGTGCGCGCGCCGACCAAGGCCATCTGGTCCATCATCTGCCGGGCGATTTCCAGTTTCAGGGGCATCACCGATTCCCTTGAGCCCTCGAAATTGCGCAGCGCCTGGTAGGCAGAGACGCCCAGACCCGTCTGGCGCAGCAGGTCGATCGCGATCTCTGGTCCTTCTGCATGCTCGAACAGGTCGCGCGGCCAGAATTCGGTGGAGACGAACCCGGCTTCTTTGATTGCCTTCAACTTGGTCGGCAGCTTGCCGCCGAAAGTGGCAGTGGTGCAACCGAGCTGCCAAGTGTGCTGCTTGGTCACGGAATGATCCTCTGGGTCCGATATTCGCGCAGCAGACCCAGCATCACATCCTGTGAATCGCGCATCTCAGTGAAGCCATGCTGATGGAGTTTGACGATCGACAGGGCTTGATCCCAGGCAAGCCTGAAGATCGAGTCGCCGAATGCCCAATCGGCAGCATCCGAAAACGTCTGCGGCACCAGGCCGTGTTTGTGGACCATGCGCTGCCACACTGGTTCCTTGTCGGCCATGAATTCGCGCAAGGAGAAAGGGTGCGGACCCTGCATCTCCATGTCGAATTCCTGCGCGACCAGTGGCCACATCTCGCGCCAGCGGAAAAAGTCGCCGTTGGCCAGATTGAAATCTTGGTTCGCGCACTGCGGCAGGGTCGATGTCCAGACCATCGCGCGGCAAAGCAGCTCCAGGTCTGTATGCATCAGGATGGCGTTGTAGGCCTCTTGGGTGCCTGGAAAGCGCAGCGGCAGTCCAAGTTCTTTCATGATGGCCGCATAGGTCGCCACCACACCGACCAGGTTACTCGGACTGCCGATGCCTAGGCCATGGATGAAGTGAGGCCGCAGCGTGGAGTAGGTCCAGCGCTTGCCCACCTGGCGCGCACGAAGTGCGGCATGCTGCGGGTAGTAGTAAAGAGGTATGTCCGGCTGTGGGTCGGACTCGCGTGCGGGCGTACGGTATGGCCCCAGGTGCACGCCATACCATTTGCAGCCGTGCAGCAGGTGAACGTGCTCCAGCCTGGTTGCGACAGGTTCGAGCGCGTCCATCAGATGGACCAGCATCTGCACGTTGGGAGTGATGTGGATCTGGTAGCCGTCTTCTACCGCGCGAGACAGATAGAGCACGTGCGTGACACTGGCAAGCTGGTGCGCGTTGGCGGCGCAAGCGGCAGCATCCTTCAGGTCGATCGCGACATGCCGCACGTCCGATTCGACTCGAGTGGGGCGCCGCGAAAGCGTCAGAACATCCCAATCGCTACTTTCGCGAAGGTAATGAACGAGCCGTGCGCCGACCAGACCGGATGCACCCACCACCAACGCTTGCCGACGAATCAATGGGTTGCTCCGAATACGGGACACGAATTTATTCTAGCAACGCGTCCTGGTAAGGCCCAGCGATGAATTCTGATCGTGCAGATCACTTTAGAGCATGGGGCCATGACGACAGCTCATGCCTCACCGCACAAAAAATAGGTTGTTGGGTCTCCTGCCCTGCTCCTAATATCTTTTTCAAGCCATTGGAGACACCGTATGACATCACGCCTGCTGGCATCCCTTGCCTTGATCATGAGCTTTTCTGCGTTTGGGCAAGCCGAGTACCCGACCAAGCCGGTGCGAATCGTCGTGCCACTGGCGGCGGGCGGCATCACCGACATCGCGGCGCGCCTCATGGCGAGCAAACTCAGCGAACGGACCGGGCAGAATTTCATCGTCGAGAACCGTCCCGGGCCGGGTGGCATTATCGGCGCGGAGATGGTCGCTAAATCCACGCCAGATGGCTACACGCTTCTGATGGGAACTGTCAGTTCCAATGCGATCAGCCAGTCGTTCTATCCGAACCTCGGCTACAACGTGATGCGTGACTTTACGCCGCTCCATCTTGTCACGACGCAGCCGCTGATGTTGGTGGTATCGCCGTCAGTACCAGCGAACACCTTGCTCGAATTCGTGCGTCTTCTCAAGTCGGATCCCACCAAGTACAGCCTGGGCAATACCGGCGTGGGCACCTCCAACCACCTTGCCACTGTCTTGTTTGGGCTCCAGTCGGACACCAAGCCGCTGCACGTCCCGTACAAGGGCAGCGGCCCCCTGGTGGTGGACCTTCTTGCCGGCACTGTCGCCGCAGCTTTCGACAATTTGCCCACCGCTTTGGCGCAGGTTCGCACCGGGAAACTGAAAGCCCTGGCCGTGACCAGTGGAAAGCGTTTCCCCGCAGTGCCCGACGTACCCACGGTTGCGGAGACCTATCCGTCTTTCCAGGTGACATCCTGGCAGGGAATGTTTGCGCCCTCCGGGACCCCCGAGCCCGTGGTTCGGAAACTGGTCACCGAACTGCAGGCCATCCTTCGTTCACCGGATGTCACTGCGCGTATCTCCAGCATGGGCGCTGAAGCCGGTACGCTCTCTGGTCCGGAGTTTGGTGCTTTCGTGCGCGACGAGATCACCCGGTGGGGTGCAGCCGTCAAGGCGTCTGGAGCCAAGCCGGAATGAGCCTTGCACCGCCGGCTTTGCCCAAGGCCTGCGACGTGATTGTCGTGGGCTCGGGTGCGGCGGGTAGTGTGGCTGCTCTCACGGCACACCAATTGGGGCTGGATGTACTGCTTCTGGAGAAGGAAGACCATTTCGGGGGAACGACCGCTGTCTCGGGAGGCTGGGCCTGGCTCCCAAGAAGCAGATTGGCGAGCGAGCAGGGATTGGAGGACAGCGAGCAGGCCGTTCTGGATTACCTCCGGCATTCAACTCAGGGCACCGTCAATGAGCGTATCTTGGCTGCCTTCATTGAGGAAGCCCCGAAGGCGGTCGCCTTTCTTCATGATCACACGCGGGTTCGTCTGAACTGTCCACCGCATTCTCCAGACTACATGCGTGAGGCCCCGGGGGGAAGTGCGGGTGGCAGAGCATTGATGTGCGAGCCACTCGATGGACGACAGCTCGGTGGAGCGCTTGCACTCCTGCAGCCGCCGCTACCGGAGCTGACGCTGTACGGAATGATGCTGGGGTCTGGCCGCGATGTGCTTCACTTCTATCGGGCCTCGCGCTCGGTGCGATCGGCAGCCTTCGTCGCGTGGCGCCTTGCACGGCATGCATACGACATGCTGCTTCACGGCCGAGGAATGACTCTCACGAACGGAACTGCACTTGCGGCCAGGTTCCTTCTTTCGCTCAAAGATCGTGCGATACCAATTTACCTGGGGACGTCTGTTGTTTCGTTGGTACGTGAGAATGGCCGTATCTCTGGTGTCGACGCGATGCAGGGCAATGCGGTGCACCGGATCTGCGCTCGTCGGGGTGTAGTTCTTGCCTGCGGCGGGTTCTCGCGCGATGAGGAGCGCACACGGGAGTTTTCGCATGTGCGCAGTGGGGGATTCCATTTCCCGCTTGCACCTGCCGGCGTGACAGGCGACGGCTTGCGGCTCGCGCAGAGCGTGGGGGCGGATATCGTGCGCAGGTCGCAGCCTGCCGCGTGGGCGCCGGTGTCACGTGTTCCGCGTGCGGACGGCAGCAGTGGTCTCTTTCCTCACTTTGTCGATCGGGCCAAGCCCGGTGTGATTGCAGTCGATCGGGACGCCAGGCGATTCGTCAATGAAGCCACGAACTACCACGGTTTCGTTCAAGCCTTGCAGGCGACTGCAGGTCCAGGCCGTCCACCAAGAGCGTTTTTGATCGCCGATGCTCGCGCGATCCGCTGGTACGGCCTGGGCGCCGTTGCGCCAGCGCCCGTGTCACGGGCCCGATTTATCCGAAGCGGCTATCTCCACAAGGCGCCAACAGTGAATGCGCTGGCACACAAGCTTCAGCTTGATCCGACTGAACTGGCTGCCACCGTGGAGAGATTCAACATCGGCGCAGCGCAAGGACTCGATCCTGATTTCGGGCGCGGCAGCACGGAGCACAACAGGTACATGGGCGATGCCTGGATCACGCCCAATCCCTGCCTGAGACCGCTCGATCAGCCGCCTTTTTATGCGGTTGAAATCCAGATTGGCGACCTGGGAACCTTCAGCGGCGTCTCGACCGACGAGGGTGCGCGGGCGCTCGATTCCAACGGGCTTGCCATTGCGGGCCTTTATGTTGCGGGGAACGACATGGCCTCATGCATGGGAGGCAGTTATCCGGGAGCCGGCGCTACCATCGGCGCGGCCCTTGTGTTTGGCCGCATCGCCGCACAGACGATCTTCAGCGATACGGCGGCAATGGTTCCGTCGGCGTAACGCGTTCTCTTGCCCATTCCCATGCCCGGGTGTCTGTGCGCGTGCATGGACACAGGGCGCGTCAGGGCTTGATCCTTGAAGCGATGTCGCGCACCAGGCTACGAATGCTGGCCTGGACACGGACGCCGGCGCGCTCAAGGGCGACCCGCTTGGATTCGAGGGTGCCTGCAGTTCCCAGCACCAGAGCGCCCGCATGGCCCATGCTGACGCCTTCCTTGGCCTCCCGCCCTGCAATCAAGGCAAAGACCGGCAGGCGTAATTGCAGGGCCTCCAGTCGTGCTGCGGCCTCTTCCTCCTCGTCGCCGCCGACTTCGCCCAGTAGGAGGATCGCGCGCGTGGTCTCGATGCGGGCGACATCGGCAAGCAAATCCGCAAAGCGCACCCCTTTGGCCGCGTCGCCACCGACACCCACCCAGATGCTCTGTCCGAGACCTTGGCGCCGCAGCTGGTAGCACACCTCGTACGACAAGGTACCGCTCTTTGACAGGACCGCGATCGGACCAGGTGCGAGCGACACGTCGGGGAGAAAGCCCAGCTTGATCTTGCCCGGGATGCAAAGCCCTGGGGTCGAACCGCCGATCCAGGTGACTCCCGCAGCACGCGCGAGCGCGCGAATGCACAAGGCGTCGTGCACCGGTATGCCTTCGGCCACCGTGATGATCAGTCGGATGCCGGCATCAATGGCATCGCGCACTGCCTCCAGTACTTGAAGCGGAGGCACCATGATGATGGAGGCCTCGGCCCCGTGCGTCGCTGCCGCCTTGCAGGATGGATAGACGGGGATGCCATCCACTTGCGAAAGATCCGCCGTGGGGCTGACGCCGGCGACGATGTTCGTGCCATAGGCCCGCATCAGCTGGGTGTGCAGACGGCCCATGCGGCCGCTGATGCCCTGCACCAGCACCGGGGTGGTCCTGGCGAGTGTTTCAAGCATGGCGCCCTCCGGCCCGAGCTGCGAGGGTTCGCGCCAGATCGATGGCGTCATCCAGGTCTGTCACGACCTGAAGCTGGGGCGCTTCACGCGAGAGTATCTCGCGGGCCTTTTCGGCGTTGTTCCCGATCAGTCTGGCCACGATCGGGATATTCCAGTCGGGCCGCTCCTCAAGGGCCAGGACAATGATCCGCGCAAATTCGGAAAGATCCGTGATGCCGGCAAATACATTGATCAACATCACCTTGATCGTTCCGGCGGCTTCGAACCGACGCATCATCTGCAGGAGGCGGGCGGGGCTGCCACGCATCTGGCCCGTTCGCACATCGGAGAAGTTATAGGGGCGAGCGCCGGCAGCGATCAGTTCATCGAGCAGCATCATCGACAACCCGGCTCCCGTCGTCACCAGGGCGACGTCGCCTTCCGCATCGATTTCGATGAAGTCATAATCTTCAGTCACCTTGTGCCAGGCATCCGGGTACCAGTCGCACCCTCGGCGTATCATTTCCATCAGGGCCGGTTGGCGCTCGATTGCATTGAGGTCGATCACGACCTTGGCGTCGCCCGCCACGGCTTTTCCCCCCTCGATGAAAAGCGGATTGATCTCCGCGACCAGCAGCTCGTGCGCGAAAAAGCAGGCTGCCAGTTTCTTGCCGCAATCGACAACGCAGGCGGCGATTCCAGGCGGGAGTGTTGGCTCCAGCTGCGCCAGGGCTTCGAGCACCTGGGGCAATGTGGCTTCGACGGTCAGGTCGAATGCGAGGCCTGTGGCATTGGCCGCTTCAACCTGCATGCCGCCGTGGGGCGAGTAGAGCAGCCGTACCCCGCCGCCCGCAGGATCGGCCATCAACGCAAGGTAATGCTCGGCGCCGCTTGCAAAGCGTTCCACCAGGCACGCCTGGACGGTGTGCCCCTTGATCCGCGCTCCCAGGAGCTGTGCGATCGCTACAGCTGTTGATTCAGCGCCGGTGCATTCGACGATGCCTCCTGCTTTGCCCCGGCCCCCCACTGGCACCTGCGCCTTGACCAGGCAGCGTTCCTCGCCGATGCCCAGTGCGGAAGGTTTCCAATTGCCGTCACGGACAAGTACCGACGCAGGCGTTTCGATGCCGGCGCGCCTGAAAAGCGCTTTTCCGTCGGATTCGATCAGCAGCAATGAATGCCTCCGCTAAATATTGAAGACCACCATCTTTTCGTGGGTCATTTCGCGCATGGCGTACTTGGGTCCTTCACGGCCGATGCCACTGTCCTTGATGCCACCGTAGGGGGCCTGGTCCGAGCGCCAGGTCGAGGTCCCGTTGATGATGACCGCGCCCATTTCCAGCTGCCGCGCCAGTCCAAGGCCTGTGCGGACCGATTCGGTGAAGACGCCGGCCTGCAGGCCGAAAGGTCCCGTGTTGATGAAGTCAACCACTTCGTCGGTCGAACGGAACGGGACGACGTTTGCCACAGGCCCGAAGACCTCATGGGCAACGGCTTGTGCATCCAGCGGGGTGTCGCGAAGCAAGGTGGGATAGACGAGGGCGCCGGCACGGGGGTGGCCGCACACAACCCTTGCCCCGGCCGCGGAGGCGGACGACACCAGGGCTTCGATCCGTTCTGCGGATTCGCGGGAAATGACCGGCCCGACCTCGGTCTGGGGGTCCAGAGGGTCGCCAACGCGCAGCGTGCCGATCTCCTGGACCATGCGGGCGATCAATGCCTCCATCCGGCTTTCATGGACCCAGATGTTTTGCACGGAGATGCAGCTCTGTCCGGCCAGGCGCATGGCATTGCGGGCGCAAAGCGTCGCCGCGGTGTCGATCTGGGCATCTTCGCAGACGATCGTGTTGCCGTTGCCGCCCAGTTCCAGCGCGATCCGCCGCAATCCCGCGGCGCGGCTGACCAGCCGGCCGACGGCGGTGGATCCCGTGAAGGAGATGAAGCGTACCCGCGAGTCTTCGACCATGACGGCGCCAGCGCCATAGCCATGGACGACATTGAGCCAGACCCTGGGGATGCCTGCGTCCTGCAGGGCCTTCACGTAGCGGTGCACGGTCGCCGAGGCCTGCGGCGCCGGTTTGAGCACGACCGGATTGCCGACACCGAGTGCCGGCCCGATCTTGTGGGCGCAAAGGTTCACCGGCGCGTTGAATGGCGTGATGGCGGCGACGATCCCGACGGGCTCGCGCAGCGTGAATCCCAGCTTGCCCGCGCCGATTGCGGAAGTCTCCATGGGCACC
>JBEGVR010000038.1:0-4259 GCA_041178265.1 Pseudomonadota bacterium | reverse complement strand
ATCCATCGCCACCACATGGTCGAACTCGCCCAGGGCCTCGTCGAGCATGTCGCCCGAACGAAAGTCGATGCGGCCCGTCATCGTGTGTCCCGCCAGGCCCTGGCGCTCGCGCGCCAGGTTCACCAGGGTGGGTGACAGGTCGATGGCCACCACGTGCGCGCCGCGCGCGGCGGCCACCTGGGCCAGCGCGCCCGTGCCGCAACCGGCGTCCAGCAGGCGCAGGCCGTCCATGCGGGCGGGCAGCCAGGACAGCAGGTTCTCACGCATGCGGTCGCGGCCCGCGCGCACCGTGGCGCGGATGCGACCCACCGGCGCGTTGGAGGTCAGGCGCTCCCAGGCCTGCACCGCGGTGCGATCGAAGTAATGTTCGATCTGGCCGCGGCGTTCGAGGTAGCGGTGCTCGTACTGCATCTCAGTCGAATCCCAGCAGGTCGAAGATGTCGCGGTCCTTCATCGGGACGGCGGCCAGCGGATCGGTGCCGAGCCAGAGCTTGGCGGCCAGGCGCATGTATTCGTCCTTGACCGCCTGCAGGCCGGGCGAGTCCTCCATCTCGAAGAGGGTCGCCTTCTTCAGGCGGCTGCGGCGGATGGCATCCAGGTCGGGGAAATGCGCTGCCAGCGTGAGGCCGATGCGGTTGTTGTACTTGTCGATCTGGTCGGTGTCGGCGCTGCGGTTGGCGATCACGCCGCCCAGGCGCACGTTGTAGTTCTTGGCCTTGGCGCCGATCGCCTGCACGATGCGGTTCATCGCGAAGATGGAGTCGAAGTCGTTGGCGGTGACGATCAACGCACGGTCGGCGTGCTGCAGGGGCGCGGCAAAGCCGCCGCACACCACGTCGCCCAGCACGTCGAAGATCACCACGTCGGTGTCTTCCAGCAGGTGGTGTTCCTTCAGGAGCTTCACGGTCTGACCGACCACGTAGCCGCCGCAGCCGGTGCCTGCGGGCGGGCCGCCGGCTTCCACGCACATCACGCCGTTGTAGCCGGGGAAGACAAAGTCCTCAGGCCGCAGTTCCTCGGCATGGAAGTCCACCGTCTCCAGGATGTCGATGACGGTGGGCAGCATCTTCTTGGTCAGCGTGAACGTGGAGTCGTGCTTGGGGTCGCATCCGATCTGCAGCACGCGCTTGCCCATGTGGGAGAACGCCGCCGACAGGTTGGACGAGGTCGTGCTCTTGCCGATGCCGCCCTTGCCGTAGATGGCGAAGACCTTGGCATTGCCGATCTTCAGGTTCGGGTCCAGCTGCACCTGCACGCTGCCCTCGCCGTCGGGGCGGCCGCCACGGCCGATGGTGGAAACGGGAACGGATGTCACGGTCATGTGGGGCTTTCTTCGTAAATACCTTCGAGCCGGTCTTCCAGCTCCTCGCCGGCGCGCCGGAGCGCTTCCAGCACGCTGGCATCGGGTTGCCAGTACTTGCGTTCAGTCGCCTCCAGGAGGCGATTGGCCACGCGCGCGACGGCGGTGGGATTGAGTTGGGCCAGGCGCTCGCGCATGGCCGGATCGAGCACGAAGGTCTCGCTCAGTTGCTGGTAGACCCAGGGCTGCACCTGGCCGGTGGTGGCCGACCAGCCCAGGGTGTTGGTGACATGCGTCTCGATCTGGCGCACGCCCTCGTAGCCATGTTCGAGCAGGCCCTCGTACCACTTGGGATTGAGCATGCGGGTGCGCGTTTCCAGCGCCACCTGCTCGGTCAAGGTGCGCACCGTGCCGCCGCCATTGGCGTCGCGGGTCTGGTCGCCGATGTAGACAGGGGCGGTGCCGGCGTCGGGCCCCTTGGCCCGGGCGATGGCGCGGCTGATGCCGCCCAGGGTGTCGAAGTAGGTGTCCACGGTGGTGACGCCCAATTCGACCGACTCCAGGTTCTGATATGCCAGTTGCACGCCGGCCAGCACGCTGTTCAAAAGTTGCGCCTGTTGCACCGGGCGGCCGCTGCGGCCGTAGGCGAAGCCCTTGCGGCGGCTGTAGGTCTCGGCCAGTTCGTCGTTGTCTTCCCAGCGGCTGTTGTCCACCAGGCTGTTGACGTTGGCGCCGTAGGCCCCCTCGGCGTTGCCGAAGACGCGCAACGACGCCGTCTCCAGGTCGCCGCCGTGTTCGGCCTGGTAGGCCAGGGCGTGCTTGCGGATGAAGTTCTGTTCCAGGGGTTCGTCGGCGCTGGCGGCCATGAAGGCGGCTTCGGCCAGCAGCTTGATCTGCAGGGGCAGCAGGTCGCGGAAGATCCCCGAGAGCGTGATCACCACGTCCACACGCGGGCGGCCCAGGTCGGCCAGGGGCATCAGCTCGGCGCCGGCCAGGCGCCCGTAGCTGTCAAAGCGCGGCTTGGCACCCATGAGGGCCAGGGCTTGCGCAATGGGGCCGCCTTCGCTTTTGAGGTTGTCGGTGCCCCAAAGAACCATGGCGATGGACTCGGGAAATTCGTGGCCGTCGTGCGCGTGCTTTTGCAGCAGGCGATCCGCCTGCCGCGCGCCGTCCTTCACCGCGAAGGCGCTGGGAATCCGGAACGGATCGAAGCCATGCAGGTTGCGGCCTGTGGGCAGCACCGCGGGCGTGCGCAGCAGGTCGCCGCCGGGGGCGGGGCGCAGGAAGCGCCCATCGAGCGCGCGCAGCAGGCCGTCGATCTCGTGGTCGTGACCGAGCAGGGCGTTGGTGTTCGCGAGTTCCTGCAGCACGGGCAGCAGGGTGGCGGCGTCGGCGCCGGTGTCCGGGTCGGCGTGCAGTGCCATCGCCGCTTCGGCCGTGGCGCCGTTCATGATCGCCTCGATCAATTCGCGCGCGGGCCGCAGGCCGTGGCCGGCTTCGGCGCAGGCCAGCAGCAGGTCGGTGCGTTGCGCCGGGGTGTGGGCCTGGCCCACCACATGCAGGCCGTGCGGAATCAGCGTGTATTCCAGTTCGAGCAGCTTGCCGGTGAGGGCATTGATCGCTCCGTCGGCGGTGGCGTCCCAGGCTGGTTGCGCGGCGACGAGTTCAAGCGCCGCGGCCTGTGCCTGGATGCTGGTGGCCAGGTCGGCGCGCTCGGCGACCGCTTCGGGCTCCAGGCCGCGATAGCGCTCCAGCGCGGACTTCAAATCCACCAGGTCCTTGTAGAGGCCCGCCTGGGCCACCGGCGGCGTGAGGTAGCTCACGAGCGTGGCGGCGCTGCGTCGCTTGGCCAGGGTGCCCTCGGAGGGGTTGTTCGCCGCGTAGAGGTACACATTGGGCAGGTCGGCGATCAGGCGGTCGGGCCAGCACTGGGCCGACAGGCCGTTCTGTTTGCCAGGCATGAATTCCAGTGCGCCGTGCGTGCCGAAATGCAGCACCGCGTCGGCGCCGAAGTCCTCGCGCAGCCAGCGGTAGAAGGCCGAGAAGGCATGCGTGGGCGCAAAGCCCTTCTCGAACAAGAGGCGCATCGGGTCGCCCTCGTAGCCGAAGGCGGGCTGCACGCCCACGAACACATTGCCAAAGCGCTCGCCCAGGACAAAGAGGCTGGCGCCGTCGCTTTGCTGGCGGCCGGGGGCGGGGCCCCATTGCGCCTCGATCTCGGCCAGGTGCTTCTCGCGCCGCACATGGTCGTCGGTGGGGATGCGCGCATGCACGTTGGCATGGGCGCCAAAGCGCTCGGCGTTGCCTTTCGTGATGCGGGCGCGCAGTTCGTCGACGCTGGCGGGCAGGTCGACGGTGTAGCCCTCGCGCTGCATGGCGGCCAGGGTGTTGTAAAGCGACTCGAACACCGCCAGAAAAGCGGCGGTGCCAATGTTGCCGGCGTTGGGCGGGAAGCTGAAGATCACCACGCCCACCTTGCGGGCGGCGCGTTCGCTGCGGCGCAGGTCGATCAGGCGTCCCACGCGGCGGGCCAGCATGTCGGCGCGGTCCATGCAGCTTTGCATGTCGTGCGCGTCGCTGTCCTGGATGAAGTGGCAGCCGTGCGCGCAGCCGGTGCAGGCGCTGTGAGAGGCGCTGCCGCGCCCGCCATAGACCATGGAGCCGGTGGCGCCATCGAGCTCGGGGATGGCCACCATCATCGTGGCCTCCACCGGCAGCAGGCCGCGCGGCGACGCTCCCCACTGGTCCAGGGTCTGGAATTCCACCGGGGTGACGGCCAGGTAGGGCACGTCCAGCTTCGCCAGCACGTCCTCGGCGGCGCGCGCGTCGTTGTAGGCCGGGCCACCCACCAGCGAGAAGCCGGTGAGCGAGACCAGGGCGTCGATGGCGGGGCGCCCGTCCTTCATGAAGAAGGCGTCGACCGCGGGCCGGTTGTCCAGCCCGGTGGCAAAGGCCGGCA
>JBEGVR010000037.1:0-7255 GCA_041178265.1 Pseudomonadota bacterium | reverse complement strand
ATTCCGCTTCAGTGACCTGCTGGTTCGAGGGCATCACCGAGGTGCCCCAGACACCGCCGCCCCCCTTGATGATCTTGACTGCCAGGCGGTCGGCCGCCCCCCTGTCGCTGGCGTACTTGGTGGCGATCTTGCGAAAGGAAGGACCGAGGACGTCCTTGTCCACCGCATGGCAGGTCATGCAATTCCTGGAAGTGGCCAGGGCCTGGTCGGCCAGGGCGGGGCCGCACAGGAGGGCGGTGGCCAGCAGGGCGATGACGGGCTTCATGGGATGGATCGTCGGGTGCATGAACCTCTAGAACGGGCGGGCCAGGCAGGTGGTTGACGCACGCGGCCGCACGGGATCAGAAATGGTCCAGGACCGCGCCCTTGCTTGCGCTGGACGCGTTGAAGGCGAACTTGGCCTGCACGCCGCGGGTGTAGCGTGGGGCCGGAGCCTTCCAACCGGCGCGGCGTCTGGCGATTTCAGCTTCCGGCACGTTCAGTTCCAGTTTGAGCTGGTGGGCGTCGATGGTGACGGAATCGCCCTCATGCACCAGGGCGATGGTCCCGCCAGCCGCCGCCTCGGGCGCCACGTGGCCCACCACCATGCCCCAGGTGCCGCCGGAAAAGCGCCCGTCGGTGATCAGGCCCACGCTTTCGCCCAGGCCCGCGCCGATCAGGGCGCCCGTGGGGGCCAGCATCTCGGGCATGCCCGGGCCGCCCTTGGGGCCCAGGTAACGCAGCACCATCACGTCGCCGGCCTTGATCTTGCCGTCCAGGATGGCCTTGAGGGCCGACTGCTCGTCGTCGAACACCCGGGCCGGGCCGGTGATCACCGGGTTCTTCAGGCCGGTGATCTTGGCCACGGCGCCTTCGGGCGACAGGTTGCCCCTGAGGATGGCCAGGTGGCCCTCGGCGTACATCGGCTTGGTGATCGGGCGGATCACGTCCTGGTCGGCCCGTGGGGTGTCCGGCACGTCTTTCAGGACCTGCGCGATGGTCTGGCCGGTGATGGTGATGCAGTCGCCATGCAGCAGGCCGGCCTTGAGCAGAACCTTCATGACCTGCGGGATGCCGCCGGCGCGGTGCAGGTCCACCGCCAGGTACTTGCCGCTGGGCTTGAGGTCGCAGATCACGGGGGTCTTCTTGCGAATGCGCTCGAAGTCGTCGATGGTCCACTCCACCTCGGCGGCGTGCGCGATGGCCAGGAAGTGCAGTACCGCGTTGGTCGATCCGCCGGTGGCCATGATCACGGCCACCGCGTTCTCGATGGACTTGCGCGTCACGATGTCGCGCGGCTTGATGTCCTTCTTGACGGCTTCGACCAGGACCCGGGCGGACTCACGGGCCGAGTTCATCTTCTCGTCGTGGGGGTTGGCCATGGTCGACGAATAGGGCAGGGAGATGCCCAGCGCCTCGAAGGCGGAGGACATGGTGTTGGCCGTGTACATGCCGCCGCAGGAGCCGGTGCCCGGGATGGCGTTCTGCTCGATGGCCTTGAGGTCTTCGTCGGACATCCGGCCTGCGGCGTTCTGGCCCACGGCCTCGAACACACTCACGATGTTCAGGTCCTGGTCCTTCCAGCGACCCGGCAGGATGGTGCCGCCATAGACGTAGATGGCCGGCACGTTGGCGCGCAGCATGCCCATGAGGCCGCCGGGCATGTTCTTGTCGCAGCCGCCGACGACCACCACGCCGTCCATCCACTGGCCTTGCACGCAGGTCTCGATGCAGTCGGCGATCACCTCGCGGCTCACGAGGCTGTACTTCATGCCCTCGGTGCCCATGGCCATGCCGTCGGAGATGGTGGGGGTGCCGAAGATCTGGGCATTGCCGCCGGCTTCCTCGATGGCGGCCACCGCGGCGTCGGCGAGCTTTTGCAGGCCGCTGTTGCAGGGGGTGATGGTGCTGTGGCCGTTGGCCACGCCGATCATGGGCTTGCCGAAGTCGGATTCCTCGTAGCCCATGCCGTAGTACATCGAGCGATTGGGCGCGCGCGACTTGCCCTCGGTGATATTGCTGCTGCGCAAATGCATCTTGATCGGCTTGGTGTCCATGGTGTCTCGTCTCGTTGGCGTGGGTCACTGCAGGCCCGGCGTCTACCGGCCAGCCCTGCATTCTCGCATTGGCAGGCGGCACAATCGCGCGCATGCTGACCTATCCCCAGATCGACCCCGTGGCCCTCCAGATCGGCCCCCTGGCTATCCACTGGTACGGCCTGACCTACCTGGTGGCCTTCGGCCTGTTCCTGCTGCTGGCGCGCCGGCGCCTGGCCCACGAGCCCTACGCCTCGGTCGCCGGGCCCGGCGCCTGGACGCCCAAGGACGCGGAGGACATGCTGTTCCTGGGCGTGCTGGGCGTGATCCTGGGCGGGCGCCTGGGGTACATCCTGTTCTACAAGCCCGGCGACTACCTGGCCGACCCGCTGGAGGTGTTCGCCCTCTGGCGTGGGGGCATGAGCTTCCATGGCGGGTTGGTGGGGGTGATCGTGGCCCAGTGGTGGTTCGCGCGTTCACGCCGCAAGCCATTCCTGCAGGTGATGGACCTGATCGCTCCCTGCGTGCCCCTGGGCCTGGCCTCGGGGCGCGTGGGCAACTTCATCAACGGCGAACTCTGGGGCCGGGCGGCCGACCCGTCCCTGCCCTGGGCCATGGTGTTCCCGCACAGCGGCTCGATGGTGCCCCGCCACCCCTCGCAGGTCTACCAGTTCCTGCTGGAGGGGGTGCTGCTGTTCGTCCTGCTCTGGCTGTACGCGCGCAAGCCCCGGCCGCAGGGGCGGGTGGCGGCGGCCTTTCTGGGGGGGTATGGCGTGCTGCGGTTCATCGCCGAATACTTCCGCGAGCCCGACGCCCACCTGGGCGTGCTGTCGCTGGGCCTGACCATGGGGCAGTGGCTGTGCGTGCCGATGGTCGTGGCCGCAATCGCCCTGTGGCGCCACGCCGGCCGGGTGCGGGGATAATCCGCGCGGGCGCCGCCCTTGCCGGCGGACTCAGGCTCTAAGACCCCAAGATGGAGACAAAAGCATGCATTACTTCATGAACCGGCGAGACATTCTGCGCGTGGCCTCCGCGGCTGGCGCCATGACCCTGGTCCCCTTGGCACGCGCGCAGGGCGCGGCCGGCTGGCCTACCCGGCCCGTGACCATGGTGGTTCCCTTCCCCGCCGGCGGCGGCACCGACGCCTTCGCGCGTCCCTTGTCCGTGCAATTCGCCAAGCAGACCAGCCGCCAGCTGGTGATCGAGAACCGCGGCGGCGCGGGCGGCACGGTGGGGGCCGGCGTGGCCGCCAAGGCGGCCCCTGACGGCTACAACGTCTTCATGGGCGCGGTGCATCACACCATCGCCCCCTCGATGTACCCGCGCCTGGACTACGACCTGGAGCGCGACCTGGTGCCGCTGCTGTTGGTGGCCAGCGTGCCGCAGGTGGTGGTGGTCAACCCCAAGAACATCGCGGCGCCTGATTTCAAGGCCTTCCTCGAGCTGGTGCGCAAGAGCCCCGGCAAGTTCAATTACGGCTCGGCCGGCACCGGCACCTCGCACCACCTGGCCGGCGAATTGTTCAAGCAGCAGACCAAGACCTTCATCACCCACATTCCCTACACCGGCGCCGGCCCCTCGCTGCGTGACCTGGTGGGTGGGCAGGTGGACATGATGTTCGACGGCCTGGGTTCGTCGGCGGCCCACATCAAGGCCGGTCGTATCAAGGCGTTGATGGTCTCGGGCAACAGGCGCAACCCCGCCTTCCCCGACGTGCCCAGTGCCGCCGAAGTGGGCCTGCCCGATTACACCGTCACCACCTGGTATGGCCTGTGGGCGCCCAAGGGCACGCCGGCCGATGCGCAGGCGCGCATCATCGAGGAAGTGCGCAAGGCCGGCGCGAGCGACGAGCTCAAGGCGATCTGGGCGGGGCAGGGGGCCGAGTTCCCCGCCATGAACCAGCAGCAGTTCGCCGCCTTCATCAACGCCGAGATCAAGCGCTGGTCCGCGGTGGTCAAGGCCTCGGGCGCCAAGCTCGATTGACGACGGGGCCGGGCGACCGGCCCCTTTTCTGCGCGCGCGACCGCACTCCCATGCCGACCAACCACAACCTCTTTGCCGCCCTGAGGGCGGCCTTCCCTGCCGATCTCGAGGGCGTCGCGGTGGACACCGACGATGGCCTGGCCTACTCCTGGCGTGACCTGGACCGCGCCACCGCCATGATGGCCAACCTGCTGGCGTCCCTGAAGCTGCCAGCGGGTGCGCGCATCGCGGTGCAGGTGGAAAAGTCGGTCGAGGCCATGATGCTGTACCTGGCCACGCTGCGGGCCGGGTATGTGTTCCTGCCGCTGAACACCGCCTACCAGAGCGCGGAGATCGAGTATTTCATCGGCAATGCCGAACCCGCGGTGGTGGTGTGCAGCCCGAAGAACTTCGGCTGGGTCAGCAAGATCGCCTTCCAGGCGGGCACGCGCCATGTGTACACCCTGGGCGACGACCGCACCGGCTCGCTGCTGGAGCGCGCCGTGCATCACAGCGACCGGCACGAGCCCGCCCACAGCGCCGAGAACGACCTGGCGGCCATCCTCTACACCAGTGGCACCACCGGCCGCAGCAAGGGCGCCATGCTCACGCACGGCAACATGCTGTCCAACGCCCGCGTGTTGAAGGACTACTGGGGCTGGAGAAGCCAGGCCGAGGGTGGCGACGTGCTGATACACGCGCTGCCGATCTTCCATGTGCATGGCCTTTTCGTGGCCCTGCACGGCGCCCTGATCAACGGCAGCCGCATGATCTGGCTGAACAGGTTCGACCCCAAACGCGTGATCGCCCGCCTGCCCGAGGCGACGGTGTTCATGGGTGTCCCCACCCTCTATGTGCGGATGCTGGCCGAACCAGCACTCACGCGCGAGGCGGTGCGCACCATGCGCCTGTTCATCTCGGGCTCTGCGCCGCTGCTGCTGGAAACCTTCAATGCGTGGCAGGTGCGCACCGGCCACACCATCCTGGAGCGCTATGGCATGAGCGAGACGGTCATGCTCACATCCAACCCCTACCGGCCCGAAGACGGTGAGCGCCGCGGCGGCACCGTGGGTTTTCCGCTGCCTGGTGTGGGCCTGCGGGTGCGGGGTGACGACGGCCGCGACCTGCCGGTGGGCGAGATCGGCGGCATCGAGGTGCGCGGACCCAATGTGTTCAAGGGCTACTGGCGCATGCCCGAGAAAACCAAAGAGGAATTCACCGCCGACGGCTGGTTCAGGACCGGCGACGTGGGCCGCATCGATGCACGCGGCTACGTCACCATCGTGGGTCGCAGCAAGGACCTGATCATCAGCGGCGGCTACAACGTCTACCCCGCCGAGATCGAGGGCTACATCAACGAACTCCCCGGCGTGGCCGAGAGCGCGCTGGTGGGGGTGCCGCATCCTGATTTCGGCGAGGTCGGCGTTGCGGTGGTGGTGGCCAGGCCCGGCGTGCGCCTGGACGGCGACGCCATCATCGCCACGCTCAAGGCCAGGCTGGCGAACTTCAAGATCCCCAAGCGCTGCGTGGTGGTCCAGGACCTGCCCCGCAACACCATGGGCAAGGTGCAGAAGAACGTGCTGCGCGATGAGTACCGGGGCGCGTTCGCCTGAGGCCTGCGGGCCTATTTCTGGCGGATCACGTAGCGCACGAAATCGTCGGCGCTGGCATAGCGGTCGTACAGGCGCCGGGCCGGGGCATTGTCCTGGCGCGTCATCCAGTACAGGCGGGCCCAGCCTTCGGCCCGCATCGCATGCCGCAGCCACTCGATCAGCGCGCCGCCGATGCCGCGTCCGCGCGCCGAGGGCAGGACGTACAGGTCCTCGAGGTAGCACACGGGCTGGGTCTCCCAGGTGGCTTCATGCACCACGCAGTGGGCGAAGCCGTAGACCTGTCCTTCGACCTCGGCGATCAGGCACATCACCGCCGATTCAGGGTCGAGGATGCGCTGCCAGGTGCGGTCCGTGACCTCGGTGGGCAGGTGGGTGCTGTAGAAGCTGCAGTAGCCGCTCCAGAGGGTGCGCCAGCTTTTTTCGTCACCGGGCAGGGCCGCGCGGATGGTCAGGGGCGTCATGGCGCGATTGTGCCTGCCGCCACCGGTGCTCCGGGGTGGCCTCCTACGGCCGCTGCGCAAGAGACTGCCTAGCATGGGGACATGCAGCCCCGCGATAGCGACCCCGATAACGATCACGGCAAGGCGGCTGCCCCTTGCCCCCTGGCCTCGACTGCGCTGCCCATGGCATCGGTCACGGAATCCGTGGCGGGCGAAGAGGACCCGGGCGCCTGCAACGACCTGGCCACACCGGCGGCAGTGCCGTTGACGTCGCCGGGACTGGCCCCTGGCGACGAGGCCGCTGCGGGCACGCCCGGCACCGGCGACGACGTGTGCCCGATCTGCGGCGGCAGTGGCGGCGGCGACGGCAAGGCCTGTCCCGCTTGCGAGGGGACCGGACGGGTGGTCAAGGCAATCGGCGGCGCCTGAGCGGCGCCCGCCGCGGGTTCAGGCGCTCAGGCCCTGGTAGGCCATGTAGGCGCTCAGCACGTACAGGATGCTGGCGAAGATTTTCTTGAGCGACTTCACGGGCAGCGCATGGGCCGCCCTAGCACCCTGGGGCGCAGTCAGCACGCTGGCGATGGCGATCACGACCAGCGCCGGCAGCCACAGGTAGCCGAAGGAACCCGCGGGCAGGTCCTGCACGTTCTGCCCCGCCAGGATGTAGCCGCCCACGTTGGCCACCGCGATGGGAAAGCCCAGGGCCGCCGAGGTGGCGACCGCATTGTGGATCGCGACGTTGCACCAGGTCATGAAGGGCACGCTCACGAATCCGCCGCCCGCGCCCACCAGGCCCGAGAGGAAGCCGATCACGCCGCCCGCCGCCAGCTGCCCGCCCGCGCCGGGCATCTGGCGCGAGGGTCGCGGCTTCTTGTCGAGGAACATCTGCGTGGCCGAGAAACCGACGAACGCCGCGAAGAACAGGGCGAGCCAAGAGCCCTTGAGGACCGAGAACACGCCCACGCTGGCCACCAGGCTGCCCAGTACGATGCCGGGGGCGAGCCGTCGCACGATGTCCCAGCGCACGGCACCGCGCTGGTGGTGCGCGCGCACGCTGGACAGCGAGGTGAAGATGATGGTGGCCATGGAGGTGGCGATAGCCATCTTCACCGACAGGTCGGGGGCCACGCCGCGCGAGGACAGCATCAGGGTGACGAAGGGCACCATGATCATGCCCCCGCCGATGCCCAGGAGGCCGGCCAGGAAGCCGGTGCATACGCCCAGG
>JBEGVR010000036.1:0-7338 GCA_041178265.1 Pseudomonadota bacterium | reverse complement strand
TTCTTCAGCCTGGAACCCCAGTCACGCAGCGTGGCCCTGATGCAGTCACGCAGCGTCACCGAACTGGACGACACCAGCTTCGAGCGCCTGGTCGAAGCCTTCGTGAACAAGGCCGAACTCTGGAAGCAGCAGATCGATAAGGTGCTGGCCGGATCACCGCCCCATGCGCTGGTGCCCGCACAAGCCGGCACGGCGGGTGCCGCACACGGTGAACCGCTGCAGTCTGTACGGCCCGCCGACGGGGCTCACATCTACGGCTGATCTGCGACTGATCGACGGTGACTGGCCACTGATCGCCCCGGGCCCTGCCCTGGGCCCGAAGACAGCCTCTCAATAGTTCAGCGTCTGCACGCCTTCAGGCGTAGCCAGGAGGCAGACCGCCGCCCGCTGGTGGGCAAACACACCCACCGTCACGATGCCTGGCCACTGGTTCACTTCCGACTCGAAGGCCAGCGGATCTCCCAGGGCCAGCCCCGACACATCCAGGATGTGCTGGCCGTTGTCCGTGACCACGGGTTGGCCATCCTTCAGGCGCACGCGGGCCTTGCCGCCCAGGGCCGCAAACTGGCGGGTGAGGCGGGCGGTGGCCATGGGGATGACCTCCACCGGGACCGGAAAGCGCCCGAGCACGTCGACCTGCTTGGAGGCATCGGCGATGCAGACGAAGCGCCTGGACTGGGCGGCCACGATCTTTTCGCGGGTCAGTGCGGCGCCCCCTCCCTTGATCATGCAGCCACGGCCGTCGATCTCGTCGGCGCCATCGATGTAGACAGCCAACTCGCCCACCGCGTTGGCGTCGAAGACCGGGATGCCCAGGGCCTGCAGGCGCGCCGTGGACGCTTCGGAACTGGAGACCGCGCCCGGGATGCGGCCCTTCAGGGCGGCCAGGGCCTCGATGAACTTGTTGACGGTGGAGCCGGTACCCACACCGACGATCTCGCCCGGAACCACATAGGCCAGGGCCGCCTGGCCCACCAGCGTCTTCAATTCATCCTGAGTCACGCGACAATCCTCGGGCTAGCCATTCAGAACCCGGAATTATCCATGGCCCTCCTGCCCTACGCCCTCGCCCGCTCCGTCTTGTTCCGCCTCGACGCGGAAGCCGCCCACGACCTGACCCTGCAGACCCTGGCTCGCCTGCAAGGCTCGCCGCTGCGCGCGGCATGGTGCACCGCGCGGGTCGAGGACCCGGTCGAACTGGCCGGCCTGCGATTTCCGAATCGGGTCGGCCTGGCCGCCGGCCTGGACAAGAACGCCCGCTGCATCGACGCCTTCGCCGCCATGGGCTTCGGCTTCGTGGAAGTGGGCACGGTCACGCCCCTGGGCCAGCCGGGCAACCCCAAGCCGCGCATGTTCCGCCTGCCGCAGGCCAACGCACTGATCAACCGGCTGGGTTTCAACAACGAGGGCCTGGATGCCTTCATCGCGAACGTGCGGCGCTCGGCGGTGCGCCGCGAAGGCCAGCCCTCGCCCATCGTGCTGGGGCTGAACATCGGCAAGAACGCGGCCACCCCGATCGAGCGGGCCACCGACGACTACCTCACCGGCCTGGCGGGCGTGTACCCGCACGCCGACTACGTGACGGTGAACATCTCCAGCCCCAACACGAGGAACCTGCGCGCGCTGCAAAGCGACGAGGCGCTGGATGGCCTGTTGGGGGCGCTGGCGGCGCGGCGCGAGGCCTTGCAGGCGCAGCACGGCCGGCGGGTGCCGCTGTTCGTGAAGATCGCCCCCGACCTGGACGAAGCGCAGGTGGTGGTGATCGCCGCCACCTTGCGGCGCCACGGCGTGGACGGCGTGGTGGCCACCAACACCACCCTGGCCCGCGAGGCGGTGCAGGGGCTGGCGCACGCGCAGGAAGCCGGGGGACTGAGCGGCGCACCGGTGCTGCAGGCGAGCAACCGCGTGATCCGCCAGCTGCGCGACGCGCTGGGCGCGGGCTTTCCGATCATCGGCGTGGGCGGCGTGCTCAGTGGGGCGGATGCGGTGTCCAAGATCGAGGCCGGCGCGGACGTGGTGCAGGTCTACACCGGCCTGATCTACCGCGGCCCTGAACTGGTCAGCGAAGCGGCGCAGGCGCTGCGGACGATGCGATCCCGAGCAGGCTGACCAGGTACTCGCCGATCGCCAGCGCGCTGGTCAGGCCCGGCGATTCGACCCCGAAAAGGTTCACCAGCCCCGGCACCGCATGGTCCGACGGCCCGTCGATGCGGAAATCGGGCGCGGGCTGGTCCGGTCCGTGGATCTTGGGCCGCACGCCGCTGTAGCTGGGGGCCAGCGCGCCATCGGGCAATCCGGGCCAGTAGCGGCGGACCTCGGCATAGAAACCATCGGCGCGCCCCGGGTCGACGGCGTAGTCGATGGCGTCGGGCGTATCCACCTGCAGCCACTGCAGGTCGGGGCCGAAGCGGGCCTGGCCGCCCAGGTCCAGCGTGAGGTGCACGCCCAGCCAGGAGTCGGCCGGCGCGGGATAGATCAGGCGCGAGAACGGCGCCCGGCCGGTGAGGCTGTAGTAGTTGCCCTTGGCATAGGATGGCGCGGGCACCTGCGCAGGATCGAGCCCCGCGAAGCGGCGCGCCAGGGCGCAGGCATGCAGCGAAGCGGCATTGACCAGGATGCGCGTGCCGATCTCCGACCCGTCGGCCATGCGTACCACGTGCCACTGGCCCGCGGGATCGAGTACTGCCGAATCAACCGGACTGGCCAGGGCCACCAGTCCACCCACCCGCTCCAGGTCGCCCTGCAATGCCAGCATGAGCCCGTGGCTGTCGACGATGCCGGTGGTGGGCGAGAGCAAGGCCGCCGTGCAGCGCAGCGCGGGCTCCAGGTCGCGGGCCTGGCTGCCCTCGAGCCACTGCACCGGCACGCCGTTGGCGCCCGCTCGCGCCTGCAGCCCGCGCAGCGCGGCTTCCTCGGCTGGGTCGTTGGCAACGACCAGCTTGCCGCAGCGGCGGTGGTCCACGCCGTGGCTGGCGCACAGGGCATAGAGAAGTTCCTTGCCTCGCACGCACAGGCGGGCCTTGAGCGAGCCGGGCGCGTAATAGAGGCCGGCGTGGATCACCTCGCTGTTGCGGGAGCTCACGCCTTGCCCGATGGCGGGCTGCGCCTCGAGCACCAGCACCTCATGGCCCGCCAGGGCCAGGGCCCGGGCGGCGGCAAGGCCCACCACACCGGCGCCGATGACGACAGCATCCACGCGGTCCAAGGGACGCTGCCTTCAGTAACGCGGCGCGTCAACGAAACGCAGGGCCGCCTGGTCCTTGGCCGAGACGGCAGGCGTGACGCCCGCCTCGAGCGGCCACGCGATGGCCAGTTCGGGATCGTCCCAGGCCACGGCGTGTTCGTCAGCGGGCGCGTAGTAGTCGGTGGCCTTGTACAGAAAATCCGCCGTGTCCGAAAGGACCAGGAAGCCATGGGCGAAGCCGGGAGGAATCCAGAGCATCTGGTGGCTGTCGGCACTGAGCTCGACGCCCGCCCACTGGCCGCAGCGGGGCGAGTCGCGGCGCATGTCCACGGCGACATCGAAGACGCGTCCTGACACCACGCGCACCAGCTTGCCCTGCGGGTGCTGCAGCTGGTAGTGCAGGCCACGCAAGACACCGCGGGCCGAACGCGAGTGGTTGTCCTGGACGAAGCGCACGGGCTGGCCCACCGCCTCGTCGAACGCCCGCTGGTTCCAGCTTTCGAGGAAGAAGCAACGCGCATCGCCGAACACGCGCGGCGTCAGCAGCAGCACCTCGGGCAGGTGGGTGACGCTGACCGTCACCACGCGCGCGGCCCCTCGACCAGGCCGGCCAGGTAGGTGCCGTAGCCGCTCTTGCCCAGCGCCCGCGCCAAGTGCAGCAACTGGCCGGTCTCGATCCAGCCATGGCGCCAGGCGATTTCCTCGGGGGCGGCCACCTTCAGGCCCTGTCGCTCCTCCAGGGTCTGAATGAACTGGCTGGCCTCCAGCAGGCTTTCATGGGTGCCGGTGTCCAGCCAGGCAAAGCCTCGGCCCATGGTCTGGACACGCAGCCGGCCCTGGGCCAGGTAGTGCTGGTTGACGGTGGTGATTTCCAGCTCGCCACGGGCCGAGGGGCGCACGCCGGCGGCGACGTCGCACACGTCGGGCCCGTAGAAGTACAGGCCGGTGACCGCGCAGTTGCTCTTGGGGTGTTCGGGTTTTTCCTCGATCGAGGTGGCGCGCCCCTGCGCGTCGAAGGCGACGACGCCATAGCGCTGCGGGTCCTTCACGTGGTAGGCGAAGACGGTGGCATGGTCCGTGTCCCGGTCGGCTTCGCGCAGCAACTTGACCAGGTCGTGGCCGTAGAAGATGTTGTCACCCAGCACCATGGCGCAGGGCGATCCCGCCAGGAAATCGCGGCCGATCAGGAAGGCCTGGGCCAGGCCCTCGGGCCGGGGTTGCACCGCATAGGTCAGGCGCATACCCCATTGCGCGCCGTCCCCCAGGAGCTGTTCGAAGCGTGGTGTGTCCTGCGGCGTGCTGATCACGAGGACCTCGCGGATGCCCGCGAGCATCAGCGTGGCCAGCGGGTAATAGACCATGGGCTTGTCATACACGGGCAGCAGCTGCTTGGAGATGGCCAGCGTGGCCGGGTGCAGCCGGGAGCCCGCGCCGCCGGCCAGGATGATGCCCTTGCGGGCGCTTGTGGGGGAGATGGGGTCTTGCATCACCCGGGCATCTTAGCCGGGCGGCATGGACGCCCGGCCACCCTGGACCTGGCCCGCGTCCTCTCCAAGGCGGTGGCACCGCAACACCAGGCAGGTGATGTCGTCGAACTGTTCGACGCCCCGGGCGAAACGCTCGACGCGCGCGAGCATCCGACCGATCGCCTCGCGGACATCCACCACCGGCTGGCCCTCGAACAGGGCTGAAAGGCGCGCCATGCCGAACTCCTGGCCATCGGCGTTGACCGATTCGGTGACGCCGTCGGTGAAAACCAGCAGCGTGTCGCCCGGGGCCAGGTCGACCACGCCCTGGGCATAGGCCAGCCCCGGCATGACGCCGAACGCGGTGCCGCCCAGTCCCGGCAGCCACTGCAGTGCGCCCTGGGCTCGCAAGACCAGCGGCGGTGGATGGCCGGCATTGGCATAGAACAGGCGTCCGCTGGCCGGCTCGTACTGGCCGTAGAAGGTGGTGACGAACATGCTTGATTCGTTGTCGGCGCACAGGGCCTCGTTGACCTCGCGGGCCACTTCTCCAGCTGGCTGCGCGCGCTGGGTGGCGATGGCCCGCAACAGGGTCTTGGAGACCATCCCGAACAGGCCCGCCGAGATGCCCTTGCCGCTGACGTCGGCCACCACCAGGCCGTGCAGACCCTGGGGCAAGGGAAAGTGGTCGTAGAAGTCGCCGCCGATGTCTTTGGCGGGTTGCATGGTGCCCCACAGGTCAAAGCGCGGATCCTGGGGCCATACCCGCGGCAGGATGGACTGCTGCATGCGCGCAGCGATGTCCAGTTCGCGCCGCAGGCTGCCCAGTTGCAGCGATTCGCGAAACACCTGCGTGATCGCCTCGAACCAGGGCCGCCAGACCCGGGGCACGTGGGGAACGGCCCGGACCTGCTGGCCGGATGCGGCCATGGCATGTCCCACCAGGCGAGCCGCGGGGCCGACAAAGCCGCGCCAGGTGACCCAGTAGGTCAACGCCATGAGCAGGCCCAGCACCACCAGTGCAGTGCCCAGCGCGGGCGCCCGCTGCAGCAGGACGGCGCGCCACAGGGCCGATCGCGTGACGGTGTAGACCAGTTCCCAGGGCGCCGAGGCCAGGGGCCGGCGGATCACGATCCAGCCTGCGCGTTCCTGGGCCTGTCCCGCCGGCAAGGCGGCCAGGGCCTGGGGCGAGGGCAGCACCTGGGGCGCAAAGGCCATGTCGAACCGACCCGGCGTGCGCGCCACGTGCGGGTCGGCCGCATGCGCGGGGTGGGCCAGCACCCGACCCTGGCCATCGACGACCACGACCGTGCCCCAGTCATACCCCATGGCCGCATTGACCTCGTTCAGGAAATCCAGCCGCAGGTCGATCGCGACCACGCCCATGAACGCGTCGCCTGCATAGACCGGCGCCGCCACCGGGGCCAACAAGCCCACGCCGGAGCCGCCGAAATAAGGCGCCGGCCAGTACTTGCGCCGCTGCGGGTTGGCGCCGGGCTGCCCCGGGCGCCACAGCTCGGACTCGGGCGAGCCGGCCCGGGCGGGATGGCGGCTGGGCAAGGGATGCCACGGCGCCTCCAGGTGGAAGTCGTGGCGTGACAGGAAATGCACGCGCGCCACCGGCGCCAGATGGACCACCATGGCCTGCAACTGCGGCGCGACCGCGACAACCGCGCCGAGGTCGCAATAGAACGCAGGGTCGCGGCCCGCCAGCACCCCTGATCCCTGCAGTCGACCGCCTGGGGTGCGGCCGCCCGCCGCGTCCCACGCAAAGCGTTGCCCGGACTGGCGCAAGGGCCCTTGGGCGACCAGGCGCCGGCCAGCCAGGCAGGCCTCGTCGGTCCGGTGGGTGGCGATGGCGGTGCGCAGACTCTCGACCTGGTCCGCCGAGGTGTACATCACGAACTCCATGAAGCGGCCGTGACGCTCGACTTGTTGCTGCAGTTCGATGATCTGGGTGCGCAGGTCCTGTTTGAGCTGGAAGGCGAAGAACCCCGCCAGGCCCACGACTACCACCGAGCAGGCGCCGCCGAGGGTCCAGCTGTACTGCGCGAACAAGCGTCGCTCGGGCGGCTTGTCCGGTGTCTTGACCGGCCCGGCGAGTCCCGACCACGGCATGGATGTTTCCCCGTCAAATGTCCTGACGAAGAAGCATATCGACCTATTATTTCGCCGTTAAGTAGTTGTTTTTAATTTAACAAAATTGATAAAACCGGGTTTCAGGCGCGCTCGAAAATGGCCGCGATACCCTGGCCACCCCCAATGCACATGGTGACCAGCGCATAGCGCCCGCCGACCCGTTGCAGCTCGTACAGGGCCTTGGTGGTAATGATGGCACCGGTGGCGCCCACCGGGTGCCCCAGCGAGATGCCCGAGCCGTTGGGGTTGACGCGGGCCGGGTCCAGATCGAGCTGCTGCATGACCGCACAGGCCTGGGCGGCAAAGGCCTCGTTGGATTCGATGACATCCAGGTCCTGCACTTTCAGGCCGGCGCGCGCCAGGGCCTGGCGGGTGGCCGGCACCGGGCCGATGCCCATGATCCTGGGGTCGACGCCGGCATGCGCGTAGGCCACAAGGCGGGCCAGGGGCTTCAGGCCGTGGGCGCGCACCGCCTCGCCGCTGGCCATGACCACCGCGGCGGCGCCGTCGTTGATGCCCGAGGCGTTGCCGGCGGTCACGGTGCCGCCC
>JBEGVR010000035.1:0-6722 GCA_041178265.1 Pseudomonadota bacterium | reverse complement strand
AAGGTCACCTACCAGATCGTGGGCGAGGACGAGGCCGACCTGAAGCTGGGCCTGATCAACGTCTCCAGCCCCATCGCGCGCGCCCTGATCGGCAAGGAGGAGGGCGACACCGCCGAGGTCCAGGCCCCGGGCGGGCTGCGCCGCTACGAGATCATGGCGGTCCGTTACGCCTGAATCGGCGGGCTGCCTCGCTGGAGCAGGCCCGCGCCGGACGTTCGGCGCTCAGGTCAGGCGACCCTTCTTGACCGATTTCTGCTTGGGCTTGGCCCGTTTGACCTGGCCGCCCGGGGTGAGGCGCTGGTTGCCCAGCACCCGCAGGGTCCGGACCTCGGGCCGCTGGCCACCGCGCTTGCTGTATTTCAGCACCTTGATGTCGCGCGGGCCGGGCTTGCGGTCTTCGTCCTCGGCGCGGACCTTGGCGGGCTTGGGGCGCCACAGAACCAGCAGCTTGCCTATGTGCTGGATGGGGGCGGCGCCTAGCTGGTCGGCCAGTTGCAGGTACATGGCTTCGCGGGCGGCGCGGTCGTCGCCGAACACCCGCACCTTGATCAGGCCGTGGGCGTTGAGGGCGGCGTCGATCTCTTTCTGGACCGCCGGCGTGAGGCCATCGTTGCCGATCATGACGACGGGATCGAGGTGGTGGGCCTCGGCGCGATGCGCCTTGCGCGCGGCGATGGTCAATTCAATGGCGGGCATGGGCCGTATTATGGCTTTGGCCCGGCGCTGCAATCGGCCTGCGGCCGGTTGTCGCCGCGAATGAAGTTGGAAGTCCAATGAAGGTCAAGACCCAGAGCAAGAAGGTGAACAAGGCGTGGCTCAATGACCATGTCAACGACCCCTATGTGAAGCTCGCCCAGAGGGAGGGCTATCGCGCGCGCGCCGCCTACAAGCTCAAGGAGATCGACGAGACGCTGGGCCTGATCCGGCCCGGCCATGTGGTGGTCGACCTGGGCTCCACCCCGGGTGCCTGGAGCCAGTACGTGCGCAGGCGCCTGTCGCCCGCCGGCGCGGCCGCCGGCGAGCTCAATGGCACGATCCTGGCGCTGGACCTGCTGCCCATGGAGCCGGTCGAGGGGGTGACCTTCCTGCAGGGGGACTTTCGCGAGCCCGAGGTGCTGGCCCGTCTGGCCGCGGCCCTGGCTGGGCGCCAGGCCGACGTGGTGGTGTCGGACATGGCCCCCAACCTCTCGGGCATCGAATCGGCCGACGCCGCCCGCATCAGCCACCTCGTCGAACTGGCCATCGAGTTCTCCCAGACCCACCTCAAGCCCGAGGGTGCGCTGGTCACCAAAGTGTTCCATGGCAGCGGCTACAGCCAGCTCGTGAAGTTGTTCAAGGAAACTTTCCGGGTGGTCAAGCCTCTCAAACCCAAGGCCTCACGGGACAAGTCCTCCGAAACCTTCCTCGTCGGGATCGGCCTGAAGCCCGTCGCCTGAGCCCGGGCGGCCCGCCAGGCCCCGCCCAGGCCACTGCCCCAGCGGCTGCCCCGGCGGCTGCGGGGTACCCCTAGGCCGCAGGCGGTTGTCCCCCTTTTGTATCGCTGCTCTGCTTGAAACCCCTAGAATGGGCTTCACTTAGCTCCCGTACCCTCCCCCGGAGTCCGATTTGAACAATCAGTGGTTCTCGAAAATTGCCGTCTGGCTGGTGATCGCCCTCGTGCTGTTCACCGTTTTCAAGCAGTTCGACACGCGCGGCGCAGCCGGCGCCAATGTCATGGGCTATTCCGACTTCCTGGAGGAGGTCAAGAACAAGCGCATCAAGAACGCGGTGATCCAGGAAGGGCAGGGCGGCACCGAGATCGTCGCCGTGACCACCGACGATCGCCGCATCCGCACCACCGCCACCTACCTCGATCGCGGCCTGGTGGGCGACCTCATCGCCAATGGCGTGAAGTTCGACGTCAAGCCGCGTGAGGAGGGCTCGCTGCTCATGACCCTCCTGGTCAGTTGGGGTCCCATGCTGCTCCTGATCGGCGTGTGGGTGTACTTCATGCGCCAGATGCAGGGCGGCGGCAAGGGCGGGGCCTTCAGCTTCGGCAAGAGCAAGGCCCGCATGCTCGACGAGAACAACAACCAGGTCACCTTCGCTGACGTGGCCGGCTGCGACGAGGCCAAGGAAGAAGTCAAGGAGGTCGTCGACTTCCTCAAGGACCCCCAGAAGTTCCAGAAACTCGGCGGCCGCATCCCCCGCGGCCTGCTGCTGGTGGGCCCCCCGGGCACCGGCAAGACCCTGCTGGCCAAGGGCATCGCGGGCGAGGCCAAGGTGCCTTTCTTCAGCATCTCCGGCTCCGACTTCGTCGAAATGTTCGTCGGCGTGGGCGCGGCCCGCGTGCGCGACATGTTCGAAAACGCCAAGAAGAACGCGCCCTGCATCATCTTCATCGACGAGATCGACGCCGTCGGCCGCCAGCGTGGCGCGGGCCTGGGCGGCGGTAATGACGAACGCGAGCAGACCCTCAACCAAATGCTGGTCGAGATGGACGGCTTCGAGACCAACCTGGGCGTGATCGTGGTGGCCGCCACCAACCGCCCCGACATCCTGGACGCCGCGCTGCTGCGGCCGGGGCGCTTTGACCGCCAGGTCTACGTGCAGCTGCCTGATATCCGCGGCCGCGAGCAGATCCTGAACGTCCACATGCGCAAGGTGCCGATCGGCACCGACGTCAACGCCAGCATCATCGCGCGCGGCACGCCCGGCATGTCCGGCGCCGACCTGGCCAACCTGTGCAACGAGGCCGCCCTGATGGCCGCCCGCCGCAATGCCCGAGTGGTGGAGATGCAGGACTTCGAGAAGGCCAAGGACAAGATCTTTATGGGCCCCGAGCGCAGGTCCATGGTCATGCCCGAGGAGGAGCGCCGCAACACCGCGTACCACGAGTCGGGCCATGCCCTCATCGGCAAGATGCTGCCCAAGTGCGACCCGGTGCACAAGGTCACCATCATCCCGCGTGGTCGTGCCCTGGGTGTCACCATGAGCCTGCCGGCGCAAGACCGCTACAGCTACGACCGCGAGTACCTGTTCAATCAGATCAGCATGCTGTTTGGCGGGCGCATCGCCGAAGAAGTGTTCATGAACCAGATGACCACCGGCGCGAGCAACGATTTCGAGCGGGCCACCAACCTGGCGCGCGACATGGTCATGAAGTACGGCATGACTGACGCCCTGGGCCCCATGGTCTATGCCGAGAACGAAGGCGAGGTGTTCCTGGGCCGCTCGGTCACCAAGACCACCAACATGAGCGAGCAGACCATGGAGAAGGTCGACGCCGAGGTGCGCCGCATCATCGACCAGCAGTACGCCCTGGCCCGCAAGCTGATCGAGGACAACCAGGACAAGATGCACGCGATGGCCAAGGCCCTCCTGGAGTGGGAGACCATCGACGCCGAGCAGATCGACGACATCATGGCCGGCAAGCCCCCACGCCCGCCCAAGGACTTCACGCCCCGTACCCCGCCCACGGGCGGTGACGCCGGCGGGACTGCGGTCGGTACCGACCCCGCCCCGACGGCGGCCTGAAGGCCAGGGGGCCGTCGGGGCGGTGCCCCGCGCCGTCCGGTTTCATTACGTCGGTTGCATACACGGCCCGGGCATGTCACACATGCCCGGGCCGTTTCTCTACACACTGCCTGCATGGCTTCTCATGCAGTCTTGCCCGGCCTGCGGCCGGCGCTGTCTTCCCCGCCTGCTTTCGTCCCCTCCCTCACGCCGCTGGTGCGCCTGGTCCAGGGGGACTTGCGGGTTGAAGTCTCGCCCGAGATCGGCGGGGCCATCGCCGCGTTCTGGTCCCTGGACAGCGCGGGGCGGCGCACTGACTGGCTGCGGCCGGCCACCGCCGACGCGCTGGCGCGCCGCGACATCCTGGCCATGGGCAGCTTTCCGCTGGTGCCGTTTTGCAACCGTCTGCGCCAGGGCCGCGCCCGCTTCGAGGGGCGCGAGATCCGCATGGCGCCCAACCACCCGTGCGTGCCCTCGCCGCACCCGCTGCATGGCATCGGCTGGCAGCGGCCCTGGACCCTGCTGGCGCGCACGGATGCGTCCTGTGAGCTGGGGTTGTACGTGCCAGCCAGCGAGGCCTGGCCCTGGCGCTTCTCCGCGATGCAGCGCATCGAGTTGCGCGACGGGGCTCTGCAGGTGCGCCTGTCCGTCCTGAACGAGGACACGCAGGCGATGCCCGCCGGCCTGGGCCACCACCCCTATTTCCCGCGCGGCGCCGGCGTGCGCCTGACCTGTGCGACCGCTGCCATGTGGCGCACGGATACCGAGGTGATGCCGGTGGCCCTAGAGACGGGCGGTATCGTCGACCGCCTTCGCACGGGCCTGTCCGTGGCCGAGGCTGACCTGGACAACAACTTCGTGGGCTGGGACCGGCAAGCGCGCATCGACTGGTTGGCCACGGAGGGCGAGCCCGCGCGCAGCCTGCGCCTGGAAGCGGATCCGGTGCTCGATCGTTTCGTGGTGTACGCCCCGCCTGGGGTCGACCACTTCTGCGCCGAACCGGTGAGCCAGTGCACCGACTGGCTGAACCTCCTGGATCGCTATGGCCGCGGGCCGCTCGGTGGGGCGCGCCTGGAGGCGGGAGAGCCGCTGGCCGTGTCGTTCCGTCTGGTGCCTGGCTGAACGACAATTCCTGCATGCACTGGCAGACCACACGGCACCGGATCGACCTGGGCGCGCCCCGCGTGATGGGCATCGTCAACCTCACCCCCGATTCCTTTTCCGACGGGGGCCGCCACGCCAGCGTCAGTGCGGGCGTGCGTCACTGCGAGCGCCTGATAGCCCAGGGCGCGGACATCCTGGACCTGGGGGCCGAGTCCACCCGTCCGGGCAGCCCGCCCGTGCCCCTGGACGAGGAGCGCGCGCGCCTGCTGCCGGTGCTGCGCGAGGCGCTCACGATGGGCGTGCCGGTCTCGGTCGACACCTACAAGGCCGAGGTCATGCGCGAGGTGCTGGCCTTGGGGGCGGACATCATCAATGACATCTGGGCTCTGCGCCAGCCCGGGGCCGCCGACGCGGTCGCAGCGCACGGCGCCTGCGGCGTGTGCCTGATGCACATGCACGGCGAGCCGCAGACCATGCAGCTGGCGCCCATGGAGGGCGATGCGGTGCGCCAGGTGCACGGCTTCCTGCGCGGCGTGACGCAGGACCTGCGCGCACGCGGCGTGGACCCCGCGCGCATCGCCTGGGACCCGGGCGTCGGCTTTGGCAAGACGCCGGCGCAGAACTTCGCTTTGCTCGCCCGCCAGGACGAACTGCTCGCGGACGGCCATCCGCTGCTGGTGGGGTGGTCGCGCAAATCGTCCCTGGGCGCGGTGACCGGCCTGCCGGTGACCGACCGCCTGGTTCCCAGCGTGGCGGCGGCGGTGCTGGCCGTCGAGCGCGGCGCGCGTATCGTGCGGGTCCATGACGTGGCGCCCACCGTCGCGGCCTTGAAGATCTGGTCGGCGGCGGCCCGCCCCGGGGCCGACCCGCAGGCCCGACAATAGGCGCCATGACCAGAACATACTTCGGGACCGACGGCATCCGGGGCACCGTCGGCAAGCCGCCCATCACCCCCGACTTCGTCCTGCGCCTGGCGCACGCGGTGGGACGCGTACTCAAACGCACCGAGCCGCGGCCCACGGTCCTCATAGGCAAGGACACCCGTATCTCCGGCTACATGCTCGAAAGCGCACTGGAGTCCGGCTTCAATTCCGCCGGCGTCGACGTGATGCTGCTGGGCCCCCTGCCCACGCCGGGCGTGGCCTACCTCACGCGCGCGCGCCGCGCCAGCCTGGGCGTGGTGATCAGCGCCAGCCACAACCCCTTTGGAGACAACGGCATCAAGTTCTTCAGCGCCCAGGGCACCAAGCTGTCCGATGCCTGGGAGCGCGAGGTCGAGGCCCTGATCGACGAGCCCCCTGCCTGGGTCGATTCCGCCAGTCTGGGCAAGGCCAAGCGCCTGGACGATGCGGCGGGGCGCTACATCGAATTCTGCAAAAGCACCTTCGATCCTGATCTCACCCTCAAGGGCTGCAAGATCGTGGTCGATGCGGCCCATGGCGCGGCCTACCACATCGCGCCGCTGGTCTTTCGGGAGCTGGGTGCCGAGGTCCACACCATCGGCTGCGCCCCCGACGGCCTGAACATCAACCGCGACGTGGGCGCCACCCACCCCGACGCCGTGATCCGCGCGGTCCTGGAGCAGGGCGCCGACTTCGGCGTCGCCCTCGATGGCGACGCCGACCGCCTTCAGGTGGTCGATGCCAAGGGGCGCCTTTACAACGGCGACGAGCTCCTGTACCTGATGGTGGACGACCGCCTCGCGCGCGGCGACAAGGTGGCGGGTGCGGTGGGCACCCTCATGACCAATATGGCGGTCGAACTGGCCCTGAAGCGGCGCGGAGTCGAGTTCGTGCGTGCAGCGGTGGGCGACCGCTACGTGCTGGAAGAAATGGACCGCCGTGGCTGGCTGCTGGGGGGCGAGGGATCGGGTCATTTGCTGGCCCTGGACAAGCACACCACGGGGGATGGCCTGGTCAGCGCCCTGCAGGTGCTCGAGGCCTGCGTGCGCAGTGGCAAGACCCTGGCGCAATTGCTGGAGGAGGTGCGCCTGTTCCCGCAGGTGCTGCTGAACGTGCGGCTGGCCCCAGGCCAGGACTGGAAGTCCAGTGCGACGCTGGCCGCGGCCACGCGCGAGGTCGAGGCCGAACTCGCGGGCCACGGGCGCCTGCTGGTGCGCGCCA
>JBEGVR010000034.1:0-4808 GCA_041178265.1 Pseudomonadota bacterium | reverse complement strand
GCGCACGCCCAGGCGGGCGAGTTCCCCGCGGCAGGCGGTGGCCAGCGCGTGGGTGATGGCCTCGTTGAAGCGGGCCTGCACGATGCCGATCTTCAGGCCCTGGCCTTCCAGCCCCTGGGCCTGGCCCTTGTCTGCTTGTTGCATATGGCGGGTGTTCCTTGTTGGTGGCGCGCTCAGCCCGCCTGGGTGTAGCCGGCGATTTCCAGGCCGTAGCCGGCCATGCTGGGCATGCGCCGTGGAGTGCCCAGGAGGGTCATGCGCTGCACGCCGCATTCGCGAATGATCTGGGCGCCGATGCCGTAGGTGCGCAGGTCCATGCGTCCGCGCTCGGGGGCCTGCGCCGCACGGGCGGTGCCCTCGAACTGCGCGAGCAACTGCGCTGCCGACTCGCCCGCATTGAGCAGCACCACGACGCCGCGCCCCTCGCGCGCCACATGCGCCAGCGCCGCGTCCAGACTCCAGGAGTGCATCGTGCGGCCCGCTTCCAGGGCGTCCAGCACCGACAGGGGTTCGTGCACGCGCACCGGCACCACGTCCTGCGGCCGCCACTGGCCCATCACCAGCGCCAGGTGCAGACCCTGGCTGGGGGTGTCCTGCCAGGCATGGGCGATGAACTCGCCATAGGCGGTCTTCAGGGGGCGCGCCCCGATCTTGCGCACCAGCGACTCGTGGCGGCTGCGGTATTCGATCAGGTCGGCGATGGTGCCGATCTTCAGGCCGTGCTCGGCGGCGAACAGCTGCAAGTCCGGCAGGCGGGCCATGGTGCCGTCGTCCTTCATGATCTCGCAGATCACGGCGGAGGCCGTGAGGCCCGCCATCGCGGCCAGGTCGCAGCCGGCCTCCGTGTGCCCGGCCCGCATCAGCACCCCGCCGTCCACCGACTGCAGCGGGAAGATGTGGCCTGGCTGCACCAGGTCCTCGGGGCGGGCGTCCCTGGCCACCGCCGCCCGCACGGTGCGGGCCCGGTCGGCGGCGGAAATGCCGGTGGTCACGCCCTCAGCGGCCTCGATGGAGACGGTGAAGGCGGTGGCGTGCTTGGTGCCATTGCGCGTGGCCATGGGCGGCAGCTGCAGACGTTCACAGCGCTCGCGCGTGAGGGTCAGGCAGATCAGGCCGCGGCCAAAGCGGGCCATGAAGTTGATGGCCTCCGGCGTCACATGGTCCGAGGCGAGCACCAGGTCGCCTTCGTTCTCGCGGTCTTCCTCGTCGACCAGGACCACCATGCGGCCAGCGCGCATGTCGGCCACGATGTCCTCCACGGGCGAGATGGCCACGGGGGCGGGGTGGTGGGTGGGGGCGTTCATGCGGTGGCTTTCCGGGGCATCGCGTCGCCGAGCATGCGCTCGACGTAGCGGGCGATCAGGTCGATCTCGAGGTTGACCGCGACGCCCGGCGCCAGGGCATGCAGCGCGGTGTTTTGCACGGTGTGGGGAATGAGGTTGATGCTGACCTGGCAGCCTTCAGGCGTGTCCTGCACCGCGTTGACGGTCAGGCTCACGCCGTTGACGGTGATCGAGCCCTTGTAGGCGAGGTACTTGCCCAGGGCGGCGGGCGCCATCACGCGCAGTTCCCAGCTCTCGCCCACCTGCGCGAAGTGGCTCACGTGGCCGATGCCGTCGACATGGCCCGACACGATGTGCCCGCCCAGGCGGTCATGGGCGCGCAGGGCCTTCTCGAGGTTGACGGGGGTGCCTGCGCCCGCGAGTCCGGCGGTGCGGGCCAGGGATTCGGCGGAGATCTCGATGGTGAAGCGGCGCTGCGCGGTGTCCAGGGTCGTGACCGTCATGCAGGCGCCATTGAGGGCGATGCTGTCACCCAGGCCCACATCATCGAGGTAGCCGGCAGGCGCCTCCAGGGTCAGGCGCTTGCCGTACTGCAAAGAACTTCCGAGGTCGTGGACGGCGGCGATGCGCCCCACGCCGGTGATGATGCCGGTGAACATCCCGCCATTTTCGCAGGGATTGGGCCGGGGGGCCGCCGGGGGGAGGAAACGACCATTCCAAAGGGGCGTATCCCCGTGGCCTGTGCCGCCGCCAGGCGGTGTGCCCCGCCCGGCGCGGGCCGCTAGAAGCGGTCCCGGCCCGCCACACGCGCCACGACCCGCAGGTCGGGGCCGACCGCCTCGCTTGAGGCGAATTCCAGCCGCACGCCCTGGGCCAGATCGGCCACAGGTCCGAAGGCCGCCATGCCGCGCCCGGATCCAAGCAGGGTGGGGGCCAGATACACCAGGAACTCGTCGGCCAGGCCCTCGCGCACCAGCGAGCCATTGAGCTTGTGGCCCGCCTCGACGTGCAGCTCGTTGATCTCGCGCCGGCCCAGGTCACGCAGCATGGCCGCGAGGTCGACCTTGCCGCCGGCGCCGGGCAGGGGGATGACGGTGGCGCCCCGGGCCTCCAGGGCCGATCGCTTGAGGGCGTCGTGCACTGCGGTGTACACCCACACGGCGCGCCGGGGCTGGAACAGGCGGGCCGTGGCCGGCAGCTCCAGGCGGCTGTCTACCACGACGACCACCGGTTGGCGGGGCGTCTCGACCAGGCGCACGTCCAGGAGGGGGTCGTCCTCCAGCACCGTGCCGATGCCGGTGAGGACCGCGCAGGCGCGCGCGCGCCAGGCGTGTCCGTCGGTGCGGGCCAGCTCTGAGGTGATCCACTGGCTCTGGCCGTTGTCCAGGGCGGTGGTGCCATCGAGCGAGGCGGCAACCTTCAGGCGCACCCAGGGCGTGCCGCGCACCATGCGGCTGAAGAATCCGAGGTTCAGTTCGCGCGACTCGGCGGCGCCCGGCCCGGTTTCCACCGAGACACCCGCTGCCGAGAGGCGCGCCAGGCCCTGGCCCGCGACCTTCGGATTGGGGTCAAGCAAGGAGGCGACGACGCGTCCGATGCCGGCCGCCACCAGGGCATCGCAGCAGGGGCCGGTCCGTCCCGTGTGGGCGCAGGGTTCCAGGGTGACCCAGGCGGTGGCCCCGCGCACGTCGTGCCCGAGCGCCTGCGCGTCACGCAGGGCCATGACCTCGGCGTGCGCGCTGCCGGCGGCCTGCGTGTAGCCCTGGCCCAGCACCCGGCCGTCGGCCGACGTGATCACGCAGCCCACGTGCGGGTTGGGGCTGGAGAGGTACAGCGACCTGCGTGCCAGTTCCAGCGCGGTGGTGATCGGGGCGGGGAGGGAGGTCAATTCAGCTGCGGGCAGGATTCATCGCCAGCAGGACTGTACATCGGGGGCGGTGCCCGAGCGCGTGCGTGTGCCCAGGTGGTCCAGGCCCAGGGTGCCGCAGCCGGTGTCGGCCACTTGGGGGCCTTGCGGGGCGGCCTGCAGCAGGTAGGCGGTGGCGGCAGGTCCGGTCACGCTCGTGGCGGTGCCGCCGGGCGTGGCGGGGGGGACGGCCATGGCGCCGAAGGCGAAGACGTAGCGGCCCTGGGCGGCGCCGGCGCAGGCCGCGACGGGGAGGGTAGACGGGCTGTCATACGCCATCGACGTGGTGTAGCGCCGCTCCATCTGCAGGGCCAGCTCCTGGAGGCAGGCCGCGGCCACGGCGCGGTGCGTGCGCAGGATGTGGTTCTGGTACGCCGGATACGCGATGGCCGACAGCACGCCGATGACTGCGACCGCGATCAGCAGCTCGATGAGGGTGAAGCCGCGTGGGGTGGTGCGTGGGGTGGTGCGTGGGGTGTGCATGGTCAATCCCTGATGATCTCGCGCCAGGCGATGCGCCGCCCCGCCGTCAGGCCGCTCTTGAGCGTCAATCCCTGGATGCCGGCGCTGGTGCCATGGCCTGGTGGATCGGTCCGCCCGGAGCCCGACACGAAGCCTGTGGAAACGCCGTTGGCGCGGCGCACGAAGATGACCTCGCTGGGCAAGCCCACGCCCGGATCCACCGACCCGACGAATCGCTCGCCAAGCTTGTCGTTGTTGAAGTTGCCATCACCCGTGACATCGATGACGCCCACCGCCAGGGCGCCGCCGGTGAACGGGTCGAGCATGTTGACGAAGCCGCGACCGCCCGCCACGCACGGGTCATCGGTCACCGGGATGATGGAGTTCAAGACGAGTGCGGGTACCGCCAGGCGGACGATCTGCGCGGCGCTCACGGTGCGCTCGCCGACTGCGGGTTCGTTCAGGTCCAGGTACCAGCCCTGGCGATCAGCCAGGTCGCCTTCAGCCGCTGCGGAAATGGCGCGGACCGATTGGCTCGCCAGCGCGCCGCTGGCGGCGAAGGTGCGCTGTCGCAAGGCCGACCGGCCTGTGATGATCGGTGCGTGGTCATCGACCAGGCCGTACCAGGACTGCACGCTGCGATCGGCCGGATCGTCCTGCCGGAAGTACGCGCCCGTGCCGAAGAAGATGAAGGGCTTGCCACTGTGCGGACCGCCAGCCTGCTCCTGGATGACGGCCAGCAGCGGCGCGGTGATGGGCTGGGCTCTGCCGGCGGCATCCCGTGCGCGGAACAGGGGGCGACCGCCATAGGCCAGACCCCAGTCCGCGGGATCGGCCGATCCGATGTCGAAGCGCCAGACATTGCCTTGCAGGTCGCCCGCATAGACGTGGTCGGCCCGCCCGTCGCGGTTGGTGTCCAGGACGGCCGGGCCGGCCAGTCCGTTGCCTGCGTCCGCCCCGGTGTCGATCTTGCGCACGCGTTCCAGGCGGCCATCGGCGGCGAGGATGAAGATGTACAGGACCGCCTTGCCGGAGATGCTGTTGTAGCCGTTGCCCACGATCACGCCCAGCTTGCCGTTGTTCAGGGGCGTGACCAGCGGCCGCCCCAGCATCAGCCCCAGGTCGCGGTCCGACGCGCCTGACGAGGCAGGGCCGGC
>JBEGVR010000033.1:0-6987 GCA_041178265.1 Pseudomonadota bacterium | reverse complement strand
GTCCACGTCAGCGTGTCGCCGGCCGTGAAGTTGCCGATCGTCACGCTGCCTGAGGCGATATTCGTGTCGTCGGCATCCGACAGCGTCAGCCCCGATGAGAGCACCGTCGCACTGGCCCCATTCTCCGTATACGCCGCGCTCGCCGCCGTTGTCACCACAGGCGCGTCATTGACTGGTGCAATCGTCAGAGTCGTTGTCGCCGCCGTACTGGTTGCCGGACCCGCGCCATCAGAGTTCGCGTCCGTCACCGACCAGGTGATTGTGCGCGTTGCGCTATTCAACGTCGGATCGTTCGACGCGTTCGAGTAGGCCACCGTGCGCAACAAGGCCTGGTAGTTGGCCAGCGCGGCCGAACCGCTCAGCGTCAGCACACCTGTGTCGCTGTTGTAGGCAGCGTTGATGCCAGGCTTGTTGGTCCACGTCAGCGTGTCGCCGGCCGTGAAGTTGCCGATCGTCACGCTGCCTGAGGCGATATTCGTGTCGTCGGCATCCGACAGCGTCAGCAGCGGCGAGAGCACCGTCGCACTGGCTGCATTCTCCGTATACGTCGCGCTCGCCGCCGATGTCACCACAGGCGCGTCATTGACTGGTGCAATCGTCAGAGTCGTTGTCGCCGCCGTACTGGTTGCCGCACCGGCGCCATCCGAGTTCGCATCCGTCACCGACCAGGTGATCGTGCGTGTAGTCTTTGTTCCATTGACTGTCGGGTCGTCCGATGTGCTCGAGTACGCCACCGTGCTTAGCAAGGTCTGGTAGGTCGCCCGCGCGGCCGAACCGCTCAGCGTTAGCACGCCCGTGCCGGTGTTGTAAGTCGCCGTGATACCGTCCTGGTTGGTCCACGTCAGCGTGTCGCCCGCCGTGAAGTTGCCGATCGTCACGCTGCCTGACGCGATATTCGTGTCGTCGGCATCCGTCAGCGTCAGCGTCAGCCCCGATGAGAGCACCGTCGCACTGGACGCGTTCTCCGTATACGCCGCGCTCGCCGCCGCCGTTACCACTGGTGCATCGTTGACGGGCGTGATGGTTACCGTAGAGTTGACAACTGCAGAGACCGTCGCATCGTAGACTTTGAAGGTAATGTTCCGGATGGAGTTAGAGCCGGTAGGATCGTCTGCGGTACTGGAAAAATAAACATTGTTCAATGCATTCTCCCAATTGGCGAGAGTTGGGCCTCCGCTGCTCGTAAGTGTGAGTAATCCGCTGCTGTATGCCGCAGAGAAACTCGCACCGGTTTGACCGCCGCCGCTAGTAACTGCAGAAAAACTCAGCAAATCTCCGGTCTGGAAATTTGTAATCGCAACTTCCGCCTTGGTAATCGTTGTGCCGGTCGGGCCAATGGCGAAGGCTCTGGAGTTGATGATGATCGGTTCAGCTTGCTCGGTATAAGTCGGTGACGTCGAGGTGCCACCCAAAGTCGCACATTCGACATCGACTGGCACGCCGTTAAAAAATAACTGGGCATGGTCGTCTGCATCCGCGTCAAACAAGAGGGGACTTCCGGTAACCGTTAGGTAACTCGCAAACTCGTTACCTTCATCCCCTGCGCTATCTCTGTCGCCATTAAGCAGCACATCCATTCGATGCCCAGCTTCCTCCAGCAAGGCGACCGTCACATCATCGACACTCGCGCCTGAATCGAGCCAAGCGCTGTTGAGGTAGACAACAGAATCGCCTTCCGGCCCCGCAGCGGCAAATGCGGCCTGCGCCGACCCCATGATTTCTCCGGACAGCAACTCCACACGCAACTGCAGCCCATCACCCTGGAGCTTGATCTGCAGGGACTGGAAAGCGGATTCCCATGCCGAGGCATCTAGGATGTTTTTCCCGAATGCTTGCTCAATGATCTGCCGAAAATCGTCACGCGTCGGTAATTGCCTAAGGATCTCGGCAGCGTTATCTAATGCAGTTTGAAGCGCCTGGTTGGTTGTTGGCGGGGCCAAAAACATGGCGCTGGGCGATGAACCGGGTTCAACTGCTGTATTTCCCGCAGATGTCTGCGTGGTCGTGTTTACAGTGTCTTCGGTCGCTTGAGTCGCTTCGTCGTTACTGGTGGTATTTTCTGAAGTGGTGTCCACCAGGGCGAGGGGATCAAAAAGCGCTGCACCGTCAAATAAAAATCGCTGCTCCAACGCCCGCATCAAGCTGGGCGTTTTGGGCTTTGAGCGATTAATACTTGAGGCTTGCATTTTTTGTGAAGCTGTTGGTCCTGAGTGCTCCGTTAAAATATTAAGTTAATTGGGCAATTTACTGGTTATCTAATTAATAAGGCTTGGATGGTCGATCTGGCGCTAAGCACTCCACTAAAGTCCGCAAGTACGTGCCTGACAGGGCAGTCGGCATGCTGCTGCACAAACACGCGGCGAGGGATCGAACAGGAACCGCGATTCCAGAGCGCGCATCAGCCTGCCCCGCCCCGTGAGAGGCGAGACCCTGGCGCCCCGGCGATGCCGGGCTGGCGTTCTGGAGTTAGGCATGCTTATCGATCTTTGGACCGACATCTGTAAACGCCTGATAATACCCTTAATAGATTAGAGAGTGCTACTGATTTCTTTTAAGTTAAATTAAGAATAAATAGATACTAAAGAATTAATTAAAGCCATCAGAATTAAAGCCATCAGATTTCGCAAGATCATCGCCATGCCCGCTGCCGCGAGCCGCCTGCGCTGCGGCCGGGCCTCGGGCGCCGTCCATGCCGGGTTGCACAATCCGCTTTTCAACCACAACGCTGCGACAGAGCCACCCCATGAACCAACTCGACTTCCAAGGCCGCCACGCGATCGTGACCGGCGGGGCCACCGGCCTGGGCTATGCGATCGCGCAGCGGCTGATCGCCTCAGGCGGCAGCGTGACGCTGTGGGACCGCGACGAAGCCGGGGCCGCGCGGGCCGCGCAGGCCCTGGGGGCCGCCGCCGATGCGGTGATGGTGGATGTGGCGGACTCCGCCTCCGTGAGCGCCGCGGTGGCGGCCACGCGCAAACGCCATGCGCGGGTGCATGCCCTCGTGAACAGCGCCGGCATCACCGGCCCGAACACGCAGGTCTGGAACTACCCGGTCGAAGGCTGGCGCCAGGTGTTCGACGTGAACGTCCACGGGCTGTTCTACTGCTGCCGCGAGGTGGTCGGCTGGATGCGCGAGTCCGGCGAAGGCCGCATCGTCAACATCGCCTCGGTGGCGGGCAAGGACGGCAACCCCAATGCCAGCGCCTACAGCGCGAGCAAGGCCGCCGTGATCGCCCTGACCAAGTCCCTGGGCAAGGAGCTGGCCGACACCGGCATCCGCGTCAACTGCGTGACGCCGGCAGCGGTGCGCACCGCGATCTTCGACCAGATGACGCCCGAGCACATCGGCTTCATGCTGTCCAAGATCCCGATGGGGCGCTTTGGCCAACCCGAGGAAATCGCCGCGATGGTCGCCTGGCTGTGTACCGAGGAGTGCTCTTTCTCGACGGGCGCGGTGTTCGACCTGTCGGGCGGGCGTTCGACCTACTGAGAGGCGGCCCGCGCCGTCAGCCCCAGCAGGCCCAGCGTGAGCCGGTGCGCCCGGGCCTGGGGGTCTGCCAGGTCGTGCAGCACGTTCATGTGGTGCCGGCCAGGCACCGTCTCGCACACGGGCACGGCGTGCGCGCCCCAGGCATCACGGATCAACTGGTTCTGGCGCACGAACTCCTCGCTTTCCTCGGCCCCGACCAGCGCCAGCAGCGGCCCCAGGGGGGCGGGCATGCGGGCCGGACTCAGGCGCAGGGCTGAGCGTTCATCCAGCCTCAGGTCGGACGCCACGAGGGCCACATGCCGCAGGGGCTCCAGGTCGAACACGCCCGAGAGGGACACCGCCCCTTTGACCAGACGCTCGGGCAGGTCGGCCTGGAAGGCGGGCCAGACCAGGCGCAGCATCATGGTGGCCAGGTGCCCGCCGGCGGAGTGGCCGGCCACGACGATGCGATCCGGGTCGCCGCCGTAGGTCCGGGCGTTGCGCCAGGTCCAGGCCACGGCGCGGGCCACCTGCATCACGATGTGCTCGAGGGTGACGGCGGGGGCCAGCGGGTAGTCGGGGATCACCGTCAGCGCGCCCGCGCGCGCGAAGGCCGGCCCGATGAAGGCCTGGTCGCGCTTGGACAGGGCCCGCCAGTAGCCGCCATGCAGGTACACGAGCACGGGGGCAGCGCCACCTGCCGCACCCGCCGCCGCGCCGCCCGCCGCGATGCCGCCTGATCTCTGCGGCAGGAACAGGTCCAGCGTGTGGCCAGGGTCGTAGCCCGCCTCGGCCGGCGTGGGGGCATTCTCGTCATAGGGCACATCGCGCACGCAGCCTTCGCCCGCCAGGGCCTGCTGCGAGCGCTCGGCCCAGGACTGCAGGATCTGCGGGTGCTCGGGAATGCGCGCGCGGTTGTTGTACTGGTCGTCGTACCACGCCGGGCTGTGCAGGGGGGATGTCATCGCTTGCTCCTGGTGTTGCGGGGGGGTGTGCGGGGGGTCGTACGCAGAGGTGTGCGGGCGGTGGCGGCGGGCCGCCCGGCTTCGTTCATTGCGGCGGTGACCAGCGCATCGGCCATCCACAGCGCGACCTTCTCCACGGCCTTGTCCGACAGGCCCCAGATGTCCTTGAGGATCATGTAGGTCTCGATGCCGTAGACCACGGTCAGCGCCTGGTGCAGGCGCATCTGCACGGCGGGCTGCAGGGTGGCGGACAGAGGCGCAATGGCATCGCCCACGATGCGGACCCGGTGGCCGCGCTTGTAGGGTTCTTCTTCCAGGGTGCCGGCCCGCTCCTGCGCCCATTGCTCCAGAGAGAGTTGCACTGCAGCACGCATCTGCGGCTCGAAGGCCTGGAAGCGCGGAAAGGTCTTCTCGAAGACGTCGCGCACGCGGCGGGGCCCGTCGGCATGGGGCGAAGAAAAGTCGCGCAACGGGCCGAGCGAGGCGTCCATCACCGCGGCGATCAGGGCGCTGCGGCTGGGAAAGTAGCGGTACGCCGTGGCGCGTGAGACCCCGCTGCGCTGCGCCACGTCGGCCATGGAGGGCACGTGGCCGGCTTCGCGTATCAGTTGCATGGCGGTGTCCAGCAACAGGCGGAAGGTGGAGGCCTTTACGCCTCTTTCTGGCGGCGAGGGGCCGAAGCTGGGAGCGACCTTGGAGGCGGGCATGCGGGTTTGTCCCGGGTGGTGATCGAGGGTTGGGCCCTTGGCAGGGCAAGTTGCTCATGCTTATGATGCCTCCATCCAGATTTGAGACGCAAGTCTCATTTCTCCCCCCCCGCAGTGAGGAGCCCGTTCGTGACCCTGCACCTGTTCGAGCGCGTCGCCGTGGAAGACGAGGGCGAAGGCCCCCCGCTGGTCTGCGTGCACGGCCTGGGGGGCAGCTCCAACACCTGGACACCGATGATGCCGGCGCTGGCCCGGCACCGCGTGCTGCGCATCGACCTGCCGGGCAGCGGGATGTCCTCGCGCGCCGAAGGCACGCTGTCGATCGAGCGCTTCGTGGCCGCCGCCGTGCAGGCCTGCGAGCGCCTGGGGGTGCGGCAGGCCGACTGGCTGGGGCATTCACTGGGCACCATCGTCTGCCAGCACCTGGCAGTGGCGCACCCGTCGCTGGTGCGCAGCCTGGCCCTGTTCGGCCCCCTGATGGCACCGCCCGACCCCGCCCGGCCGGCCCTGCGTGACCGGGCGCAGAAGGCGCGCAGCGGCGTGACCGGCATGCACGCGATCGCGCAGCAGCTGGTGCAGGCTTCCCTGTCGGCCGACACGCGCGCGCGGCAGCCGCTGGTGGTGTCTTTCGTGCGCGACGGCCTGATGCGATGCGACGGCGACGCCTATGCCCGCAGCTGCGAGGCCCTGGCCGACGCGCAGCCCGCGGCGGTGGAACGCATCCAGGCGCCGCTGCTGCTGGTGACCGGCGACGAGGACGGCGTCGCACCGCCGCAGGCGGTGCGGGCCCTGGCCGATCGCCTGCATGGCGCGCGCTCGGTGCGCACGGTGGTGCTGCAACGCTGTGGCCACTGGACGCCGGTGGAGCAGGCCCAGGCCTGTATGACCCACTGGCAGGAATTCGTCGGGTCGGTGGGGCGCACGCACGCGCGGACGCAGGCGCCCGCGACCCTGGCGGCCCATTGAACCGGAGGACCGAGCGCATGGCCGACGTTCTATTCACCAATGTGCGCATCTTCGACGGCGGCGGCGAAGCGCCGTTCCAGGGCGAGGTGCTGGTGCAGGGCAACCGCATCACGCGGGTGGCCAAGTCAGGTTACGGGGCGCGCGCCGCGCCCATCGCCGGCGCCCAGATGATCGACGGGGCTGGGGCCTTCCTGATGCCGGGAATGGTGGAGGCGCACACGCATTTTTCCTGGAACGACCAGCCCAGCCTGGAGTCCATCCAGCGCATGCCGCCAGAGGAGCACATCCTGTGGTGCGCCCAGGTGGCCCGGCGCTACCTGGACATGGGCTGGACCTCCTGCGTGGGCGCGGCCACCGCCAAGCCGCGCCTGGACGTGGTGATCCGCAATGCCATCAACGACGGCACCATCATCGGTCCGCGCTACCTGGCGGCCAGCCAGGAGATCACGGTACCCGGCGGTCTGGGTGACACCACCGCGCCGCACCTGCCGCAGCCGGAGTTCGCCTTCGGGGCGGTGGTCAGCGGCGCCGAGGAGATGCGCCGCTGCGTGCGCATGTTCTGCAAGTACGGCGTGGATTCACTCAAGATCAACCTCTCGGGCGAGTCCATCACCGGCATGCCCTCGGAGATGAGCCAGTTCACCGAGCAGGAGGTCGCCGTCTGCGTCGACGAGGCGCACCGCTGGGGCAAGCGCGTGGCGGCGCACGCGCGCAGCACCTGGTCGATCAAGGAATGCGTGCGCCAGGGCATCGAGGTCATCTACCACGCCAGCTTCACCGACACCGAGGCGCTGGACATGCTGGAGGCGGCGAAGTTCAAGCATTTCGTCGCGCCCGGCCTGGCCTGGCTGATCAACACCTGCCACCACGCCGGCGCCTG
>JBEGVR010000032.1:0-3951 GCA_041178265.1 Pseudomonadota bacterium | reverse complement strand
GAAGCCAAGCGCTCGTCACCGCCTCCCAGCTAGGGGTTCTCCTGCTGGGCGCGCGCAAGAGCCGCCAGCTCACCCAGGCGCAGCTCGCCGCGCGGCTGGGCTTGAGCCAGCGGCGCCTGTCCGAGCTCGAGCGCGCGCCCGGCACGCTGAGCGTCGAGCAGCTCATGGCCCTGTGCGCCCAGCTGGGCCTGCAGCTGACCGTGCAGCCGCGCGAGCAGGCGCCGCCAGCCGCCGGGCCCCAGACGAGCGAGTGGTAAGCCGTGGGCCGCCGCTCCAGCGCCCAGCCGCTCGCCATCTGGGCCAACGGCGAACTCGTCGCTCACTGGACACCCGCCTCCCGCCAGCCGATGGCGCTGCGCTATGACGACAGCTGGCTGGCTTCACCCTCCGCCCGGCCGCTGTCCTTGTCCCTGCCGCTCCCCCTCGTGGGCAACGAGCCGCTGCGCGGCGACCGCGTCGAATACTTCTTTGACAACCTGCTGCCTGACAGCGGCACCATCCGCAGGCGCCTCGCGCAGCGCTATGCGGCCGGCTCGGACGACACCTTCGATCTGCTGGCAGCCATCGGCCGCGATTGCGTGGGCGCCGTTCAATTCCTTCCAGCCGATGCGTCGCCCGCGGGCTTCGACCGCATCGAGGGCGACATCCTGGATGAAGAGGCCGTGGCGGCCCTGCTGCGCGCCACTGTCGCCAGCGGCGGGTTTGCCCCTCAGGGCAAGGACTCGGATTTTCGCGTCTCGATCGCTGGCGCCCAGGAAAAGACAGCCCTGCTGCTTCACGACGGCAAGTGGCTGCGGCCACGGGGCGCCACGCCCACGACGCACATCATCAAGCTGCCACTGGGCCTGGCCGGCAACATGCAGGCCGACATGCGCACCTCCCTCTACAACGAGTGGCTGTGCCTGAGGTTCATGCAGGCGTTGGGGCTGGACGTGGCACAGGCCGACATCGTGACCTTTGCCGACCACGCGCCGGTCCTGGTGGTCGAACGTTTCGACCGCAAGCGGCACCCCTCGGGCACATGGATTCTTCGCCTGCCTCAGGAGGACTTCTGCCAGGCCCTGGGCGTGAGTGCCGCCCGAAAATACGAGAGCGACGGCGGACCCGGCATTGAACGCCTGGCCCAGGTGCTCAGCGGCTCACAGAATGCAGAGGCCGATCTGCGCACTCTCATGGCGAGTCAAGTCGTTTTCTGGTTGCTGGCTGCCACGGATGGCCACGCGAAGAACTTCAGCATCCGGCTGCAGGCGGGAGGCGCCTATGCGCTGACCCCCCTGTACGACGTGCTCTCCGCCTGGCCCGTCATCGGCGGTGGAAGGAACCAGTTGGCCTGGCGCAACGCCAGGCTGGCCATGGCGGTCAGCGGCAAGAACCGGCACTATGAGCTGGCGACCATCATGCGGCGCCATTTCAACGCCACAGCGGCCCGATGCGGCTGGGGAGCGAACGCCGAAGACATCATGGAAGAACTGCTCACCCGGGTCGAACCAGCCATCACCGCCGTTACCCGGCTGATGCCCGCCGGCTTCCCGCAGGACGTGGGCGAGGCCATCTTCGCAGGGGTTCGCCAGCAGGTGCGGCGGCTACAGGCCCAGCCCCGCCTGTAGGGGCCCTGCAGAGGCACCCCTCAAGCCGACGCCACCTGCCTTCTGCTGTGCAGCATCCCCACGTTCATCTCCCCACTGAGCGATGAGGCATAGAAGCGCTCGATCATGTTCACGCTGGTGCGGGCGTTGCGCGCCAGGGTGAGCATGTCGATACCCTGGCCGTAGAGCAGGCGGAAGGTGATGGCCGTGTGGCGCAGGCTGTACAGCGTGCGCTTCTGGCCCAGCGGGCCGGTGCTCAGGCCGCACTCCGCCATGACCCAGTGAAACAGCTGGTTCATCACCGCCAGCGCGTGCTCGCGGTTGCTCAGCTGGGGCAGGAAGAGGTAGTCGTCCGGGCTGCCGAAGCCGGCGCGTTCGTTGCGCTGCTTGATCTGCGCAAAGATGCGCACCGCCGCGCGCATGCTCACCACCGGTTTGTCGTGGCGCTTGGTCTCGGGCAGGTTCATGCGCAGGTACATGTGCTTGCCGCGCACCTCTTCGATGTGCTTGTGCTTCATCTTCTTGATGTCGCCCGGCCGCACGAAGGTGTTGACCATGAAGCCGATCACCCAGGCGATGTCCTCGGGCATGACCAGCAGGTCCCGCGCAATCCAGAAGCGCTCGTACTCCTTGAGCTTGCGCAGGATGGGGTGGCGCTTGCCGCGCAGGGCGCGCGCCTTGCGCAGCAGCTGGCGGTACTCGGTGACGCTGAAGCCCCCGCGCGGCGTGGCCGTCACGCGGATCTGCGGAAACTCGGGCACCTCGCTGATGTGCCCCAGGTGGCGTGCGAGCTTGAGGATCTTGCGAACGATCACCAAGTACTGCGAGATCGTGGTCGAGGTGAAGCCCTCGCGGCCCAGCCGCTCGGCAAAGCCCTGCAGCGCCACATAGCCCACCGCCCGTACCGGAATGCCGCCAAGCTCGGGCAGGATGTGCGCGTCCAGGCGGTTGCGCATGACCTGCAGCGACCCCTTGCTGAACTCCCCGCGGTGCTGGCGCGCGGACTCCTGCTGGAAGAGTTTCTCGGCCAGCATGCCGAAGCTGGGCGAGCCCGAATCGACCCCGGTGTCACGTGCCATGTTGACCGCGGCCGAGGTGGCGTCGAAGAAACGCTTGGCCAGCATGATCGCGTTTTTCTTGGAGGTGGTGCGCAGGCTCTTGGAATAGGTTTTTCCATTGAACCAGCAGCGCACCTGCCAATAGCGGCTGGCAGCGATCCTGTAGATTCGGAGCTTTTCCGGATAGCCTGACACAGACGTCAGGGTTTCGGGGATGGGGACGGTACGCCCACGATGGGCGCGAAACACCTTGTCGTTCGTGGCAGCCGCCCCGCTCCAGCGGTCGGCGTCAAGCATAGGAATATCGTTTCATGGAAATCGGGTCATCGTTATAGGGTCTATTGGGATCTACAACTCATCAAAAGCGCCGCATCTCATCCGGTAAAAGAGTAATTAATTAATACATTGGCATACAGAAACCTGCCGTCTGTGTCTCGGTGTAACAAGATCAATCCGTTTGTAAACCCGACATGCCCGCCGCTTCCGTCCCCCGAACCGCCGACCCCTACCTGCGCAAGGTGCTCAATGCCCGGGTGTATGACGTGGCCGTCGAGTCCGCACTGGAGCCGGCGCGCAACCTGAGCCGGCGGCTGCACAACAAGGTGCTCCTCAAGCGCGAGGACCAGCAGCCGGTGTTCAGCTTCAAGCTGCGTGGCGCCTACAACAAGCTGGCTCATCTGACGCCGGAGCAACTGCAGCGCGGGGTGATTTGCGCCTCCGCCGGCAACCACGCGCAAGGGGTCGCGCTGGGCGCGCACAAGCTGGGCTCGCGCGCGGTCATCGTCATGCCCACCACCACACCGCAGCTCAAAATCGACGCGGTGAAGAACCTGGGCGGCGAAGTGGTGCTTTTCGGCGACAGCTATTCCGACGCCTACCAGCACGCGGTGAAACTGGAACAGGAACAGGGCCTGACCTTTGTGCACCCCTTCGACGACCCGGACGTGATCGCCGGCCAGGGCACGATTGCCATGGAAATGCTGCGCCAGTTGCAAAGCCTGGGCAACAACCGGCTGGACGCGGTGTTCGTGGCCATCGGCGGCGGCGGCCTGATCGCCGGCGTGGCCAACTACATCAAGGCGGTGCGACCGGAAATCAAAGTAATTGGCGTGCAGATGGACGACTCCGACGCCATGATGCAGTCGGTGGCCGCCGGTGAACGCGTGACCCTGCCCGATGTCGGCCTGTTCAGCGACGGCACCGCCGTCAAACTGGTGGGCGAAGAGACCTTCCGCATCAGCAGCGAACTGGTCGACGGCTTCATCACCGTGGACACGGACGCGGTCTGCGCCGCCATCAAGGACATT
>JBEGVR010000031.1:0-3844 GCA_041178265.1 Pseudomonadota bacterium | reverse complement strand
AGCGACGCCGTGGTCTACAGCGCTTTCCCGATTTCCGCCGACGACCTGGGCAAGGTGTCCGCAGCGCTTGAAAAGGGCTTCGGCCACAAGCTCTCGGTCGCCGTGCAGGAAGACACCTCCCTCATAGGCGGCATTCGTGTGGTGGTCGGCGACGAGGTGCTCGACGCCTCCGTCAAGGCCCGCCTCGAGCAGATGAAGGTCGCGCTCACAGCCTAATCCCGGCCCAGCGCCACGCAGCAAACACAAGGAAAAGGAAAGAGTCATGCAACTCAATCCCGCAGAGATTTCTGAACTGATCAAGAGCCGTATTGAAGGCTTGGCCGGCAATGCCGACATCCGCAACCAGGGCACCGTGGTGTCCGTGGCCGACGGCATCACTCGCATCCATGGCCTGTCTGACGTCATGGCCGGCGAGATGCTGGAGTTCCCTGCCAACGCCAAGGGCGAGCCCACCTTCGGCCTGGCCCTGAACCTCGAGCGCGACTCCGTCGGCGCCGTGATTCTGGGCGAGTACGAGCATATCTCCGAGGGCGACACCGTCAAGTGCACGGGCCGCATCCTGGAAGTGCCCATCGGCCCCGAACTCATTGGCCGCGTCGTCAACGCCCTGGGCCAGCCGATCGACGGCAAGGGCCCGATCAATGCCAAGATGACCGACGTGATCGAGAAGGTCGCCCCGGGCGTGATCGCCCGTAAATCGGTGGACCAGCCGGTGCAGACCGGTCTGAAGTCCATCGACTCCATGGTGCCGATCGGCCGTGGCCAGCGCGAGCTGATCATTGGCGACCGCCAGACCGGCAAGACGGCCGTGGCGATCGACGCGATCATCAACCAGAAGGGTCAGAACATGACCTGCATCTACGTCGCCATCGGCCAGAAGGCGTCGTCGATCAAGAACGTGGTGCGCTCCCTGGAGCAGGCCGGCGCCATGGACTACACCATCGTCGTGGCCGCCTCGGCCTCCGAGTCCGCCGCCATGCAGTACGTGTCCGCCTATTCCGGCTGCACGATGGGCGAGTACTTCCGCGACCGCGGCCAGGATGCGCTCATCATTTATGACGACCTGTCCAAGCAGGCCGTGGCCTACCGCCAGGTCTCGCTGCTGCTGCGCCGCCCCCCGGGCCGCGAAGCCTACCCCGGCGACGTGTTCTATCTCCACTCCCGCCTGCTCGAGCGCGCTGCCCGCGTGAATGCCGACTATGTCGAAGCCTTCACCAAGGGTGCCGTCAAGGGCAAGACCGGTTCGTTGACCGCCCTGCCCATCATCGAGACGCAGGCCGGCGACGTGTCCGCCTTCGTGCCGACCAACGTGATCTCGATCACCGACGGCCAGATCTTCCTGGAGACCAGCCTGTTCAACGCCGGTGTACGCCCCGCCATCAACGCCGGTATCTCGGTGTCGCGCGTCGGTGGCGCCGCCCAGACCAAACTGATCAAGTCGCTCTCCGGCGGTATCCGGACCGACCTGGCCCAGTACCGTGAACTGGCGGCCTTTGCGCAGTTCGCCTCCGACCTGGACGAAGCCACCCGCAAGCAGCTGGACCGTGGTGCCCGCGTGACCGAGCTGCTCAAGCAGCCCCAGTACCAGCCGCTGCCGATCTCGATGATGGCGGCTTCGCTGTATGCCGTGAACAAGGGCTACTTCGACGACATCGAGATCAAGCGCGTCCTGCCCTTCGAGTCGGGCCTGCACGCCCACCTCAAGGACAAGCACGCTGCCCTGATGGCCAAGCTCGATAACGACAAGGCCATGGACAAGGACGCCGAAGCCGAGCTCACTTCCGCCATCCAGGCCTTCAAGAAGACCTTCGCCTAAACCCGAGGGGAACCAGCATGGCTGCAGGAAAAGAGATACGCGGCAAGATCAAATCGGTGGAGAACACCAAGAAGATCACCAAGGCCATGGAAATGGTCGCCGCCTCCAAGATGCGCAAGGCGCAGGACCGCATGCGTTCGGCCCGGCCTTACGCCGACAAGGTGCGCAACATCGCGGCCAACCTGGGTAAGGCCCATCCGGAGTACACGCACCCGTTCATGCAGGTGCACGAGGTCAATGCGGTCGGCTTCGTCGTCGTCACCACGGACAAGGGCCTGTGCGGCGGCATGAACACCAACGTGCTGCGCGCGGTCACCAACAAGCTGCGCGATTTCCAGAATGCGGGCGTCCAGGCGCAGGCGGTGGCCATCGGCAACAAGGGCCTGGGCTTCCTCAACCGCGTGGGCGCCAAGGTGGTATCGCATGCAACCCAGCTGGGCGACACGCCGCACCTGGAGCGCCTCATCGGCCCGGTCAAGGTGTTGCTGGACCAGTACGCCGAGGGCAAGCTCAAGGCCGTGTACCTGTGCTACACGAAGTTCATCAACACGATGAAGCAGGAACCGGTGGTCGAGCAGCTGCTGCCCCTGTCCGCCGACCGCATGGAAGCGCAGTCGGAAGGGCATGCCTGGGACTACCTTTACGAGCCCGACGCCCAGACCGTCATCGATGAGCTGCTGGTGCGTTACGTCGAGGGCCTGGTGTACCAGGCCGTCGCCGAGAACATGGCATCCGAGCAATCGGCCCGTATGGTGGCGATGAAAGCCGCCACCGACAACGCCGGCAATGTGATTGCCGAACTCAAGCTGGTCTACAACAAGACGCGCCAGGCCGCGATCACGAAAGAACTTTCGGAGATCGTGGCGGGTGCGGCGGCAGTTTAAAAATTTAGATAGGAGCGAAAGATGGCTCAAGAGAACTCACGAGTGAACGCAGGCGCTCAGGGAAAGATCGTTCAATGTATCGGCGCCGTGGTCGACGTGGAGTTCCCGCGCGACAAGATGCCCAAGGTGTACGACGCACTCAAGATGGACGGCACGGCCCTGACCCTGGAGGTCCAGCAGCAGCTCGGTGACGGCATCGTGCGCACCATTGCGCTGGGCTCGTCAGACGGCCTGCGCCGCGGCAACATGGTCTACAACACCGAGCGGGCGATCACGGTGCCCGTGGGCAAGGCCACCCTGGGCCGCATCATGGACGTGCTGGGCAACCCGATCGACGAGCGCGGCCCGATCGACCAGGCCCTGACCGCCTCCATCCACCGCAAGGCCCCAGCCTATGACGAGCTGTCGCCTTCGCAGGAACTGCTCGAGACCGGCATCAAGGTGATCGACCTGGTCTGCCCCTTCGCCAAGGGCGGCAAGGTGGGCCTGTTCGGTGGTGCCGGCGTCGGCAAGACCGTGAACATGATGGAGCTGATCAACAACATCGCCAAGGCCCACTCCGGCCTGTCGGTGTTCGCCGGCGTGGGTGAGCGCACCCGCGAGGGCAACGACTTTTATCACGAGATGGCCGACTCCGGCGTCGTGAAGCTGGACAACCTGGGCGAGTCCAAGGTGTCCATGGTCTATGGACAGATGAACGAGCCCCCGGGGAACCGCCTGCGCGTGGCGCTGACCGGCCTGACCATCGCCGAGTCCTTCCGCGACGAAGGCCGTGACGTGCTGTTCTTCGTGGACAACATCTACCGCTACACCCTGGCCGGCACTGAAGTGTCCGCGCTGCTGGGCCGCATGCCGTCCGCCGTGGGCTATCAGCCGACGCTGGCCGAAGAGATGGGCCGCCTGCAGGAGCGAATCACGTTCACCAAGGTGGGCTCGATCACCTCCATTCAGGCCGTGTATGTGCCTGCTGACGACCTGACCGACCCGTCGCCGGCCACCACCTTCGCCCACCTCGACGCCACTGTGGTGCTGTCGCGTGACATCGCCGCCTTGGGCATCTACCCCGCCGTGGACCCGCTGGACTCCACCAGCCGCCAGCTCGACCCGCTGGTCGTCGGCGAAGAGCACTACACCGTGGCCCGAG
>JBEGVR010000030.1:0-20099 GCA_041178265.1 Pseudomonadota bacterium | reverse complement strand
GTGTACCAAATCGTCCCAGCGCTTGAGGCTGGCTGGCGGCGTGTTGAGTTTGAGTTTTTCGCAAATCAACGCATCCAGCCCTTGTTCGTGCAACATGCGCGGGACTTTGTAAATGGTGTCGACGTCCCACATAGAGATCACGCCCCATTCGGCCACGTTCGAGAACAGCGAAATTTTGGAACGCTCTTCCTGCGGAATCGGGCGGTCAGCGCGGCACAGCAAGGCATCGGCTTGTATACCGATTTCGCGCAGTTTTTGCGCGGTATGTTGGGTGGGTTTGGTTTTGAGCTCGCCAGCAGCGGCGATCCAAGGCACATAACTCAGGTGCACAAATGCAGTGTTATGCGGCCCCATGCGCAAGCTCATTTGTCGCACTGCTTCTAGGAAAGGCAAAGATTCAATGTCGCCCACCGTGCCGCCCACTTCCACAATGGCCACATCGACCGCGTCAGCGGTGCCCAGACCTGCGCCGCGTTTGATGAAGTCTTGGATTTCGTTGGTGATGTGGGGAATGACTTGGACAGTGGTGCCAAGGTAGTCACCCCGGCGCTCTTTTTCTAGAACGCTTTTGTAAATTTGTCCGGTGGTGAAGTTGTTGGTGCGCCGCATGCGCGTGTTGATGAAGCGTTCGTAGTGGCCCAAGTCGAGGTCAGTTTCAGCACCGTCTTCGGTGACGAATACCTCACCATGTTCAAAGGGCGACATGGTGCCTGGATCGACGTTGATGTAGGGGTCTAGCTTGATGAGGGTGACTTTGAGGCCCCGCGACTCGAGGATCGCAGCTAAGGAGGCTGAGGCGATTCCCTTGCCGAGGGAAGACACCACACCGCCGGTGACGAAGACAAATTTGGTCATGTCAGGTCGGAAGCGGCGGGCTTCCGGGAGGTGGTAATGCGAGATTATAGGCGGCGGGAAGGGGGCGTCTTCCCCCGTCCCGGCGCGTGGCGCGCCAGGACGACCGCGGCCACCACCACGGCTACACTGCGCGCCATGACCGACCTGGCCGGAAAACACATCGTCCTGGGGCTCACCGGAGGCATCGCCTGCTTCAAGGCCGCCGAGTTGTGCCGCGCCCTCTTAAAGGAGGGGGCCACCGTGCAGGTCGTCATGACCGAAGCCTCGCAGCAATTCATCACCCCGGTGACGATGCAGGCCCTGTCCAACCGGCCCGTCTTCCTATCCCAGTGGGACGACCGCGCGCCGAACAACATGGCCCACATCAACCTCTCGCGCGAGGCCGACGCCATCGTCATAGCCCCCTGCAGCGCCGACTTCATCGCCAAGCTGCTGCACGGGCGCGCCGACGACCTGCTGTCCCTGATGTGCCTGGCCCGCCCGATCGACAAGGTGCCGCTGCTGGTGGCGCCCGCCATGAATCGCGAGATGTGGTCGCACCCGGCCACACAGCGTAATTTCGCGCAGCTCGCAGCCGATGGCGCCATCGTGATGGGTGTGGGCAGCGGTGCCCAGGCCTGCGGCGAGACGGGCGATGGGCGCATGCTCGAACCCGCCGAATTGCTCGAGGACCTCATCGCCCACTTCCAGCCCAAGTCCCTGGCCGGTCGGCGCGTGCTGGTCACCGCAGGCCCCACCTTCGAAGCGATCGACCCGGTTCGCGGCATCACCAACCTGTCCTCCGGCAAGATGGGGTTTGCGATCGCGCGCGCCGCGCGCGAGGCCGGCGCCGTGGTGACGCTCGTGGCCGGCCCCGTGAGCCTGCCCACGCCGCGCGGCGTCGCCCGCACCGACGTGCGTTCGGCCCGCGAGATGTTGGCGGCCTGCGAAGCCGCAGCGGGTCAGACCGATATCTTCGTGGCCACGGCCGCTGTCGCCGACTGGCGGCCCGCGCAGGCCAGCGCCGAAAAGATCAAGAAGGACGGCTCGGGCCGCCCCCCGGCACTGTCCTTCGTCGAGAACCCCGACATCCTGGCGACGCTGGCCCAGGGTCCACGCGCCCGCGCGGGCGACCTGTACTGCGTGGGCTTCGCCGCCGAGAGCCACGACCTGGCTGCCCATGCCCAGGCCAAGCGCGAACGCAAGGGCGTGCCGCTGCTGGTGGGGAATATCGGCCCGGCCACCTTCGGCCAGGACGACAACCAGCTGCTGCTGGTCGATGTGCACGGCACGCGCGAATTGCCACGTGCCTCCAAGCTCACGCTGGCGCGCCAGCTGGTCGACGAGATTGCGAACAGGGCAGCCCCCCCCGAAGCGCCTTCGGCGCCTCCCCCCCAAGGGGGGCGCCGCCAGCGGCCCGGCTGAGCCGGTTCCGCGGCGGCCACTGGCGGCGTCACCACCTCTCACGCATTGCGGGTGATCCGCGGCAACTTCCAGCACCCCAAAAAAAGCGCCATGAACGTCGACATCAAGATCCTCGACCCCCGCCTGGCGGACCAGATGCCTGCCTACGCCACGCCCGGCAGCGCCGGCCTGGACCTGCGCGCCTGCCTGGAGGCGCCGCTCACGCTGGCCCCCAACGCCTGGCAGCTGGTGCCCACGGGCCTGGCCATGTGGCTCAAGGACCCGGGCCATGCCGCCCTGATCCTTCCGCGCTCGGGCCTGGGCCACAAGCACGGCATCGTGCTGGGCAACCTGGTGGGCCTGATCGACAGCGACTACCAGGGGCAGCTGATGGTCAGTTGCTGGAACCGCAGCGAAACCGCCTTCACCCTGCAGCCCATGGAGCGTCTCGCGCAGCTCGTGATCGTGCCGGTGGTGCAGGCGCAGTTCAACGTGGTCACCGAGTTCCCCGCCACGGTGCGTGGCGAGGGCGGCTACGGATCGACCGGCAAGGCCTGACCGGGCGCGCCACGGCATTCCTACACGGGGGCGCGGCGCCTGCCGCCGCCAGCCCCGGGGCGCCCGGCGCCCAATCGCCCGGGTTCAAACCCAGGAGAACCCCATGCGCCTGCCCTCACGCCCGTCGCTTCCCTTCCTTCCGCTGGCCTGTGCCGCCGGCCTGTCCGCGGTCCTGGCCGCTTGTGCCGGCGGCCCGATGATGCAGTCCGGTACGCGCGCGCCCATGGCCGGCACCACAGCGCCCCTGGCCCTGGAATTCGGCCGCATCACCAGCATCGAGTACGTGCCGGCCGGCGCGGCGGCGGTGGGATCGCCCAACGTGATCGGTGCGGTGGTCGGTGGCGTGGCCGGTGCGGTGCTGGGCCGCCAGATCGGCAGCGGCTCGGGCCGAGACGCGGCCACCGTCCTTGGGGGTGTGGCGGGCGCGGCCGCAGGCAGCCAGGTCGGGCGCGAGCAGCCGGTCACGGCAACCACCTCGCCCACGTACCGGATTTCAGTCCTCAACGACCAGGGGGTGATGCGCACCTACGAAGTGCCCGCCACCGGCGAGCTGCGGGTGGGCGACCGAGTGCGGATCGAGGACAACGTGATCCACCGCCTCTGAAGCGGCGCGGGCTGCGCCAGGTCAGCGGCGGCTCTCGCTGCGGCGGGGGGAGGCCGGCCGCGTCAGTGCAGGCTGTCGCTGCCGGGGGCCTGCGGCAGCACGCGGAAGAACCCGGCGCCGGCGCTGCGCCGCTCGATTTCTTCGTCGGTGGCTTCGCGCACGGATTGCACGGTGAGAGACAGCCGCAGCGCGATGCCGGCCAGCGGATGGTTGGCATCGAGCACCACGTGCTCGGGGTAGATCTCGGTGACCGTGTAGAGCGCATCGCGCAGACCTGCGGAGGTGGCGCCGGGCGGCAGGGCCTCGAAGGTCATGCCTTCCTCGAGTTCGGCGGGGAAGAGGGCGCGCGGCTCGAGGAAGACAAGGTTCTCGTCGTACTCGCCGAAGGCCTCCTCGGGCTCCAGGTGCAGGTCCAGCTTTGCGCCGGCGGCGTGACCCTGCAGGGCCTCTTCGATCCGTGCGAGCAGGTCGTCGCCGCCCACGAGGAATTCGACGGGCGCGTCCAGTTCGTCCAGGGTTTCGCCGAGCGTGTCCTTGAGCGTCCAGGTCAGCGCGACGACGCAGGGTTGGGAAATATCCATAGGCGAGAATTGTCGCAGTTCAAGCCTGACTGACCATGCACATCGACCACCCCCTGGCCCTTCTGGGCGGCCTCACCCCCGCGCAGTTCATGGCACGCCACTGGCAACGCAAGCCCCTGCTGGTGCGCGGCGCCATCCCCGGCATGCGCGCGCTGGTGCCGCCCCAGCGCCTGTTCGAGCTCGCGGGCCGGGACGATGTGCAGGCGCGCCTGGTGGTCCGCGAGGCCAGTGGCGCCTGGCGTCTGCGCCAGGGACCCTTCGCGCGCCGGACCCTCCCCGCGCGCAAGAAGCCCGGGTGGACCCTGCTGGTGCAGGGGATGGATCTGCACGACACCAGCGTGCATGCGCTCCTGCAGCAGTTCCGCTTCGTTCCGCAGGCGCGGCTGGATGACCTGATGATCAGCCACGCCAGCGACGCCGGGGGCGTCGGCCCGCACTTCGACAGCTACGACGTGTTCCTGCTGCAGGCGCATGGGCGCCGTCGTTGGCGCATCAGCCGCCAGAAGGACCTGTCGCTGCAGGCGGATGTGCCGCTGAAGATCCTGGCCCGCTTCGAGCCCGAGCAGGAGTTCGTGCTGGAGCCGGGCGACATGCTGTACCTGCCGCCCCACTACGCGCATGACGGCATCGCCGAGGGGGAGTGCCAGACCTACTCGATCGGTTTTCGCGCGCCACGTCGCGGTGAGCTGGCCCGCGATCTGCTGCGACAGCTGGCCGAGGAGGTTGCAGACGACGTGGACGATGCGATGTACCAGGACCCGCGTCAGCCCGCCACGACCACGCCGGGCGCGATCCCCGAGGCCCTGCAGGCCTTCGCGCAGGAGGCCGTCGCGGCGGCCCTGCGCGATGGCCAGGCGCTCGGGCGCGCGCTCGGCGAGTGCCTCACCGAGCCCAAGCCCACGGTCTGGTTTGAGCGCCAGAGCGCCCCGCGCCGCCTGCAGGGTGTGGTGCTCGATCCCCGCACCCGCATGCTGTATGACAAACGGCATATCTTCGTGAATGGCGAGAGCTGGCGCGCCGCGGGGCGGGACGCCGCCCTGATGCGCCGGCTGGCCGACCGGCGCCAGCTGGCGCCGCAGGACCTCGCCCAGGCCGGTGCGGACGCCCTGGCCCTGCTGCGGGACTGGTGCCAGGCCGGCTGGTTGCATGCCCGGAAAGTCCCGGCTGCGCAAGATGGTTAACCTGTGCCTATAATCCCGGGTTGAGCAGGAAGAGCTCGAGTCCTTCTTGTTCTTTTGTCGGTTGTCGAGTTGTCACTTGGCAGCCGATCGTTTTTCCGGAAAACCGTTTACAACTCAAGGAACCCGAAATGAAGAAAACCCTCGTCCTGGCCTCGCTGTTCGCCGTGATCGGTCTGGCTGCTTGCGGCAAGAAGGAAGCCCCGCCCGCGCCGGCCGCTGCGCCCGCTCCGGCTCCCGCCGCCGCTCCCGCTGCCCCGGCTTCGGATGCTGCTCCCGCCGCTTCCGCTCCCGCCAGCGCCGCCTCCAAGTAATCGGTTTTCCGATTGACTTGAAAAAGCCGCCTTCGGGCGGCTTTTTGCATGTTCAGCCTCCGCCGAGTCGCCTCGAGGAGGCTGAGGCCCCCTCGGGGGCAGTGAGTACACCCCACCCCATGACGCGCCGGGGTGTAAGTGGCCACGCGGTGATCAGACGTCCATCCACCCGCAGCCGGTGGCCGCATCCGCCACCGGAATGTCGGCGGGTGTGCAGCCCAGGGCCCCGGCCAGCGCGGCGCGCGCCAGGGCCGGGTGGTTGTTGGTCCTGCTCAAATGCGCCGCTACCACCTGGCGCAGTCCGGCGGGCTGCAAGGCCGCTGCCGTTTCGGCGGCGACCCGGTTCGCCAGGTGGCCCCAGTCGCCCCCCACGCGCCGCTTGAGGAAGTGGGGGTAGGGTCCGTTGGCCAGCATGTCGGGGTCGTGGTTGCATTCCAGCAGCAGCGAGCCGCAACCGGCCAGATGCGACAGGACATGCGCGGTGACGTGACCCAGGTCGGTCAGGAAGCCCAGGCGCGCATCGCCGTCGGTGCAATGCAGCTGCAGGGGCTCACGCGCATCGTGGGGCACCGTGAAGGGCGTGAACCGCAGGTCGCCCAGCGCGATCACCTCGCCGTCGCGGGCGATCCGCAGCAGGCCGTCAAAGTCAGGCTCGCCGATGGCGGTGTACGTGCCTGCCCCCATCCAGATCGGGATGCGATGGCGCAGCGCCAACGAGCGGGCCGAGCCGATATGGTCGGCGTGTTCGTGGGTGATGAAGATGCCGTCGATCTGGTCGGCCAGCAGACCGGCCCGGCCCAGGCGACGCGTGAATTCGCGCACGCCCAGCCCGCAGTCGACCAGCAGGTGGGTGACGGTGGTGCCGTCACGCGCCTGTACCAGGGTCGCATTGCCCGAGCTGCCGCTGCCCAGGCTCTTGAATCTAAGCACGCGCGAGCGGGGAACGGATAGTGCTTACTTCAGGTCGTCCGCCAGCACCTGCACGATGCGCTGCGCGGTGGCGGAGGTCTCGACCCCGCCGCTGGCATTGAGCACGGACACGGTGGTGGCGGAGCCCTCGCTGCGCAGGGTGATGCGGAACTTGACCGGCGGCGCGGCCTTCTCGGAACCGCTGAACATGCGGGCGAAGAAGCCCTTGTCCTGCTTGTCGGCCAGGGGCTCGACATAGCGCACGAAGTAGGTGCCCTGGGCGCGGTCGCGGTCTTCGACCGTGAAGCCCGTGCGATCGAGCGACAGGCCCACGCGGCGCCAGGCCCGGTCGAAGCCTTCGTCGATCTCGACCACCGGCGTGTTGCCCACCTTGGCGGCGCGGGAGGTGGGTTTGGACGCGCCGGCGGCGGAGGCGGCTTTGGCCTGGTCCTGGGTGACCCCCAGCTTGACCATCATGCGGCGCAGGAACTCGGTCTCGAGTTCGGGGTCGGCTGGGCGCGGCTGCCATACGGTGCTGTTGTCGGATTCGCGCGCGGCGCCCCGCGTGTAGACCTCGACCATGCCCCGGTGCGAGACGTAGATCTCGGTGCCGCCTGAGGCCGTGCGCTCCAGGCGGGTGCGGAAGCGGTCACGCTCGGAGGTGGAATACAGGTTGTCCAGCAGCTTGCCCAGGGTGGATCGGATGAAGTCCTGCGGCAGCTTGGCGCGGTTTTCGGCCCAGTCGGTTTCCATGATGCCCAGTTCAGCCTGGTCCAGGGTCAGGAGGAAACCGTTCTCCTGCCAGAACTCGCGCAGCGGACCCCACAGCTGGTCGACGGGGCGGTCGATCACCAGCCAGCGCTGGTTGCCGGCGCGCTCGATGCGTACGTCACCCACCGTCAGGGCGGCGGTGGCGACGCCGCTGCCGCTGCCTGCGCGGGTGCCCTGCTGGCTGCTGGCTGTGACAGGCGCGCCCGGCAAGGCATAGCGCGTGTCGCGCGCGAGCTGGGTCAGGTCGGGCGGGACATCCAGCGAGGGCGCCTTCCCGGCGCTCTTGTAGTCGATCTTGTCGCTTTCGAGGACCGAGCAGGCCGAGAGCAGGATGGATAGCGCCAGTACGGGCAGGGAGGCGGATCGCTTCATGGGCAAGAGGTTTTCCTGGAGGGGCGCAGGGTTAGCGCAACAGGCCGCTGGCGCGCAGCGCGCCTTCGACCGTGGCATGGTGGGCGGGCGACAGGGGTGTCAGGGGCAGGCGCAGCGTACCGCCGCACAGGCCCATGCGGGCCATCGCCCACTTCACCGGGATCGGGTTGGCTTCGACGAACAGGCGCTTGTGCACCGGCATCAGTTGCTTCTGGATGTCCATTGCGCGTCGCGCGTCGCCGGCGAGGGCGGCCACGCAAAGCTCGTGCATCAGGCGCGGGGCCACGTTGGCGGTGACGCTCACGTTGCCATGGCCGCCACAGAGCATGAGGGCGACGGCGGTGGGGTCGTCGCCGGAGTAGATGGTGAAACCCTGGCGGGCGTCGCGAATGAGCCACTGGGCGCGCTCGAGGTCGCCGGTGGCTTCCTTGATGCCGACGATGCCAGGCACCTCGGACAGGCGCAGCACGGTGTCATGGGCCATGTCGGCCACGGTGCGACCGGGTACGTTGTACAGGACGATGGGCAGGTCGCCAGTGGCCTCGGCGATGGCCTTGAAATGCTGGTACTGCCCCTCCTGCGTGGGCTTGTTGTAGTAGGGGACCACCTGCAGCTGGCAGTCGGCGCCGACCTCGCGCGCGTATCTGGCCAGCGAAATGGCTTCGGCAGTGGAATTGGCGCCGCAGCCAGCCATGATCGGGACGCGCTTGCGGGCGTGCTCCACGCTCACGCGGATGATCTCGCGGTGCTCCTCGACGCTGACGGTGGGCGACTCGCCGGTGGTGCCCACCACGCCGATGCAGTCGGTGCCCTCGGCGATGTGCCAGTCGATCAGCTTGCGCAGGCCCGCGTAGTCGACGCTGCCGTCGTCATTCAGGGGGGTGGCCAGGGCGACGATGCTTCCGGTGATCGGGGTCATGGGCGGGCTCGAGGGGTCGCTGCGGGTGCGGGGTGACGCGCGCGGATGAGGGTGAAAGCGACCATTCTAACTAGAGCGGGTAACGCACCGGCCCGCGGCCGGCAGGTTCCCTCACGGCGGCCACGCGCTGCACGAAGCGCTCGGGTGCGGACTCGAAGCCATCCTCGTAGGCCACGATGCGCAGGCCGGCGCAGGCCGCCAGAAGTTCTCCCGGCCGCAGCAGGAAATCCGGCCGAGAGGGCTTGCCCACCGTCTCGTTGCCGTCGGCAAAGGTCTCGTAAAGCAGCACCCCGCCCGGCTCCACGCTGGCCACCAGTGTGGGCAGCAGGGCCCGCCACAGGTAGTTCGTGACCACCACGGCGCCGAAGACGCGGCCCGCGAAGGGCCAGGGGCCGTTTTCGATATCGGCCTGAACCAGTTCGCCTGCGCCGTCCAGGTGCCAGGCCGCGGCCGCCAACGCCTGGGGGTCTCGATCCACACCGGCGACCGGATGGCCCCGAGCGGCGAATTCCAGGAGGTGGCGCCCCGCGCCGCAGGCCACGTCCAGCACCGGGCGGCCTAAAGGCGCCAGGTGGGCCCAGCGCCGGAGCCACTCGCTGGGCACCTGGCCAGCGTGCATCAGTTGAAGCAGGCCCAGAGCTGCTCGGACAGCGTCACCAGCAGTTCGGGCCGGGTGTAAAGCGCGAACACGCCCGCCAGCGCTGCGAGGACCGCAGCGTAGGTCAGGAGGGCGCGGGGTCGCGGCGTCATGGCCTCAGGCTGCCTGTGGCGCCGGCGGACGCTGGATCGGTGCGCCGCGCACCGGCAGGTTCAGGGCCGCGGCCACCAGGCCCAGGGCGATGGACAGTTGCCACACCACGTCGTAGCTGCCAGTGCGGTCATAGAGGAAGCCGCCGAGCCACACCCCCATGAAGGAGCCGACCTGGTGGCTGAAGAAGGCGATGCCCCCCAGCATGGACAGGTGGGCGACGCCGAAGATCTGGGCCACCAGCGCGGTGGTGGGCGGCACCGTGGACAGCCACAGCAGCCCCATGACCGCCGAGAAGATGTAGACCGAAAGGGGCGTCAGCGGCACCAGCAGGAACACCGAGATGGCCACCGCGCGCGCGGCATAGATGAAGGCCAGGATCTTCTGCTTGGCCAGCTTTTGCCCCAGCGCGCCGGCGATGTAGGTGCCAAACACATTGAACAGGCCGATCAGGGCCAGCGAGTAGCTCGCGACCTCGGGGGTGAGGCCCTTGTCCTTGAGGTAGCTGGGCATGTGCACGCCGATGAAGACGACCTGGAAGCCGCACACGAAATAGCCCAGGACCAGCAGCTGGAAACTGGGGTAGCGCGCGGCTTCGCGCAGCGCCTGGCCGATGGTCTGGTCGCGCCGGGGTGCCGTGCCGCCTGCGAAGCCCGGTTCGCGCAGGCCCAGGGCCAGCGGGCCGATCAGGAGCGCCGCGATGCCCAGGATCACCAGGGCCTCCTGCCAGCCGAACGAGGCGATCAGCATGCCCTCGACGGGCACCATGAGGAACTGGCCGAAGGAGCCCGCCGCCGCCGCCACGCCCATGGCCCACGAGCGTTTGGCGGGATCGATCTGGCGTCCGATGACACCGTAGATCACCGGGTAGGTGGTGCCGGCCTGGGCCGAGCCAATCAGCAGGCCCGCGGTCAGCGCGAACAGCCACGGGGTGGGCGCCCAGGCCATGCCCAGAAGTCCCAGGGCGTAGAGGATGCAACCACCCACCAGCACACGGAAGGCGCCGAAGCGGTCGGCCAGCATGCCGGCGAAGATGCCCGTGAGCCCCCAGGTCAGGTTCTGGACCGCCAGGGCGAAGGAGAACGTCTCGCGGGTCCAGCCCTGGGCCTGGGTGACCGGCTGCAGCCACAGGCCGAAGCCGTGGCGGATGCCCATGGACAGGGTGACGATGGCGGCGCCACAGGCGAGCACCTGCAGCATCGAGAGGCGGTGAGGCGTGTTCATGTCGCCGAGGACTGTAACCAATGCGGACGGCTGCCGCTGTCGCCCGGGCGCGAGCTCCTGGCGGGGGCTGGAGATTCATACAGCCCCAATGCGGTCCGTGACTACAATGCGCGCTCCCATGGCCGCCAAACCTTCCTCCGCCCCTTCCGACTATTCCGAAGGCTCGATCCGCGTGCTCAAGGGCCTGGAGCCCGTGAAGCAGCGGCCCGGCATGTACACGCGCACCGACAACCCCTTGCACGTGGTGCAGGAGGTGCTCGATAACGCCGCCGACGAAGCCCTGGCCGGCTTCGGCAAGCGGATGAAGGTCACGCTGCACACTGACGGGTCGGTCAGCGTCGAGGACGACGGCCGCGGCATCCCCTTCGGCTTGCACCCCGAGGAAGGCGCGCCGGTCATCGAGCTGGTCTTCACCCGCCTGCATGCGGGCGGCAAGTTCGACAAGGGCAAGGGCGGCGCCTACAGCTTCTCCGGTGGCCTGCACGGCGTGGGCGTTTCCGTCACCAACGCGCTGGCCAAACGCCTGGAGGCCGTCTCCCACCGTGAGGGACAGGTGGCGCGGCTCGTGTTCGAAGGCGGCGACGTCACCGAGCCCCTGCAGGTGCGCAAGGCCGCCGAGGGCGACCGGCGCCAGGGCACCACGGTGCGCGTGTGGCCTGATGGCAAGTATTTCGAGTCGTCGCAGCTGCCGATGGCCGACCTGGCCCACCTGCTTCGAAGCAAGGCGGTGCTGATGCCCGGCGTGGCGGTGTCGCTGGTCAACGAGAAGACCCGCGAGACCCAGTCCTGGCAGTACAAGGGGGGGCTCTCCGACTACCTGATGCAGACCCTGTCCGGCGACCCGGTCATCCCGCTTTTTTCGGGCGAGGGCTTTGCCGACACCAATGAGACCTTCGCTGAGGGCGAGGGCGCGCAGTGGTGCGTGGCCTTCACCGAAGACGGGCAGCCGGTGCGCGAGAGCTACGTCAACCTGATTCCCACGTCCGCCGGCGGCACCCACGACAGTGGCCTGCGCGATGGCCTGTTCACCGCAGTCAAGAGCTTCATCGACCTGCATTCGCTGCTGCCCAAGGGCGTGAAGCTGATGCCCGAGGACGTCTTCGCCCGCGCCTCCTACGTGCTCTCGGCCAAGGTGCTCGACCCGCAGTTCCAGGGCCAGATCAAGGAGCGCCTGAACTCGCGCGACGCGGTGCGCCTGGTCTCCAGCTTCGTGCGGCCGGCCCTGGAGCTGTGGCTGAACCAGCACGTCGAATACGGCAAGAAGCTGGCCGACCTCGCGATCAAGGCGGCCCAGACCCGTCAGCGGGCAGGGCAGAAGGTGGAAAAGCGCAAGGGCTCGGGCGTGGCCGTCCTGCCCGGCAAGCTCACCGACTGCGAGAGCCGCGACATCCGCGACAACGAGGTCTTCCTGGTCGAGGGCGATTCGGCGGGCGGCAGCGCCAAGATGGGCCGCAACAAGGAATCCCAGGCGGTGCTGCCGCTGCGGGGCAAGGTCCTCAACACCTGGGAGGTGGAGCGCGATCGCCTCTTCGCCAACACCGAGATCCACGACATCTCGGTGGCCATTGGCGTGGATCCGCACGGGCCGAACGACACGCCGGACCTCTCGGGCCTGCGTTACGGAAAGGTCTGCATCCTGTCGGACGCCGACGTCGACGGCTCCCACATCCAGGTGCTGCTGCTCACGCTCTTTTTCCGCCACTTCCCCAAGCTGATCGACGCGGGCCATGTGTACGTGGCCCGCCCGCCCCTATTTCGGGTGGACGCGCCGGCCCGTGGCAAGAAGGCCGCCTCCAAGAACTACGCGCTCGACGAGGGCGAGCTCACCGCCATCCTGGACAAGCTGCGCAAGGAAGGCGTGCGCGAGGGCGCCTGGACCATCAGCCGCTTCAAGGGCCTGGGCGAGATGAGCGCCGAGCAGCTGTGGGAAACCACCCTCAACCCGGACACCCGCCGCCTGCTACCGGTGCGACTGGGCGCCTTCGACTTCGCGGGCACCGAAGCCCTGATCACCAAACTCATGGGCAAGGGCGAGGCCGCCGCGCGCCGCGAGCTCATGGAGCTGCACGGCGACGCCGTCGAGATCGACATCTGATGAACCCCACGCCCGCCACCGCCGTCGCCGACCGCGTGGTGCCGCGCGTGCGACTGCGCCCCACGCTGCAAAGCGATCTGCCGTACGTGCTGACCCTGGAGCAGGACCCGGACAACCTGCCTTTCATCACGCCCTGGGAACGCACGCAGCACGAGGCCGCGATCCGCTTCCCGGACTTTCGCCACTTCATCATCGAAAGCGGTGACGCGCTGCAGGCCGCGGGCTTCCTGATCCTGATCGGCTGCAAGAGCCGCCATCGCTCCCTGGAACTCAAACGGATGGTGGTGCAGCACCAGGGCCAGGGCGTGGGCCGCGCCGCGCTGCGCGTGGCCAAGAAGGTCTCCTTCGACAACCTGGGCGCGCACCGCTTCTGGCTGGACGTCAGGACGCACAACACGCGTGCCCGCGCTCTCTACGACAGCGAAGGCTATGTGGTCGAGGGCGTGCTGCGCGAATCCGTGCGTGTGCCGGACGGCTACGAGTCGCTGACCGTGATGTCCATGCTCGCGCCCGAGTTCGCGCAGCGGCGTGCGCAGGGGCAGGAGCTGCCCGCATGAGCGCTGGCTGCGTGTCCCGCGTGGCACCGGGCGCCGTATCGTGCGCGGGGCGCGGCGGGCGCGCGCGGGGTGGGCTGCTGGCGTTCACGCTGGCGTTCCTGGTGGTCTCTGCCCCGGCAGCTGCACGCGCCGAAGTCTGGGGCTATGTCGACGCGCGTGGCGTGGCCCACCTGGCCGCCGAGAAGCTGGACGACCGCTACGAGCTGTTTTCCCGCGGTCACCCGGGCTTCGCGCTGGGCGCCGGCGCGCCCGCGTTGCCGGCCGGCGAAGCTGGCGCTGGCGCGGCCCCCGAAGCCCTGCCACCCGAGCCTGCGGCCCTGCCGCCGAAGCTGGCGCAATTCTTTGCGACCTCGCCGGGCTACCGACAGGCGCAGTCCCTGATGCGCGATGCCGCCCGCCAGCATGGCATCGATTACGAGTTGCTCAAGGCGCTGATCGTCGCCGAGTCGGGCTTCGATCCCGCGGCCGTGTCGCCCAAGGGCGCCATCGGGCTGATGCAGGTCATGCCGGCCACCGCGCAGCGCTGGGGCGTGCGCGGTGACGCGCGCGTCCCCCTCGAAAAGAAACTCGCCGACCCGCAGGTCAATGTGCGCACCGGCACGCGATACCTGCGCCACCTCATGGACCTGTTTCCCGGCCAGCTGGACCTGGCCCTGGCCGCCTACAACGCGGGCGAGGGCGCGGTGCAGCGCGCCGGCCGCCGCATTCCCCCGTTCCGTGAAACCCAGAACTACGTGAAAACGGTGCTGCAGCTGTACGCGCTGCTCAAGCCACCGCAGCCCGTGCGTCCCGCCCCGGTGGCGGTGGCTTCCGTGCCGCGTCGCGTGCGCATGCAGCTGCCGGGCCAGGTGCCTGGGCGCGCCAGCATGCCACCGCCGCTCACCTCGCTGCCCCCGACCGTTCCCGATTGATCCGACCGACCCCAAGAAGACCCCATGGAGCAGGACCTCATTTCCCTCGCCGCTGGCGGCGATGACGACGCCAGCCTCGACCTGGCCACTTACGCCCAGCGCGCCTACCTCGAATACGCCCTCTCCGTGGTCAAGGGCCGCGCGCTGCCCGACGTGGCCGACGGCCAGAAGCCGGTGCAGCGGCGCATCCTTTATTCAATGGCGCGCATGGGCCTGGGCTTTTCGGGCGCGGGTGGCGCCAAGCCGGTCAAGAGCGCGCGCGTGGTGGGCGACGTGCTGGGGCGCTTTCATCCGCACGGCGACCAGGCGGCCTATGACGCGCTGGTGCGCATGGCCCAGGATTTCTCGCAGCGCTATCCGCTGATCGACGGCCAGGGCAACTTCGGCAGCCGCGACGGCGACGGCGCCGCGGCCATGCGCTACACCGAGGCGCGCCTGGCCAGGATCACCAACCTGCTGCTCGAGGAGATCGACGAGGGCACGGTCGATTTCTCCCCCAACTACGACGGCTCTACCTCCGAACCCGTGCAGCTGCCCGCGCGCCTGCCCTTCACGCTGCTCAATGGTGCCAGCGGCATCGCGGTGGGCCTGGCCACCGAGATCCCGAGCCACAACCTGCGCGAAGTGGCCGACGCCTGCGTGGCCCTGATCAAGAACCCCAAGCTGGCCGACGACGAACTCCTCGAGCTGATCCCCGGCCCCGACTACCCGGGCGGTGGCCAGATCATCAGCGGGGCTGCCGACATCGCCGACGCCTACCGCACCGGCCGCGGCTCGCTCAAGGTGCGCGCGCGCTGGAAGATCGAGGACCTGGCGCGGGGGCAATGGCAACTGGTGGTCAACGAGCTGCCCCCGGGCGTGAGCACTCAGCGCGTGCTCGAGGAAATCGAGGAACTCACCAACCCCAAGGTCAAGGCGGGCAAGAAGGCCCTGTCGCAGGACCAGATGCAGCTCAAACAGATCGTGCTGTCGGTGCTCGACGCGGTACGCGACGAGTCCAGCAAGGACGCCGCGGTGCGCCTGGTGTTCGAGCCCAAGACCAGTCGCATCGAGCAGGCCGAATTGATCCAGGCGCTGCTGGCGCACACCAGTCTTGAAACGTCTGCGCCGATCAACATGACGATGGTCGGCCTGGACGGCCGGCCGGTACAGAAGTCGCTGCGCCAGATGCTGCTGGAGTGGATCGAGTTTCGCCAGCGCACGGTCGAGAGGCGCTCGCGCCACCGCCTGGACAAGGTGCTGGACCGCATTCATATCCTCGAGGGCCGGCAGCTGGTGCTGCTCAATATCGATGAAGTGATCGCCATCATCCGGGGCAGCGACGAGCCCAAGCAGGCGCTGATCGAGCGCTTTCGACTCAGTGAGCGGCAGGCCGAGGACATCCTGGACATTCGCCTGCGCCAGCTGGCGCGCCTGGAGGCGATCAAGATCGAGCAGGAGCTTTCCAACCTGCGTGACGAGCAGAAAAAACTGGAAGATATCCTCGAGAGCCCCGCCGCCCTGCGCCGCCTGATGGTCAAGGAGATCGAGACCGACGCCAAGCAGTTTGCCGATGCGCGCCGCACCCTGATCCAGGCCGAGAAGAAGGCCGTAGCCGAAGTGAAGATCGTCGACGAGCCGGTGACGGTGGTGGTGTCGCAAAAGGGCTGGGTGCGTGCGCGCCAGGGCCATGGCCACGAGGCGGCCAGCTTCGCCTTCAAGGCGGGCGACGGCCTGTATGGCACCTTCGAATGCCGCACGGTCGACACCCTGCTGGCCTTCGGCAGCAACGGGCGCATCTACTCGGTGGCGGTGTCGCTGTTGCCTGGCGCGCGCGGCGACGGCCAGCCGGTCACCAGCTTCCTGGACCTCGAGCCCGGTTCGCAGCTGGTGCATTACTTCGCGGGCGCCGCGGCCAGCATGCTGCTGGTATCCAACAGCGCAGGCTACGGCTTCCTGGCCAGCATCGACGACATGACCTCGCGTCATCGCGCAGGCAAGGCCTTCGTGACCTGCGCACCGGATGAAACCTTGTGCCGGCCCTCGCCCGCCCGCGTGGCGCCTGGCGCCGCGGCCACGCACGTGGCCTGCGCCTCGGTGGGCGGCCGCATCCTCACCTTCGAGATCGGCGAACTCAAGCACCAGCCCAAGGGCGGTCGCGGCCTGATGCTGCTGGACCTCGAGCCCAAGGACACCCTGGCGGGCGCGGCGGCCTATGTGCGCAGCGTGAGGGTCATCGGCATCGGCCGCGGCGGCAAGGAACGCGACGAGACGCTGGAGATCCGCTCGCTCAATAACGCCCGGGGTACCCGCGGGCGCAAGGGCAAGGCCGCTGACCTGGGCTTCAAGCCCACGGGGGTCGAGCGGGTCGAATAGGCGCGGGGGCGGGGGGCGGGGGGCTCGCCGCCGTCAGTCGACCTCGGCAATCAGCTCGATCTCCACGCAGGCCCCCATCGGGATCTGCGCTACGCCAAAGGCGCTGCGGGCATGCGCGCCCTTGCTGCCGAACACCTGCCCCAGCAACTCGCTGCAGCCGTTGGTGACGAGGTGCTGCTCGGTGAAGGTGGACGTGGAGTTGACCAGGCTCATGACCTTCACGATGCGGCGCACCTTGTCCAGGTCGCCGACGGCGGCCTGCAGCGTGCCCAGCAGGTCGATGGCGATGGCGCGCGCGGCGGCCTGGCCCTGCGCGGTGTCCATGTCCTTGCCCAGTTGCCCGACCCAGGGCTTGCCGTCCCGGCGGGCGATGTGCCCACTGAGGAACACCAGGTTGCCGGTGCGCGCGTAGGGCACGTAGGCGGCGGCTGGCGTGGCCACCGGGGGCAGGGTGATGTTCAGTTCCTGGAGTTTCTGGGCGATGGACATGGCGGGACCTCGAACGGATGAAGCCGCCGATTGTAGGAGCCGCCTCGCGGGTCACCGCCCGGGTCCGCCCTGCACGCGGGCCGCAGGCGCGGGCGGGGCCTCGGAGGCAGGGGCGGGCAGGGGCGCGCCGGCGCGGTCGAAGCTCAGGGCATAGACCAGGTCCAGCCCGGTGCGGTCGCCCGCCTGCGCGCGCAGCGAGAGGCGGGCGCTGAGGTCGTAGAACACGTACAGCGTGCCCAGCGCGCCCGAGAGGCTGCGCTCGTAGGCTGCATAGAGCCGGCGGCCCAGGCGCTTGCCCAGCGTCAGGGCCGCGCCCTGTTCGCCCTCGCGCCGCAGCGTGAACTCGTCCAGCCCGAAGGCCCCGGCCAGGCCGCCCGTGCCCAGGCCGGCGCGCCGCGCCAGCAGCGACAGCGCGGCCTGCTCGAGCAGCACCGTCTCGCCGCTGCCCGTGGCGGCTCCCCGGCCCAGCACCAGCCACGACAGCTTCTCGGCTTCGGTGGCCGGCTCCTGGGACCACAGACGCAGCACCGGGGCCTGGGCGCGGCCCGTGATCTGCACGCCGACGGGCCGCTCCAGGTCCGCGCGCACCGCGATCACGTCCAGGGCCGGGTCGTCGTGCGGCCCGGTGAAGCGCAGGACGCCGCGCCGCAGGTCCAGGCGCTGGCCATAGGCGGTGTAGCGGCCGTCGACCGCGTGCACCGTGCCCGCCAGGCGCGGCTGCGCAAAGGAGTCGCCGGTGACGCGGACCTGGCCCTGCACGCCCGTGTCCACGCCGCGGCCGCTGACGCGGAGATCGCGGCCCAGGTCCACGCCGACGTCCAGCGCGAGCGAGCGCCGCGCCGTTGACGCTTCCCGGGTCCAGGGCGATGTGGTGCCGGCTGGCAGGTGGTGCACGCGCACGTCATCGCCCAGGCGCGGCGCGGGCTTGTCGGGCACCGAGATGCGGGCCCGGTCCACGCGCAGGTCGCCCTGCACCGCCAGGCGCGTGGGCGTGATCGAGGCCGACACGGCGCCCGAGAGCGTGACCTGCCGGTCGCTGCGCACGCTGGCCCGGAGGTGGTCCAGGCGCGCATCGATGCGAGCCAGCAGGCCCTCGGGCTGGCGGGGGTCCGTGCCAGGGTCCGTGCCGGGGTCCGCGCGCCCCCAGCGGGCCTGGCCGGTGGCGCGCAGGCTGCCCGCGGGCCCATGGGGACCTGCGGGTGTCTGCCAGACCCATTCGTCGATCAACAGCTGCGGTGCGTCCAGCCGCGCCCGCAGGCGGCCGCCCTCCAGGGCGATGCCGTCGACCACGGAGCGCAGGGCCACGTCGTCGGCGCGCAGCGGGCCGGTCAGGCGCGGCGCGTGGCGCGTGCCGCCGATGGCGATGTCGGCGGCCAGGGCGCCGCGCAGGCGCCAGCCCGGGGGCGCCAGCACCGACCACGCCGCGATGCGGGGCAGCCGGGCCTGCACCCGGCCGGTGATGGCCGCATCGGCGGGCCAGTGCCAGCCCACCGGGCCACCGCGCACGAGGCGGGTCGACAACTCGCCCTCGAGCGTGCCGGCGCGCTCGCTGGCCCACCGCAGCGACAGGCGCACGTCCTGCGCTTCGCTGTGCAGGGTGAGGCGCGCTTCGCGCACGCCGGCGGCCACGCGCGCCGGCGTGCCCTCCGCTGTCTCGGCCAGCAGCGTGATGTCACCCCGCACCCGCGCCAGCTGCGCGCGCAGGCGCAGGGTGCGGGCCAGGTGGGCGTCCCACTCGGCGTCAAACACCATGTCGTTGCCGGGGGGCGCCTGGCCCGGCGGTGGCCACCAGGCCAGGGGCAGGCCCTGGATGCGCCCTGAAGCGTGCAAGCCGCCCGGGCCCCACCGAACCGGGGCCCAGTCCACCACGGCGGGCGGCCATGTCCCGCGGGTGGAGGGCATGAGCCGAGCCCGGCCCGCACCCAGGACCCATTGCGCCGCGTCCTGGCGTTGCCACGGCACGGGTGCCTCCAGGTGCAGCGTCCAGCCCTGCCCGCCCTCGCGTGAGGCGGGCAGGACCAGGCGCGCCGCGTCGATCCGGCCCTGCCAGGGAGACTGCGCCACGGGGCCGCGCGCGGCCTGGCCCTGCAGCTCGAAGTCCAGCGCGCGTGCGCCCAGGCGGGCCTGCCCGCGCAGCGCGAGGTCGACCCGCGTGGTGCCTGCCTGGGTGCGCGCCTGCAGCCGCCCGTCGAGGGCCGCGTGGAGCGCGCTGTGCAGGGCCCGCCCCTGCACACCCACCAGGTGCAGGTCCAGGTCCCACCCCTGCGGCAACTGCCGGCGGCCCGTGCCTTCGATGCGCCCGGACTGTCCGTCTTCGCCGAGCAGCGCATGCAACTGCCGCACCCGGGCCTGGCCGTCGCGCCATTCGCCTTCGCCCCGCAGGCGCGCCAGGGGCAGGTGCTGGCGGTCCCAGGGGCCGGGCCGGGCATTGCGCAGGTCCGCTTTCAGCTGCCAGCCGCCATCGTGCCCGGGCGCCATGCGGACCTCGCCTTGCAGGCGGGTCTGCGGTCCGCGGGGCCAGATCGCGGCAAGGTCCACCTGCTGCAGCCGCACGAGGGCCTGTGGCACGAAGGGCGCCTGCCAGGGGGTGATGCGGGCTTGCAGGCTGGCCGCGGGCGCGCCGCCGCGCGGGGGGCGCTCGTCCCCCAGGTCTGCTTGCAGCTGGAACGCGGTGAGCCTGCCGCTGGCGCTGGCCCGGGCGCTCAGACGCAGGGGCTGCGCGGCGCCGGGCGTCTGCATCCACACCTGGGCGCGCAGCCAGGCGCGCAGGGCCAGGGGTGGCCTATCGTCCAGGTGCGCCTGGCCGTGGTAGCGGCCGTTGGCGATGCTCGCATCGTGCAGCGTCAGGTGATGCCCGCCACCCGCCGGGTCGTAGCGGTAGGCGGCGGCGATGCGATCCGCCTGCAGCGGCACCGGACCTGCCCAGTCCAGGCGCTCGATCGCCAGGTGGTCCACGCGGACACGCAGGGACATGGGCAGGGGCAGGGCCAGCGATGCGGGCGGCATGCGGTCTGCACGCGCCGCGCCATCCTGCGTTGGGAGGGTCCGCACGCGCAGGTGGGCGGCGCGCACCCCGGTAAGTCGAAGCTGATCGTCCAGCAGGGCCACCGGGTCCCAGGCGATGGCGAGCTCGCGCAGATCCAGTTGCAGGCCAGCTGCCTGCGCCTGCAGGCGGCGCGCCTGCAGGCCCGTGCGCAGCGACCCCGACAGGCCTTCAGCCACCAGGTCCCGTGGCACCGCATACCGCTGCCACGCCCAGTCCAGCGAGGCCTGCGT
>JBEGVR010000029.1:0-2781 GCA_041178265.1 Pseudomonadota bacterium | reverse complement strand
TCTGCGCCAAGATCTTCGGTCCCATCAAGGACTATGAGTGCCTGTGCGGCAAGTACAAGCGCCTGAAGCACCGCGGCGTGATCTGCGAGAAATGCAACGTCGAAGTGACCCAGACCAAGGTGCGCCGCGAGCGCATGGGCCACATTGACCTGGCTGCGCCCTGCGCCCATATCTGGTTCCTCAAGTCCCTGCCTTCGCGCCTGGGCCTGGTGCTGGACATGACGCTGCGTGACATCGAGCGCGTGCTGTACTTCGAAGCCTATGTCGTCACCGACCCGATGATGACCCCGCTCAAGAAGATGGGCATCATGTCCGAGGACGACTACGACGCCAAGTGCAAGGAGTACGGCAGCGGCGAATTCGTCGCCAAGATGGGCGCCGAGGGCATCAAGGACCTGCTGATGGACATCGATCTCGAGACCGAGATTGAAAAGCTGCGCGGCGACCTGACCGGCTCCGAAGTCAAGGTCAAGAAAAACGCCAAGCGCCTGAAGGTCCTCGAGGCCTTCAAGAAGTCCGGCATCAAGCCCGAGTGGATGGTGATGGACGTGCTGCCCGTGCTTCCGCCGGACCTGCGTCCGCTGGTGCCGCTGGATGGTGGCCGCTTTGCCACCTCCGACCTGAACGATCTCTATCGCCGCGTCATCAACCGCAACTCGCGCCTGCGCCGCCTGCTCGAGCTCAAGGCCCCCGAGATCATCGCGCGCAACGAAAAGCGCATGCTGCAGGAGGCCGTGGATTCGCTGCTCGATAACGGCCGCCGCGGCAAGGCCATGACCGGCGCCAACAAGCGCGCCTTGAAGTCGCTGGCCGACATGATCAAGGGCAAGAGCGGTCGTTTCCGCCAGAACCTTCTGGGCAAGCGCGTCGACTACTCAGGCCGTTCCGTCATCACCGTGGGCCCGACCCTCAAGCTGCACCAGTGTGGCCTGCCCAAGCTGATGGCCCTGGAGCTGTTCAAGCCCTTCATCTTCTCGCGCCTGGAAGCCATGGGCATCGCCACCACCATCAAGGCGGCCAAGAAGGAAGTCGAAGCCGGCACGCCGGTCGTGTGGGACATCCTGGAGGAAGTGATCAAGGAGCACCCGGTGCTCCTGAACCGCGCCCCCACGCTGCACCGCCTGGGCATCCAGGCCTTCGAGCCGATCCTGATCGAAGGCAAGGCCATCCAGCTGCATCCGTTGGTGTGCGCAGCGTTCAACGCCGACTTCGACGGCGACCAGATGGCTGTTCACGTGCCGCTGTCGGTCGAAGCGCAGATGGAATGCCGCACGCTGATGCTGGCCTCCAACAACGTGCTGTTCCCCGCCAACGGCGAACCCTCCATCGTGCCCTCGCAGGACGTGGTGTTGGGCCTGTACTACACCACCCGCGAACGCATCAACGCCAAGGGTGAAGGCATGATCTTCGCCGACCTGGGCGAGCTGCAGCGCGCGCTGGACGCCAACGTGGTCGAACTGACCGCCAAGGTGGCCGTGCGCCTGACGGAGTGGACCAAGGACAAGGACACCGACGAATTCGTTCCTACCACGTCGCTGGTGGACACCACCGTTGGCCGAGCCCTGTTGTCGGAGATCCTGCCCAAGGGCCTGCCCTTCGCCAACATCAACAAGGCCCTGAAAAAGAAGGAGATCAGCAAACTGATCAACGTCTCCTTCCGCCGCTGCGGCCTGAAGGAGACAGTGGTCTTCGCCGACAAGCTGCTGCAAAACGGCTTCCGCCTGGCGACCAAGGCCGGCATCTCGATCTGCGTGGACGACATGCTCGTGCCCCCGCAAAAGGCCGAGATCATTTCGCGCGCTGAAGGCGAGGTGAAAGAAATCCAGCAGCAGTACGTCTCGGGCCTGGTCACCTCCGGCGAGCGTTACAACAAGGTGGTGGACATCTGGGGCAAGGCTGGCGACGAAGTCTCCAAGGTCATGATGGCCCAGTTGGCCAAGGAAAAGACCACCGACCGCCACGGCAAGGAAGTCGACCAGGAGTCCTTCAACTCCATCTACATGATGGCCGACTCTGGCGCCCGTGGCTCCGCCGCCCAGATCCGCCAGCTGGCGGGCATGCGCGGCCTGATGGCCAAGCCGGACGGCTCGATCATCGAGACGCCCATCACGGCGAACTTCCGTGAAGGCCTGAACGTGCTGCAGTACTTCATCTCCACGCACGGCGCCCGAAAGGGTCTGGCCGACACGGCGTTGAAGACGGCCAACTCCGGCTACCTCACCCGCCGCCTCTGCGACGTGGTGCAGGATCTGGTGGTCACTGAATACGACTGCGGCACGCCCGAGGGTTCGCTCATGCGCGCCATCGTTGAAGGCGGTGAGGTGATCGAGTCTCTGCGCGAGCGCGTGCTCGGTCGCACCACGGCCGAAGATGTGATCCACCCTGAAACGCGCGATGTGCTCATCAAAGCCGGCGTACTGCTCGACGAAGATCTGATCGACGACCTTGAGGTCGCTGGTGTCGATGAGGTCAAGGTTCGCACGGCGCTGACCTGCGCGACGCGCTTTGGCCTGTGCGCCAAGTGCTACGGCCGCGACCTGGGTCGTGGCGGCCTGATCAACACCGGCGAGGCCGTGGGCATCATTGCGGCCCAGTCGATCGGCGAGCCGGGCACGCAGCTGACCATGCGCACCTTCCACATCGGTGGTGCCGCGTCCCGCGCGGCGGTCGCCTCGAGCGTGGAGGCCAAGTCCAACGGCGTGATCGGTTTCAACGCGCCGATGCGCTACGTCACCAACAGCGTAGGTGAGCTGGTTGTCATTGCCCGCTCAGGCGAGGTCA
>JBEGVR010000028.1:0-26135 GCA_041178265.1 Pseudomonadota bacterium | reverse complement strand
CAACATCGCGCGCCACATCCAGCGCGAGGTGATCGACCGGCCCAGGGACTGGCAGCCGCTGGTGTACTGCTGGCGCGGCGGCAAGCGCAGCGGATCGCTCGCGCTGATCCTGGACCAGATCGGTTTCCGGGTCCACCTGGTCGAGGGCGGGTACAAGGCCTTTCGCACGACCGTCCTGGCCGACATCCCGACCCGTGTGGCGCAGCTGACGTTCCGGGTGGTCTGCGGCCCGACGGGTTCCGGCAAGACGCGCTTGCTGCAATCCCTGCAGGCTCAGGGCGCGCAGGTGCTGGACCTGGAGGGCCTGGCCAACCATCGCAGCTCCGTCCTGGGCCTGGTGCCTGGCCAGCAGCAGCCCAGCCAGAAGCAGTTCGACACGCGCGTCTGGGACGTGTTGCGTCGCTTCGATCCCACCCGCCCCGTGTTCGTCGAGAGCGAGAGCAAGAAGGTCGGCAACGTGGCGGTGCCCGATGCGCTGATCCAGGCCATGCGCGCCAGCACCTGCCTGAGCCTGCAACTCGATGACGCGGAGCGGGTCGCGCTGCTGCTCGAGGACTACGACTGGTTCGTGCACCAGCCTGAGTTTTTCTGTGAACGCCTGGCAGCGCTGGCGGAGCTGCGCGGCAAGGACGTGGTGCTGGGATGGCAGGCGCAGGTGCGCGCCGGCCAGACCCCCAGCGTGGTGCGCGAATTGCTCGTGCGGCACTACGACCCCATGTACGCGGCGTCGATCGTGCGCAACTTCACGCAGTGGGGACAGGCCCTGCCGGTGCGTGCGCGCGACCGCTCACAGGCGGCCATGGACGATCTGGCGCGCAGTCTGCTGGCCTGAAGCGGCAAGGCTGCGTCTGGACGCACGCAGGCCCGGGCCGGTCAGGGACTGATGGCCAGCCCGGCAGGCAGTTCAGGCCCGTTCAACGGAACCCCGGAACGCGCCAGCAGCGCCCGGGGATCCGGAGGGCCGCAGTGGCCCGCGAAGGTGAGCGGCTCCTCTGGTTGGCCGGCCAAACGGGCGAGCTTGCCCGCATGGGCCTGGAACGTGGAGAACGTGACCAGGGTCTGTTGCGTCGCCGGGTCGGTGTAGCGATGCGCGCGACGTGACACGGGTACCGGCAGGCCTGGCACGGGCTCAGGCGCAGACACGCTGTAGCGCAGCGCCTGCGGCGCGGTGGCACCCCCTTGAACCTGCACCGCGATCTGCTCCCGACACAAGTGCTCAAACTGCGCCTGGGCCAGCAGCTCGTCGATCAGTGGCAGGGGCAGCAGGACCGCGAGCACCAGCACCTGGCCCAAGCGCTGCAGCCCGGCAACCACACCGCCTGGAAGGTGGCGGAACTCCCACCACGGGCCCACACGATGGGCGACCCACAGGCTCAGGGCAGTCCAGCCCGACAGCATGAGCAGCAACACGGTCCGGGCCATGGGGCGGTCGTCCTTCCTGCGCGAAAGGCGACGATGCTAGTAGCGTGCGGGCTGCGGGGGCTAACGCCCCGCTGACTGCGGTACGGAGTCCCGCACCGACGGCGTTGGGCGCGGGCGCAGCGCGGGCACTGGCCTGCGCAGGGGAATCAGCCGCGAGACTTGCGCGGCGCCGGACGCGACGGACCCGCCCCCTGTTCGCGAGGCGGCAGGCCGGTGTGCTGGGTCAGGATCTTGCCCCGCTGAGGCTGGCCGCCAGGCGTGGAATTCTTGCGCCGCGCGCTCTCGTAGCGGCCCCCGGTGACCGGCTGGTAGGTCGGGATGAGGTGATGCTTGCCGTTGCCGATCAGATCGGCGCGGCCCATGGCTTTCAAGGCCTCGCGCAGCAGCGGCCAGTTGTTCGGGTCGTGGTAGCGCAGGAAGGCCTTGTGCAGGCGGCGGCGCTTCTCGCCGCGCACGATATCGACAGCGTCCTCGTCATGGAGTTCGCGGTGGATCTTGCGCAGGGTGTTGCGTCCGCTGTGGTACATCGCGGTGGCCGTGGCCATCGGGCTGGGATAGAAGGTCTGCACCTGGTCGGCGCGAAATCCATTCTTTTTCAGCCACAGGGCCAGGTTCATCATGTCTTCGTCGCGGGTGCCCGGGTGGGCCGCGATGAAGTACGGGATCAGGTACTGCTTCTTGCCCGCCTCGGCCGAGAACTTGTCGAACATCTGCTTGAAGCGGTCGTAGCTGCCGATGCCCGGCTTCATCATCTTGGACAGCGGGCCCTGCTCGGTGTGCTCGGGGGCGATCTTCAGGTAGCCGCCCACGTGGTGCTGCACCAGTTCCTTCACGTACTCGGGCGATTGCACCGCCAGGTCATAGCGCAGGCCGGACCCGATCAGGATTTTCTTGATGCCCTTGAGGCCACGCGCACGCCGGTACATGCGCACCAGGGCGCTGTGGTCGGTGTTGAGGTTGGGGCAGATGCCAGGGTACACGCACGAGGGCTTGCGGCAGGCGGCCTCGATCTCGGGTGACTTGCAGCCGATGCGGTACATGTTGGCGGTGGGCCCGCCCAGGTCGGAGATGACGCCGGTGAAGCCGGAGACCTTGTCGCGGATGTCCTCGATCTCCTGGATGACGGAGTCTTCGGAGCGGCTCTGGATGATGCGGCCCTCGTGCTCGGTGATCGAGCAGAAGCTGCAGCCACCAAAGCACCCACGCATGATGTTCACGCTGAAGCGGATCATCTCCCAGGCCGGGATCTTGGTGGCGCCGTCGTGGCCGCCGTGCTCGTCGGCGTAGAGCGGGTGCGGGCTGCGCGCATACGGCAAGCCGAAGACGTGGTCCATCTCCGAGGTGGTGAGCGGGATCGGCGGGGGCGTGACCCACACGTCGCGGTCTGCGTGGGCCTGCACCAGCGCGCGCGCATTACCCGGGTTGGTTTCCAGGTGCAAGACGCGGCTGGCGTGGGCGTACAGGATCGGGTCTGATTTGACCTGCTCGTAGGACGGCAGGCGGATCACAGTCAGGTCGCGCGGCGGCAGGCGCCGCTTGGCGCCCAGGCCGTGATTGGGCATGAACGTCAGAGGCTGGACCTTGGCGCCTTGCGGATCGACCGCTGCAGCGGATTCAGGGTCGGCCCCATCGCCCTCCTCCTTCGCGCAGGACTGGCCCTGGGCCTTGGCCTGGTCGGCGATGGTGAGATAGGGGTTGATGTGGTCGTCGACACGTCCGGGCTGGTCGACCTCGGTCGAGTCGATCTGGAACCAGCCTTCGGGCGTCTCGCGGCGGATGAAGGCGGTGCCACGCACATCGGTGATCTGCGCCACGGGCTCGCGCGCGGCCAGGCGATGGGCGATCTCGATGATGGCGCGCTCGGCGTTGCCATACAGCAGCAGGTCGCACTTGGCGTCGACCAGGATGGAGCGGCGCACCTTGTCCGACCAGTAGTCGTAGTGGGCGATACGGCGCAGGCTGCCTTCGATGCCGCCCATGATGATCGGCACGTCGTTGTACGCCTCTCGGCAACGCTGCGAGTACACCAGCGAGGCGCGGTCGGGCCGCTTGCCACCGACATCACCCGGCGTGTAGGCGTCATCGCTGCGGATCTTCCGGTCGGCGGTGTACCGGTTGATCATGGAATCCATGTTGCCGGCGGTCACCCCGAAAAAGAGGTTGGGCTTGCCCAGGGCCTTGAATGGCTCGGCGCTTTGCCAATCGGGCTGGGCGATGATGCCCACGCGAAAGCCCTGCGCCTCCAGAGTGCGGCCGATCACCGCCATGCCGAAGCTGGGGTGGTCCACATACGCATCACCAGAGACGATGATGATGTCGCAGCGGTCCCACCCGAGCTTATCCATCTCGGCCCGGGTCATGGGCAGGAAAGGCGCCGTCCCCAAGCGTGACGCCCAGTACTTGCGGTAACTGGTGATCGGCTTGGCCGCACGGGCGAACTGGGAGACGTCGAGGGGGGCGTTCATGGAGTTGGGCGCCAACGGACGCAACCTGTGATTGTAAAGTCGCGGCCCATTCCCTCGTGGGGGCAGGGACGGGCAGCCTCAGGCGCCCGGGACCCGCCATGGCCGCCTCACCTCACCGTCACTCGGGTGCACGGGCCTCAAAGTAGCCGGAGGCGGGCTGGCCGCCGAAGACGGGGCCCGCCACACTCACCCAGACCCTGCCTTCGACAAGGTCTATCAGTCGGGCACCAAAGCTGCTGGATACCTCGGCGATGTCGCTGAGAAATCGTTCCATGTTGTCCTTGACGTAACGCTCGCGGTCTAGGCCGGCCAATTCTTCATCGTGGTGATCCTCCCAGGCTTCGCCGGCGCTCAGGCCCTCTAGGATGGCACCGTGGTTGAACCCCAGGGTGATGGTCGGCGGCAAAGCGCTCAATGCCTTGAATCTGGCCATCGCTGCCTTGATCGGCAAGTCGAGATGGGGCGGCGATATCGACGTGTGCATCAGCCCGATCGCGTCCTCGCTTTGCAGGATGATGGCGGTACAACAACCGAACCCCTCCGAGTAGAGACCCGCCTGGGATCCCTTGCGAGGGATGCAGTGGCAAGGCTCGTCCTGCCCGACGGAAATGAACTCCCGCCCGGCCACCCGCCCCGAGGCAGGTGCCGTCTGAATCGTCCCTTTGGAGTCGCCTCGGACCCCCGCGTCCTTCACCTGCTTGACCTGTCGGCCCGTGAGCTCGGTGTCGTGTTCGTCGGCTTTGCGCTTCACGGGGCGAGCCCAGGCCGGGGTCATCGATTCGGGCCGTGCGTGCCGCAGGGGCGTTGGTGCGGTGATTGATGGGCCCTCAGCGGCTTCAGGCGCCCGCAGGGACGGCCCCTCAAGGGGTGCCGGCGGCGTGGGCGCGATCCCTGTTCGAGGAGGAAAGGCGTTCATGTGGACCTCATGAAGAAATCGGCGAGCGTACCGATCGATCAGCCTGCAAGACTGACATGAGGCCACGCATCCCTACACACACGGAAACACGCCACCCGTCTGGTCATGGCCCACTGGCAAGACCTGCTTGCCACGCCAACAGGCCAACCGCTTCCAAAAGGCCTGGCGCCGTGGGGGCGAAGCACCCGAACCCGTCAACCGGGCGTGAGCCTCTGCTAGAGTCCCGCCGCGTTCAGTTGGCAAGGTAGATCTGCCTGGCCCTGGATCGGGAGGACTCATGGGAGACGCGATCGTTCTGTTCTTTCTTCTGGGCCTGTTCGCACGCCTGGTGCGCAGCGACCTGCGCCTGCCTGAAGGCCTCTACGACATCCTGGCCTTCTACCTGCTGCTGGCCATTGGCCTCAAGGGAGGTGTCGAACTGAGTCGCCAGCCCCTGGCCGACCTCTTGCCGCAGGTGGCCGCCTGCGTGGCTCTGGGCCTGGCGATCCCCTTTGTGCTGGTGCCGGTATTGCGTGCACTGCGATTCAACCGGGCGGACAGCGCATCGATCGCCGGTCACTATGGCTCGGTGAGCGTGGTGACCTTTGCGGTGGCCGTAGCCTTCATCGAGAAACAAGGCCTGGCGCTCGAGTCCCATGCGGCCTTGTGGGTGGCCTTGATGGAAGCGCCCGGGCTGGTGACGGCCATCTTCCTGGCACGTTGGCCGCGTCGGACGGGGGAGCGCACCCCCTGGGGACAGCTCGGTCACGACGTGTTCCTGGGCAAGTCGGTGCTGCTGCTGGTGGGCGGCCTGATGATCGGCGCCGTCGCCGGCGACCTCGGGGTGGGCGCGATGAAGGCCGTGTTCGTCGACCCCTTCAAGGGCGTGCTGGCCCTTTTCCTGCTGGAGTTGGGCCTGGTGGTCGGTGACCGCCTGCCCGGTATCCGCCGCTACGGCATGCGCCTGGTGGGCTTCGCCGTCCTCGCGCCCTTGGGCCTGTCGCTGCTGGGGGGGGCGGTGGGCATGATGTTGGGATTGTCAGCCGGCGGCGTGGCCGTGATGGCCACCCTGGCTGCGAGTGCCAGTTACATCGCAGCCCCGACCGCGATGCGCATCGCCGTGGCCGAGGCGGACAGTGCGCTGGCGATCACGGCGGCCCTGGCCATCACCTTCCCGTTCAACCTGCTGGTGGGGATTCCCCTGTACACGCGCCTGGCGCGTGAGCTGGTGGGCTGAAAGCCGGCTTGCCAAGAGTCTTCTTGGGCCCCCCATGAAAACGCCCCGCGAGGATCCTGATGCACAGGATCCTCGCGGGGCGTTCAGAGCCGGCGTATCAGGTGGACGTGTTGTTCTGACCTGCAGTCGCCTGGGCTGAGGCGGCCTGCGCGGCGGCCGCCTGGGCCGCCGCGATCATCCGCAATTGGTGACGGCGCTTGCCGGCCGCACGGGCTTCTTCACTGGTGAAGCGATGCGCGCGACCGTGCTCGTGGGCGGCCTTTCCGCCCATGCTCGCGATCTCGCGCTTCTTTTCAGGGCTGAGCACTGCGAAGCCGCGCTTGGCCCGCGCCGGTGGGGCGATCAGGGCGTCCGCCGCCGCGATGGCCGCCGCATTGGCAGCTTCGGCAGGACTGGCCACATGGGCGCCGTCCGCCTTCGCGCCCGTGGATTTGATGAGGGTCTTTTGGTCCATTTTGTTTCTCCCTGGTGGTGTGGTTGGACATGGATGAGGCTCGAATTCTGAAGAGTCATCCAACCGCGCGGGGGACTTTGAAACAAAAATGGATGCTGTCCTACAGGGCCGTCGGTCCCTCCAGCAAGGACCGTAGGCCGACCTCGTCAAGCACCGGTACGCCCAGCTCGCGCGCCTTGTCCAGCTTGCTGCCAGCTTCCGCGCCCGCAATGACGTAGTGCGTCTTCTTGCTCACCGAACCGGCGACCTTGGCGCCTGCGGCTTCGAGCAGGGCCTTGGCTTCATCGCGGCTGAGGGTGGGCATGGTGCCGGTCAGGACCACGGTCTTGCCCGCCAGGGGAAGGTTGGCCGATGGCGACGGCTCGCCCTCAGGCCAATGCACGCCGCAGGCGCGCAGCTGTTCGACCACCTCGCGGTTGTGCGCTTGCATGAAAAACGTGTGCAAGCTCTCGGCCACTACCGGGCCGACGTCGGGCACCTGCAGCAGCTGGTCGACGTTGGCGGCCATGACCGCGTCGAGCGTCCCGAAATGGCGGGCCAGGTCACGGGCCGTGGCCTCGCCGACATGGCGGATGCCCAGTGCAAAGAGGAATCGGGGCAGCGTCGTCGACTTCGACTGCTCCAGGCCGGTCAGCAGATTCTGCGCGGACTTCTCGCCCATGCGCTCCAGCGTGACCAGGTGTGAAAGACCCAGGCGGTACAGGTCAGGCAGGGTGCGGATGATGTCGGCGTCCACCACCTGGTCAACCAGTTTCTCGCCCAGGCCTTCGATGTCCATCGCGCGGCGCTGCGCGAAGTGCAGGAGGGCCTGCTTGCGTTGAGCGGCGCAGAACAGCCCGCCGCTGCAGCGGTAGTCGGCCTCGCCCTCCTCCCGCACCGCCTCGCTGCCGCACACCGGGCAGACGCGGGGCATGGTGAAGGCCGGCGCGTCGTGCGCGCGGGTGCCCGGCACGACAGCCACCACCTCGGGGATGACGTCACCCGCGCGACGCACGATCACCTGGTCGCCAACCCGCACGTCCTTGCGCCGGGCCTCGTCTTCGTTGTGCAGCGTGGCGTTGGTGACGGTGACGCCTCCCACGAACACCGGCTTCAGGCGGGCCACCGGGGTGAGCTTGCCCGTGCGGCCGACGAACACGTCGATGGACTGCACCATCGTGACCTGCTCCTGGGCGGGGAACTTGTGGGCCACCGCCCAGCGCGGCTCGCGGGTGACAAACCCAAGTTGGCGTTGCAGGGCGAGTGAATCGACCTTGTAGACCACCCCGTCGATGTCGAAGGGCAACTGGTCGCGAACCTGCCCCACCGCCTGGTGGTAGGCGACCAGTTCCTCACCGCCCCGCGCCAGCAGGACACGATCGGATACCGGCAAGCCCCAGGCCTTGAAGGCCTGCAGCATTTGGTAATGGGACTCGAAGACCGGTCCGCCCTGGATGTCGCCCCAGCCATAGGCATAGAACGACAAGGGGCGCTGGCGCGCAATGGCGGGATCGAGCTGGCGCACCGCGCCGGCAGCAGCATTGCGCGGATTGACGAAGGTCTTTTCGTTTCTCTCACCTTGCGCGATGCGGGCACGCTGCGATTCGTTCAGGCGCTCGAAGTCGTCGCGCCGCATGTAGACCTCGCCGCGCACCTCCAGCAAGGCAGGGGCATCGGCCGGCAGTCGCAGGGGAATCTGCCCGATGGTGCGGATGTTCTGGGTGACGTCCTCGCCCACCTCGCCGTCACCCCGGGTAGCGGCCTGCACCAGGCAGCCCGCCTCATAGCGCAGGTTGATCGCCAGCCCGTCGAACTTCAGTTCGGCCACGTACTCGACGGGCGGTGCCTCCGGGGCCAGGTCCAACTCGCGGCGCACGCGGGCGTCGAAATTGAGCGCCCCGCTGGCCTCGATGTCGGTCTCGGTGCGGATGGACAGCATGGGCACCGTGTGGCGCACCTTGGCAAAGCCCTCGAGCAGCTTGCCGCCCACGCGCTGCGTCGGGGAGTCGGGGGTGAGTAACTCGGGGTGCTGCGCCTCCAGGGCCTGCAGCTCCTGGAACAGGCGGTCGTATTCGGCGTCGGGAATCTCCGGCGCGTCCTGCACGTAATAGCAGTGGGCATGATGGTGCAGCCGTTCGCGCAGGGCTGCGACCCTCTCGCGCACGGTCGGGGGCACGGTCATGGCCACGGTCAGCTGAAAAGACGGCGCGCCAGCAGCGAACCTGCCGACAGTTCGCGGGCATCCAGGCTGTCGTAGCGGGCGGTGAGTTCGGCGCTTATTGCATCGAGCACCTCGTCGCGTATCGGCTGGCCACGGTCGTCGCTGATGATGCCGTCCATGGACCGGGCCAGCACCGCGGCGGCCTCGCGCATGCGCTCGAAGGGACGCTCCTCGCGCGGCACCTGGGGCACGTCGATGGTCAGGGTGAATTCCAGCAGCGCCGCCTGGGTGGGGTCGTCGGCCAGGGCCGCCTGGGTATCGAAGGACAGGCTCATGATCGGCAGCGCACCCGCGGTGCTGGCCGGCAGCACCAGGCGACCGGGCAGCGCGCCCGCGACGAACCCCAGGCGGGACGCATGCTGGTGCAGGTAACCCGGGCTCCAGGCGACAAGACGGGCGCGCAGGGTGAGGCTCAATTGCGCGTCGCGGGCGCTGGCGAACTGGTCCAGTTCACGGGCCCGGGCGACCTCGTCACGCATTTCGGGAAAATCGGGGGTGCCGCCGATGGCGTCGGCGAAGGCCTGGGCCTTGACCACGAATTCGGAGAACTCGATCTCATTGAGGGCGCCGGAGCGGTTGGCCAATTGCACGCCAGCCTGGAAGGCGCCATAGCGCTGGCCGGCCTGCGGTATCTCCCACTGGCCGGTCACCTCATTGAGCCCCTCGACGGCGAAGGGCTTGCTGCCCACACGACGCGTGGGCGGCAAGGACGCCAAAGCGGCATCGCCCGAGACAAGCAGACCGTCCAGCGCGATCGACGCGATCGAATCGACCAGGGCATCCAGTGGCGGCTTGCGCTCGGGCACGGGCACCGGTCCCAGCGGTGCATCCTGGATCACCGCGACGGCCTCGTCCTGCGGATCCTGCAGCGATTGCGTCTGCTCGGGATCGGCATCCAGGCGCGTGACGGGCTGCGCAGTCTCCTTCGGCAAGCCGTCCTCCTCGGGCTGGCGCGGGGTATGGCGACGGTTCGTCCAGGCGCTCCAGGCCACCAGGGCGGCCAGGGTGGTGCCGCCCAGGATCGCCAGGCCGACGGTCAAGCTGCTCATGGCGGACCGTCGGCGCTCAGGCTTCGGCCATCGAGACGGCGGACTCCATGTCCACGGCCACGATGCGCGAGACGCCCTGCTCCTGCATGGTCACGCCAATGAGCTGTTCGGCCATTTCCATCGCGATCTTGTTGTGGGAGATGAACAGGAACTGCGTACCACGGCTCATGGCAGTGACCAGCTTGGTGTAGCGCTCGGTGTTGGCGTCGTCCAGCGGCGCGTCGACCTCGTCCAGCAGGCAGAAGGGCGCGGGATTGAGCTGGAAGATGGCAAACACCAGCGCGATGGCGGTCAGGGCCTTTTCGCCGCCGGACAGCAGGTGGATGGTCTGGTTCTTCTTGCCCGGGGGCTGGGCCATCACCTGCACGCCAGCGTCCAGGATTTCCTCGCCGGTCATGACCAGCCTGGCGTTGCCGCCGCCAAACAGCTCGGGGAACATGCGGCCGAAGTGCTCGTTGACCGCCGTGAAGGTGCCGCCCAGGAGCTCGCGGGTCTCGCCGTCGATCTTGCGAATCGCGTCTTCCAGGGTGGAGATGGCCTCGTTCAGGTCGGCCGACTGGGCGTCCAGGAACTGCTTGCGTTCGCGGGCGGAGGCCAGTTCTTCAAGGGCCGCCAGGTTGACGGCGCCCAGCGTGTTGATCTCGCGGTGCAGCCGGTCAATCTCACCTTGCAGGCCGGTGAGGCGCACATTGCCGGTCCGGATGCTCTGGGCGACCAACTCCAGGTCGGCCTGGGCATCAGCCAGCAACTGGGTGTATTGCTCCAGGCCCAGGCGCGAAGCCTGCTCCTTGAGCTGCAGCTCGGTGATGCGCTGACGCAGCGGTTCGAGTTCGCGCTCGAAGGACAGGCGCCGCTCGTCGCTGGCGCGCAGCTTGTTCGTGAGGTCGTCGTATTCGCTGCGCTTGGCGCCCAGGGCAGCTTCGCGCTCCGACTTCAGGGCCAGGGCATCCTGCAGGCCGGCCTGGGCCGCGGCATCGCTCAGGCGGGACAGCTCCTCGCGGGCACGGCCTTCCTCCTCGGTCAGCGCGGCGGCCTGCTGGCCTGCGGTTTCGATGGCACGCTGCAACTCGGCGCGACGCGCTTGCAGGGCACGCTGGGCGAACTGCGCCTCCTGGGCCTGGCGCTCCAGGGTGCGCTGTTGTTCGCGCAACTCGGACAGCTTGCGCTCGGCTTCGAGCACGCGTTCATCGAGCTGGGCGTGACGCTCCTGCGTGTCGGCCAGCTGCATGTCCAGTTCCTCGAAGCGCGCCTCGGCGGTGACGCGCCTCGACTGCAAGTCCTCGAGCTGTGCATCGACCTCGGCCATGTCGCCGGCGATCTGCTCGGTGCGGGCATGGGTCTGCTCGGCCAGTTGCGCCAGGCGCAGGGTCTCCACCTGGAGCTCGTGGGCGCGGGCCTGGGTCTCGGAGGCCTCGCGGCGCACGGACACCAGGCGCTGCGAGGCGTCGGTGTAGGCGGCCTCGGCGCGCACCAGCGCGGAGCGGGCCTCTTCGGCGATCAGGGCCTGGGCGCGCAACTGCTTTTCCAGGCTCTCGATTTCCTGCTGACGGGCCAGCAGGCCGGCCTGCTCGGAGTCCTGCGCGTAGAAACTCACGCTGTGCGCGGTGACAGCGTGGCCCTGCGGGGTGTAGATCACCTCGCCGGGCCGCAGCTTGTCGCGCGCGGCCAGGGCGTCATCGAAGGTGGCGGCAGTGAGGCAGCCATGCAACCAGGTCGCAAGCAGGGCCTTCTGGCCAGCGTCGTTTAGGCGCAGCAGGTCCGACAGGCGCGGCAGCACGCTGGCCGCCTCGGGTGCACCCGCCGGGGGCGGGCTGTAGAAAGACAGCTTGGCGGGGGGGGCGTCCGTGGCGAAGGCGCGCACCATCTCCAGGCGCGAGATCTCCAGCGAGGACAGGCGCTCGCGCAGCGCCGACTCCAGGGCGTTCTCCCAGCCAGCTTCAATGTGGATGCGGCTCCACAGGCCCTGCAGGCCGTCCAGGCCATGCTTGGCCAACCAGGGTCGCAGCTTGCCGTCGGTGCGCACTTTCTCTTGCAGCGCCTTCAGGGCTTCGAGGCGCGCGGACAGGTCGGCCTGGCGTGCGGTCTGTTCGTTGACCGCCTGCTGCTTGGCGCGTCGGCCTTCATCGAGCTGGGGCACCTGCTCCTGCAGCTCGAGCAGGCGGGCATCGGCGGTGGTGGCCGCCTCCTGGGCGGCCGCCAACTGCTGCTGCAGGTTGGACAGGCGCGTCTCGTCGGGCGCGGCCAGGGCGCTGCGGTCCGCCACCAGCCGCTCGCGGCGCAGGTTCAACTGGCCCGATTGTTCTTCGATGTTGCGCTGGTCGGCGGCCAGCACCTGGATCTGCTGCTGCACCTGGGACACGCTGCCACGCTGCTCGCCCGCGCGAGCCTGCGCCTGGCGCAGCGCTTCTTCCAGTTCGGGCAGGCGCGCGGCCTGCTCCTCGACCTGGGCGACCAGGAGCATGGCCTGCTCCTCGGCCTGGACCCCCTGGCCGGACAGGCTTTCGATTTCCGCCGACGCATCGTCGCGCCGCGCCGCCCACTGCGCGAGTTGCTCCTTCAGCTGGCCCAGGCGCTGCTCGACGCGCTGGCGCCCCTCGACCACGAACCGGATCTCGGCCTCCAGGCGGCCAACCTCGGCGCTGGCTTCGTAAAGCGCGCCCTGGGCGTGGTTCACCTGGTCGCCGGCAGCGTAGTGCGCCTGGCGGATGGTCTCCAGTTCGCTCTCGACATGGCGCAGGTCGGCCACGCGCGATTCCAGTTCGTTGACCGCCTTGTCGGCGTCCTGCTTCAGGCGCACCTGGTCGGTCTCGCTCTCGGCGCGCTTCAAGAACCACAGCTGGTGCTGCTTGAGGGTGGCGTCGGCCTGCAAGGCGTTGTAGCGCGCGGCCACCTCGGCCTGCCTTTCGAGCTTCTCGAGGTTGGCATTGAGCTCGCGCAGGATGTCCTCCACCCGGGTCAGGTTCTCGCGGGTGTCGGACAGGCGGTTCTCGGTCTCGCGGCGGCGTTCCTTGTACTTGGACACGCCCGCCGCCTCCTCCAGGAACAGGCGAAGCTCCTCGGGCTTGGATTCGATGATGCGGCTGATCGTGCCCTGGCCGATGATGGCGTACGCACGCGGGCCCAGGCCGGTGCCCAGGAACACGTCCTGCACGTCGCGCCGGCGCACCGGCTGGTTGTTGATGTAGTAGCTGCTGGTGCCGTCGCGCGTGAGCACGCGCTTGACCGCGATCTCGGTGAACTGCGACCACTGGCCGCCGGCGCGATGGTCGGCGTTGTCGAACACCAGTTCGACCGAGGAGCGGGAGGACGGCTTGCGGGTGGTCGTGCCGTTGAAGATCACGTCCTTCATGGACTCGCCGCGCAGTTCGGAAGCGCGCGATTCGCCCAGGACCCAGCGCACCGCGTCGATGATGTTGGACTTGCCGCACCCGTTGGGGCCGACCACGCCCACCAACTGCCCGGGCAGCATGAAGATGGTGGGTTCGGCGAACGACTTGAAACCGGAAAGCTTGATGGATGTGAGACGCACGACCGCTGCCCGTGGAACTGACTCTGGAAGGAAGCGGGGATGATAACTTGCGCCCCAGATCGGCCTTGCGCAGTGGCAGTGACCTTCAACGGGAACCAAGCCTAATCCAAAGGCACTACTGCGAAAGCCGTCCGCATCCCGCGGCCGGCATTCATTCGGAGCCCACCCCCCATGATGGCCAACCCGGCCGCCCGCCTCGCGGGCGCAGCGCATTCTCGACCACTCGCCGCAAAGTCCCACACCCGTCACCCCGACCGTCGCCCCTACATCAGCCAGCGCGTGCTGGACATCCTGCGGCCCACACCCCTGGGCGCGGCCGCCATCAGCAGTTTCCGGTTCCAGTCCTTCGCCAGTTGCCTCGAGAACAGCGATCAAATGACACAGACCGTCACGCAGCGGCTGGTCACCCAGGGCCTGCTGGCGCGGGAGCACTCGGGTCCGGCCTCCTCCCTGGTGCCGATTCCCGCGCGCGCGCCCGGCGCCAACCTGGACCTTGAGCGGGTGCAACGCACCCAGGCGCTGCACGGCCCCCTGCAGCTGGAGACGCGCCACACGCTGGCACCCGGTCAGGGCGGTGATCTCTATGACCATTTCCACGCCGCGGTGCTCCTGGCCACGTTCGAGCGCGAAGGCCGCACCATCGGCCTGCTCCTGGACGGCAACGACCGGCAATTGAACCCCGCGGTCATGGCCTTCGCCCACTGGGCCTTGGCGACACGAGGCATGCGCTTGCCCTCGCAGTTCGAGACGGCTGATTTCCAGGCCTACAACGCGCAGCGGCGCCGGGATACCCTGGCCCAACCGGACCTGTACCAGGCAGCCTTCCGGCTGGTGGACCTGGGCGAGATGCTGTCGGTCAGCCAGCGAGATCCCCACGCGAAACAGGTGCTGCCCCTGAGCGACGGCTCGGTCCTGGAGTGGCCCATGCGCCAGACCGTCCTGCGCGCCGACACCGGCGTGCGCGTGGTGCGGCCCCTGCTGCCGCCCGAGACCGGGCAGGCCCTGCGCGACGCGCTGGGGGACGAACCCAGGGCCGTGGAGCGCTTCCCGATCTCCGACTGAGGGCTCGGCCCGACCCCGATAATCGGGGGCATGAACCCTCTCCTGGCCAGGCTGCAACCCTATCCGTTCGAGCGGCTGCGGTCCCTGTTTGCGGGTGTCACGCCCAATCCGGCGCTTCGCCCGATCAGCCTGGGCATCGGCGAACCCCGCCACCCGACACCTGCCTTCATCCAGACGTCGATGATGGAATCGCTGTCGGGCCTGTCGGTCTATCCGGCCACCGGCGGCGAGCCGCGCCTGCGCCAGGCCTGCGCGGGCTGGCTGCAGCGCCGTTACGGCCTGTCTGTCGACCCGGCCACCCAGGTGCTGCCCGTGAACGGCTCGCGCGAGGCCCTGTTCGCTTTCGCGCAGGCGGTGATCGATCCGACGCCGAACACGACCGGGGACGCGGTGGTGGTCTGCCCCAACCCTTTCTATCAAATCTACGAGGGCGCGGCCCTGCTTTCGGGGGCCGCGCCCTGGTACGCACCAAGCGACCCCGCCCGCAACTTCGCGGTCGACTGGGACCGCGTGCCGCCCGCGGTCTGGGCCCGCACGCAGCTGGTCTTCGTGTGCTCGCCGGGCAATCCGACCGGTGCGGTGATGCAGCTGGCCGAGTGGGAAAAGATCTTCGCCCTGTCCGACCGCTACGGCTTCACCATCGCCTCGGACGAGTGCTACAGCGAGATCTACTTCCGTGACGAGCCACCCCTGGGTGGCCTGGAAGCCGCAGCCCGCCTGGGCCGCAATGATTTCAAGCGCCTGGTGGCCTTCACCAGCCTGTCCAAGCGCAGCAACGTGCCGGGCCTGCGCTCGGGTTTCGTCGCGGGCGACGCGTCCATCCTCAAGCAGTTCCTGCTGTATCGCACCTACCATGGCAGCGCCATGAGCCCGGTGGTACAGGCGGCCAGCGTCGCCGCCTGGGACGACGAGACGCATGTGGTGGACAACCGCGCGATGTACCGCCAGAAGTTCGCGCAGGTCACGCCCATGCTGGCACAGGTGCTCGACGTGCGCCTGCCCGACGCCGGCTTCTACCTCTGGGCCGACGTGCAGGGCGACGACGAGTCCTTCGCAAGGGATTTGCTCGCTCAATACAATGTCACCGTCCTTCCGGGCAGCTACCTCGCCCGTGACAGCCAGGGCCATAACCCCGGTGCGGGGCGCATCCGCATGGCCCTGGTGGCCGATACCGCCGAATGCCTCGAGGCCGCCCAACGCATCGTCCAGTTCGTTCAATCCAGAAAAAGCACCTCATGACCCAACAGCTCCAGCAGATCATCGACGCCGCGTGGGAGAACCGCGCCAGCCTCTCCCCCAAGGCTGCCCCCAAGGAAGTGACCGAGGCCGTCGATCACGTCATCGCCCAGTTGAACAAAGGCGCGCTGCGCGTGGCCACCCGCCAGGGCGTGGGCCAATGGACGGTGCACCAGTGGATCAAGAAAGCCGTGCTGCTGTCTTTCCGCCTGAAGGACAACGCGATCATGAAGGCCGGCGACCTGGGCTTCTACGACAAGGTGCCCACCAAGTTCGCCCACCTCTCGCCGGAGGATATGGCCGCCACCGGAGTGCGCGTGGTGCCGCCAGCCGTGGCGCGCCGCGGCAGCTTCGTCGCCAAGGGGGCCATCCTGATGCCCTCGTTCGTGAACATCGGCGCCTACGTCGACGAAGGCACCATGGTCGACACCTGGGCCACCGTGGGCTCGTGCGCGCAAGTGGGCAAGAACGTGCACCTTTCGGGCGGCGTGGGCCTGGGCGGCGTGCTCGAACCGCTGCAGGCCAATCCCACCATCATCGAGGACAACTGCTTCATCGGCGCGCGCTCCGAGGTGGTCGAAGGCGTGATCGTCGAGGAGAACTCGGTGATCTCCATGGGCGTGTACATCGGCCAGAGCACCCCCATCTACGACCGGGCCACCGGCCAGGTGAGCTACGGCCGCATCCCTGCCGGATCGGTCGTCATCTCCGGCAGCCTGCCCAAGGACGGCGGCAAGTACAGCCTGTATGCCGCCATCATCGTCAAGCGGGTCGACGCGCAGACGCGCGCCAAGACCAGCCTGAACGACCTGCTTCGCGATTGACCGCCCCACCCTCGTCCTTGCCGCTTCCCGGGTCCGCATGAACGCCACCGTCCACCTCGTCGAGCAGCTGATCGCGCGACGTTCGATCACGCCCGATGACGCCGGCTGCCAGCAGGTGCTGGCGGCGCGCCTGGCGCCCCTGGGTTTTGCCTGCGAGACCCTGGCCAGCGGCCCCGAGACCTTTCGCGTCACCAACCTCTGGGCCAAGCGCGCCGGCACCGGCGGGCGCACCGTGGTCTTTGCCGGCCACACCGACGTGGTGCCCACAGGGCCGGTCGACCAGTGGCACAGCAACCCTTTCGTGCCGCATCACCACCAGGGCAAGCTCTATGGGCGCGGCGCGGCCGACATGAAGACCTCCATCGCCGCCTTCACCGTGGCCGTCGAGGAATTCCTGGCCGGCACGCCCACGCCGGCCATCTCCATCGCGATGCTGGTCACCAGCGATGAAGAAGGCCCGAGCGTCGACGGCACCGTCGTGGTCTGCGAGGCCCTCAAGGCCCGCGGCGAGCGCCTGGACTGGTGCATCGTGGGCGAACCCACGTCCGTGGAGCGCCTGGGCGATATGATCAAGAACGGCCGCCGCGGCAGCCTCACGGGCAGGCTCACGATCAAGGGCGTGCAGGGGCACATCGCCTACCCGCAGCTGGCGCGCAATCCGATCCACCAGGCCCTGCCGGCGCTGGAGCGCCTCTTGGCTACCGAGTGGGACCAGGGCAATGCGTTCTTCCCGCCCACCAGTTTCCAGATCAGCAACATCCATGGTGGCACCGGTGCCGGCAACGTGATCCCGGGCGAGGTGGTGGTCGACTTCAATTTCCGCTTTTCCACCGAATGCACCGCCGAGGGTCTGCAGCAGCAGGTGGCCGACATCCTGGCCCGCTTCGAACTGGAATACCACCTCACGTGGACAGTGGGCGGGCAGCCATTCATCACCGCGCCGGGCGAGCTGGTGGATGCGATCAGCCAGGCCATCCTGTCCGAAACCGGCGTCAAGACCGAGCTGTCCACCACCGGGGGCACCAGCGACGGGCGCTTCATCTCGCGCATCTGCCCGCAGGTGATCGAGTTCGGCCCGGTCAACGCCAGCATCCACAAGATCGACGAACACGTGACGGTGGCCGACATCGAGCCGCTGAAGAACATCTACCGCCGCACCCTCGAACGGCTCGACGCCCTGGGGTGAGCATGCATGTCCTGGACCTGATCGCGTCGGGCGCGCACCAGCTCACCGACGCCGGCGTGGCCTTCGGCCACGGCACCACCAACTCCCACGACGAAGCCGCCTGGCTGGTGCTGTGGCGACTGGGCCTGCCGCTGGACGACCTCGATGGCGTGGCCGCACGGGCGGTCACACCTGAAGAGGCCCGTGCGGTCGACGACCTCATCGCGCAGCGCATCGTCACGCGCCAACCTGCCGCCTACCTCACGCGCGAAGCCTGGCTGCAGGGCTTGTCCTTCTACATCGACGAACGCGCCATCATCCCGCGCTCCTTCATCGCCGAATTGCTGGTCGACGGCAGCATCGACCCCTGGCTGGGGGCGCATACGCGACGTGTGCTGGACCTGTGCACCGGCAATGGCAGCCTGGCCGTGATCGCGGCCCTGGCCTGGCCCGAGGTGCGGGTAGACGGGGTTGACCTCTCGCCCGAGGCGCTGGAGGTGGCCCGCATCAACGTGGCACGCCACCAGGTGCAGGACCGCGTCCAGCTGCACATCTCCGACGGCCTGGCCGCCGTGACCGGTCCGTATGACCTCATCGTGTGCAATCCGCCCTACGTGAATACCGCCAGCATGGCCACGCTGCCCGCCGAATACCGCGCCGAACCCCCGCTGGCCCTGGCCGGCGGCGCCGACGGCATGGACTTCATCCGGCCTCTCTTGCGCGACGCGCCCTCGCGCATGACTGAGCGCGCCGTGCTGGTGCTGGAGATCGGCAACGAACGCGCGCACTTCGAGGCCGCCTTCCCCCGCCTCGAAGCCGTGTGGCTGGACACCAGTGCGGGCGAGGACCAGGTGCTGCTGCTCACGCGCGAGGCGCTGGTGCATGGGGGCGACATGAGCGCCGCCGGGCCGCCCCAAGGCGCGAGGGCCCCCTCAGGGGGCAGGAAGCCACACGCAGTGGGCGGACGTGGGGGCGACATTCCATGATCCAGCTGCGCGACGTCATCCTGCGCCGCGGGGCCAAGGTCCTCCTGGACAAGGTCTCGGTCACCCTCAATCCCGGCGAGAAGGTGGGCCTGGTCGGACGCAACGGCGCGGGCAAGTCCACCCTCTTCGCCCTCCTCAACGGCAGCCTGCACGAAGACGGCGGTGATTTTTCCATGCCGGCGCACTGGCAGATGGCCCAGGTCGCCCAGCACATGCCCGAGACCGAGGAGCCGGCTACGGAGTTCGTGCTGGCTGGCGATACCCGCCTGATGGCCGTCCGCGCGCAACTGGCCCAGGCCGAGGCGCAGCTCGAAGCCGACCCCGACGACGCCGAGGCCGGCATGGCCATCGCCCAGGCCCACGCCGACCTGCACGATGCCGGTGAACATGACGCGGTGCCGCGTGCGCAGGCCCTGATCCTGGGCCTGGGCTTTCGCGTCGACGAACTCGATCTCCCCGTCAACAGCTTTTCCGGCGGCTGGCGGATGCGCCTGCAATTGGCGCGGGCCCTCATGTGCCCCTCCGACCTGCTGCTGCTGGACGAACCCACCAATCACCTGGACCTGGACGCGCTGGTGTGGCTGGAGTCCTGGCTGCAACGCTATGCCGGCACCCTGATCGTGATCAGCCATGACCGCGAATTCCTCGATGCCGTGACCGATGTCACCTTGCACATCGAGAACCAGCGCCTGACACGGTACGGCGGCAACTACAGCGCCTTCGAATCCATGCGCGTGCTGCAACTGGAGCAGCAGCAATCGGCCTTCTCGCGCCAGCAGGAAAAGATCGCCCACCTGCAGAAGTTCATCGACCGGTTCAAGGCCAAGGCCAGCAAGGCCAAGCAGGCGCAAAGTCGCGTCAAGGCGCTGGAGCGCATGGAGAAGGTGGCCCCGGTGCTGGCCGACGCCGACTTCACCTTCGAGTTCAAGGAACCGGCCAACCTGCCCAATCCGATGCTGGCGATCAGTGCGGGCGAATTCGGCTACCGCCTCCAGGAGGGCGGGGGTCGCACCATCCTGCGCGGCGTCAATCGCTCGGTGCTGGCGGGCCAGCGTATCGGCATCCTGGGTGCCAACGGCCAGGGCAAGTCCACGCTGGTCAAGACCATTGCCCACGACATCCCGCCGCTGGGCGGCACCCTCACCGAGGGCAAGGGTCTGAACATCGGCTACTTCGCGCAGCAGGAACTGGACGTGCTGCAGCCCGATTCGAACCCGCTGGAACACATGATCCGCCTGGCCCGCGACGTCGGCCCCCAGGCCCGCGAGCAGGAACTGCGCAACTTCCTGGGCACCTTCAATTTCTCCGGCGACATGGTGAACCAGGCGGTGGGCACCATGAGCGGCGGCGAGAAGGCACGCCTGGTACTCGCCATGATGGTCTGGCAGCGCCCCAACCTGCTGCTGATGGACGAACCCACCAACCACCTGGACTTGGCCACGCGCGAGGCGCTTTCAATGGCCCTCAACGAGTTCGAAGGCACGGTGATGCTCGTGAGCCACGACCGCGCCCTGCTGCGGGCCGTCTGCGATGAATTCTGGCTGGTGGGCCGCGGCGAAATCCGTCCCTTCGACGGTGATCTCGACGACTACCAGCAGTACCTGCTGGACGAATCGCGTCGCCTGCGCGAGGAAGCGCGTGCGACGACCCAAGCCCTGGAGGCGCGCCCCGCCCCGCCCTGCGCAAGCCCGGGCAGCGGGCGGTCCGTGGCGGCCTCCCAGTTGCGGCCCTTGCAGCGTGACCTCGAAAAGACCGAGCAGCGCATGGCGGACCTGCAGCAGGAACGCACCGGGCTGGAGGCACAACTCTCAAATTACCCCAACCCGGCGCAGATCGCCGACGCGGGCCGCCAGCTCAAGGCCCTGGGCGAAGAGCTCCAGGCCCTGGAGGAACTCTGGCTCGATCTGTCCGCTCGGATCGAGGCCCTGGCCGCGGCCGCCTGAAGCACGCCCCGGTGGGACGCCTTCGCGGGTCGGCGCTTGAATGACACACATCAAGCGGGATCCCTCGCTTCGGACTAGATTCGGGCCATGAAGCTTCAATTCCTGGGCGCGACCGACACCGTCACCGGCTCCAAGTACCTGCTTGAATCGGCGGGGTCACGCGTCCTCGTGGACTGCGGGCTGTTCCAGGGCTACAAGCAGCTGCGCCTTCGCAATTGGGAGCGCCTGCCGGTCCCCGCCAACAGCATCGATGCGGTGGTCCTCACGCACGCCCACATCGACCACAGCGGCTACCTGCCCTTGTTGGCACGCCAGGGATTTCGCGGGCCTGTCCAGTGCACGCCCGCCACCTACGAGTTGTGCCGGATCCTGCTGCCCGATTGTGGCCACCTGCTGGAAGAAGAGGCCGACTACAACAACCGCCACGGCACCAGCAAACATCACCCGGCGCTGCCGCTTTACACCCGGCAGGATGCGGTGGACTGCCTGCGTCTGTTCAAGCCGGTACGCGGCGAGGGGCCCTGGGATGCACCGGGTGGCCTGCAGGGTCGCTTCTGGCACTCGGGCCACATGCCGGGGTCGGCTTTCGTGCGCCTGGACGACGGACAGCGCTCGGTGCTGTTCTCCGGTGATATCGGCCGCCCCCACGACCTGCTGATGCAGCCGCCGCTGACGCCCGACGCCGCCGATTACCTGGTCGTTGAATCCACCTACGGGGACCGGTCCCATGTGGACACAGACCCCCTGGCAACCCTGGCCGACGTCATCAACCGCACTGCAGCTCGCGGCGGCGTGGTGGTGATCCCCGCCTTTGCGGTGGGACGCGCCCAGGCACTGATGTATGCCCTCCACCAGCTCAAGGCCCGCGGACAGATCCACAACCTGCCCGTCTACCTCAATAGCCCCATGGCCGCCAGCGCCACCGAGGTCTACCTGCGTCACACCGAGCAGCTGCGGCTGTCGGCGGCTGAGGCGCGCGAGGTGGTGGCCGGCGTGCAAGTGGTGCAGACGCCCGACGAATCGCGCCTGCTCAATGCGCGCAAGGGCCCGATGGTCATCATCGCCGCAAGCGGCATGGCCACCGGCGGGCGCGTGGTGCATCACCTGCAGGCCTTCGCGCCGGACCACCGCAATACCATCGTGCTGGCCGGCTTCCAGGCGGGCGGCACGCGCGGTGCGGCGCTTGCCGCCGGCGCAAAGACCCTGCGCATCTTCGGCCAGGATGTCCCGGTGCGCGCCGAGGTGACCCAGCTCGATCACCTGTCGGCCCATGCCGATGCAGATGAAATCCTGCGATGGCTCGGCGGCCTGGCGCGGGCGCCACGGTGCACTTTCATCACCCATGGCGAACCTGCTGCCGCCGATGCGCTGCGCCGGCGAATCGAGCGCGAACTGCGCTGGCCCTGCCACCTTCCTTATTACACCGAGGTCGTCGACCTGCCCTGAAGCAGGCCGGCCACAAGCTGCCAGGCCTCCTCAGTTGTCCAGCGCACCTGTGGTCTAGGCTGTGGACAGGTCGCTGGACAACCGCCAAGACCCGCGCCGCGCCTGGGTTTGCGGCCGATGCCTAAAAAATAGGCAATAAGGCAGGATTCAGCCGCGGGCCACGACAACCAAAAAAAAACAACAGCCCGCAAAGGCTGTTGTTTTTCGGGATTCTGGTAGGACGTGCGGGATTCGAACCTGCGACCAACGGATTAAAAGTCCGCTGCTCTACCAACTGAGCTAACGTCCCACGGGTGCTTGTTGAAGGCACCTGCGTTTTTTTAACGCGTCCGCTGTGTCTCCACTGCAGAACAGCCCATGAGTAGAGCCTATTTCCAGCCGTTTTCGCGAGCCAGGCGGTCCAGCACCCAGCCGGCGGCGCACTGCCCGAACGTGGCCGTCACGCTCACCACCGACCCATACCCGTGGCAGTTGAGGGAACCCTCTGCGGCGCCCTCCAGCTCGCACGAGGCATCAGGCATCGCGACCGCTTCACGACTGAACACGCAGGGCACGCCGATGGACTTGCCTTCGCGCGGCGCGCCATGGAACTTGCGCAGGCGGTAGCGCAATTGCGCGAGCAAGGGATCGTGCGTGGCGCGTGACAGGTCGTCGATGTCCACCGCGTGCGCCAGGCGCTTGCCGCCCGCCGCCCCCACGCTGATGAAGCGGCTGCGCGTGCGCAGCGCCCACGCAGCCATCGCTTCCTTGGCCTGCGCCGAATCGCAAGCGTCGATCACGGCATCCACGCCTGCAGGCAGCAGGTGTGGCCAGTTGTCCGCGTCCGCGAATTCCTCGATGCCGTGCACCGTGCAACGCGGGTGGATCTGCGCGATCCTATCGCGCATGGCCTGCACCTTGGCCTGGCCCACGGTGCCCGTGAGCGCATGGATCTGCCGGTTGATGTTGGATTCGGCGACATGGTCCAGGTCGACCAGCGTGATCTCGCCGACCCCGCTGCGCGCCAGGGCTTCAGCCGCCCAGGACCCCACGCCACCCACGCCCACCACGGCCACGTGTGAACCGCGGATCGCCGCAGCACCAACGACCCCGTACAGGCGCTCGAGCCCGCCGAAGCGGCGCTGCAGGTCGGCCTGTGCGTCCAGACCGCTCACGGTGTCAGCGCAGGCGAGCCAGGCGCTCGCGCGCGGCGCCAGCCGCCTCGGAGTCTGGGTAGGCCTTGGCCAGGTCGGCCAGGGTCTTGCGCGCAGCGACGGTCTCCTTCAACTCGATCTGGCAGTTGGCGATGGCCAGGGCCGCCTCGGGCGCCCGGGGGTCGTCCGGTGACCGCGCCAGAAAAGCACGAAAGTTGGCAATGGCACCGCGGTACTCACGCACCCCATACTGCGCATTCGCCTGCCAGAACAGGGCGGCAGTGGCATAGCCGGATTGCGGATAGCGGCGCAGGAACTCCGCGAAGGCGACCTGGGCCGGCTGGAACTCGCCCTTGCGGAACACGGCGAAGGCTGCTTCGTATTCGCGCTGCTCGGCGGGTTCGGCCATGAACTCGCGCCCATCGAGCGTGACCTTGACTGGTTCGAAGCGGCGCAGGCGCTCCTCGACCCCCTGGGAGATGTCCTTCTGCCGGCGTTGCACCTCGGAGAGATCACGCGCGAACTGTTCATCCTGACCGCGCAGGCGGGCCAGTTCGCTGCGCAAGGCTTCGATCTGCGTCTGCAACTCCAGCGCCCCGCGCCGGGCCAGGGCACCCTCATCCAGGGCGCGTTTGAGTTCTTCGGCCTGCTTGTCGATCAACAGGCGCTGGGCCTCGGTTTGCTGGCGCAGGGTTTCGGCCTGCTGGCGCAGGGTTTCGGCCTGCTGGCGCAGGGTCTCGACGCGCTGGCGCAGGTCACGAATCGCCAGGCGGGCCTCGTCGTCGGAGAACAGGCTGGCGGTGGCGCCCAGGGGCGCGCCCAGGGCCGCCACAGCCAGGAGGGCAGCCATCCAGTGGGAAAGACGTTGTTTCATCAGCGGTAAGTGATTTCGGCGCGGCGGTTCTTGGCCCATGCACTTTCATCGGAGCCGGTCGTGGCCGGTTTTTCCTTGCCAAAGCTCACGGCCTCGACCTGGTTGTCAGCGACCCCCAGCAGGCCCAGCGCGCGGCGCACGGCTTCGGAGCGGCGCTGGCCGAGGGCCAGGTTGTACTCGCGACCACCGCGCTCGTCGGTGTGCCCCTCGATGGCGATGCGGCGCGAGGGATTGGCGCGCAGGTAGCGGGCATGGGCCTCGATCAGGCCCTGGAATTCGGGCTTGATGGCGACGCTGTCGTAGTCGAAATAGACCAGCCGGGCCACACCGGTCGGTCCGGCCACCTGACCTGCGGCAGTGTCAGCAGACACCGCCGCGACGCGGCTCTCGGCCCCTGCGCGGGGATCCGCCGTGGCAGCAGCGCGCGGCTCGGCCTGCGTGCCAACAGGGTTGGCGCCGCGGTCCTCGACGGGCACCTGGCCTTCGTTGAGGCTCACGCTGCTGCAACCCACCAGGGCGGCGGCGAGGGCCAGGGCCCACCAGATCTTCTTTTTCATTCGAAGGACTCCTCTAAAAATCGTGCGCGTTGCGGTTTCATCGGGGGAAGGGCCCCCAATCGGGCTCGCGGATGTCACCGCCCTGTCCCGCCAGTCGAGCCTTGATCCGGCCGTCCAGGGTGCTGGTCATGAGCGCCTCACGGCCTGCCTGGCGCGTGGCGTACATGATGAGCCGGCTGTTCGGGGCGAAGCTGGGGCTTTCGTCGGCGGTGGTGTCCGTGATGCCGGTCACGGTGCCGGTGGACAGCTCCATCACCTGGAGCTTGAACGCACCGCCGATACGCGAAATGTAGGCCAGCCACCGGCCATCGGGACTGAGCGCGGGCGAGATGTTGTAACTGCCGTTGAAAGTGACACGTTCCGGGCTGCCCCCGCTGGTGGCGACCCGGTAGATCTGCGGGGCGCCGCCGCGGTCGCTCACGAAATAGACGCTGCGCCCGTCGGGTGCGAAGACCGGCTCGGTGTCGATGCCGCCGGATTCGATCAGGCGCCGCGGCTCGCCGCCGTTGGCGTCGATGGTGTAAAGCTGCGACCCCCCCGCACGGCTCAAGGTGACAGCCAGGGAACGGCCATCGGGTGCCCAGGCCGGTGCGCTGTTGGAGCCACGGAAATTGGCCAGCAGGCGCCGGCGACCGCTGGCAACCTCGTGCACATAGACCACCGGCTTGCGCGACTCGAAGGACACATAGGCCAGCTGGGTACCGTTAGCCGACCAGGCCGGCGAGATGATCGGTTCGGGGCTGGCCAGGGCCGACTGCGCATTTTCGCCGTCGGCGTCGGCCACCCACAGGTTGTAGCGTTCGGCTGCCTTGGTGACGTAGGCGATGCGGGTGGAGAAGATGCCACGCTCGCCGGTGAGTTTTTCGTAGATGAAGTCAGCGATGCGGTGGGCCGCCAGGCGCAGGTCACCCGCGACCACGGCGTAGCTCTGTCCGCCCAGGTCCTGCAGGCGCACGATGTCCCAGAGGCGAAAGCGCACGTCCCAGCGGCCATCTGCCAGTCGGGTGATGCTGCCCGCGCACAAGGCGTCGGCGCCACGCTGGCGCAAGGGTGCGACATCCGGCCGGGCGCCCTCGTCGAGAGACACACCCGTGGCGTCCACGCTCCGGAACTGGCCGCTGCGCTCGAGGTCGGCCAACACGATGGCGGCAATCTTCTGCGGCGCGGCCCCTTCGCCCTGAAAGGCGGGCACCACGACGGGCAGCTGGGTCAGGCCCACGCCCGCCACCTCCACGCGGAATTGGGACAGCACAGGGGCGGACAGCAACAGGCCCACAGGGGCCAGGAGCAGACGGCGACGCGAGGACAACAGGGTAGGCACTCGATTCATGGGCGATCTGAATGGTACTTGGCGGCGGCAACGCCAGCCGCCCGGTCCGGATTGTGGGCCGGGTGCTCGTCCCGGAAGGATAGGCGATTCAAATTACACTCGCAGCTTCGTATGCCGGTCACCGAGGCCATTCCCCACACCCCGCGGCAATGCCGCCCTTGCGGCGATGCCTACATACCTGGGCATTATCGGCCGGCCGCACCTTCCTGCGCTCCGCGCGCTGCAGTCTGACCGGAGTCCGCGTTGCGCCACTTCCTGTTTCGCCCCGGTTCCTGGCGCCGGATGCGCCCGTACTTCGGCCACCAGCCCTGGGTCTGGGCCCTGGCGG
>JBEGVR010000027.1:0-16902 GCA_041178265.1 Pseudomonadota bacterium | reverse complement strand
CGGCATGCTGACCAACTTCAAGACCGTCAAGACCTCGATCAAGCGTCTGAAGGACATGAAGGCCCAGCAAGAGGCTGGCCTCGATTCCATGAGCAAGAAAGAGCAACTGATGTTCGCCCGCGAGATGGAAAAGCTCGAGAAGGACATCGTCGGCATTCAGGATATGAACACCCTGCCCGACGCCATCTTCGTGATCGACGTGGGCTTCCACAAGATCGCCGTGGCCGAGGCCAAGAAGCTGGGCATTCCGCTGGTCGGCGTGGTCGACTCCAACCACTCGCCCGAGGGCATCGACTACGTCATCCCGGGCAACGACGACTCCTCCAAGGCCGTCACGCTGTACGCGCGCGGCATCGCCGACGCCATCCTCGAGGGCCGTGCCAACGCCGTCAATGACATCGTGAAGGCCGTGGCCGAAGGCAGCAGCGACGAATTCGTCGAAGTGGAAGAAGGCGCCCGCGCCTGACCCCCTTTGGCGCCGTCATGCTCGGCACATGAAGGGGCTCAAGGGCCCCTTTTTCACAACCGCATCCGATCCGAATTGAACGTTACGAGGTAAGAAATGGCTGCAATCACCGCAAGCATGGTCGCCGAACTGCGCGCCAAGACCGACGCCCCCATGATGGAGTGCAAGAAGGCCCTGACCGAGGCCGACGGCAACATGGACAAGGCCGAAGAGATCCTGCGCGTCAAGCTGGGCAACAAGGCGGGCAAGGCCTCCAGCCGCGTCACGGCCGAAGGCGTGGTGTCGGCCTGCATCAGTGGTGGTGCCGGCGCGCTGCTCGAGACCAATTGCGAGACCGATTTCGTCACCAAGAACGACAGCTTCCTGGCCCTGGCCCAGGCCGCCGTCGAACTGATCGTCAAGCACCAGCCGGCCGACGTCGCCGCCCTGGGCGCGCTCCCCTACGCACAAGATGGCTTTGGCCCCACGCTCGAGGACGTGCGCAAGGGCCTGATCGGCAAGATCGGCGAGAACATGAGCTTTCGTCGCTTCCAGCGCTTCGAAGCCGCGGGCCAGCTCGCGTCCTACCTGCATGGCACCCGCATCGGCGTGATGGTCCGGTTCGAGGGAGACGGCACCGCCGCCAAGGACGTCGCGATGCACGTGGCCGCCATGAAGCCCGTGGCCCTGACCAGCGCCGACGTGCCCGCCGCCCTGATCGACAAGGAGCGCAGTGTCGCCACCGCCAAGGCCGCCGAGTCCGGCAAGCCCGCCGACATTGCCGCCAAGATGATCGAAGGTTCGGTGCAGAAATACCTCAAGGAGGTGTCCCTGTTCAACCAGCCCTTCGTGAAGAACGACAAGCAGACCGTCGAGCAGATGCTCAAGGCCGCAGGCACCACCGTGAAGGGCTTTACCCTTTATGTGGTGGGCGAGGGCATTGAGAAGAAGGTTGACGATTTCGCCGCCGAAGTGGCGGCCCAGGTCGCCGCCGCCAAGGGCGGGGCCTGATCCCGGGGCCGCTAAACTCGGCACGTAGACACAGGAGCCCCTGCCCATGCCCGACGCCCAGCCCGTCCACAAGCGCATTCTGCTGAAGCTGTCCGGAGAGGCGCTGATGGGGGACGACGCCTTCGGCATCAACCGTGCGACCATCGTGCGCATGGTGCAGGAGGTGGCGCAGGTGGTGAACATGGGCGTGCAGGTAGCCGTCGTGATCGGCGGCGGCAACATCTTCCGCGGCGTCGCGGGCGGCTCGGTCGGCATGGACCGCGCCACCGCCGACTACATGGGCATGCTGGCCACCGTCATGAACGCGCTGGCCCTGGCCGACGCCATGGACAAGCAGGGCCTGACGGCCCGCGTCATGTCGGCCATCGCCATCGAGCAGGTGGTCGAGCCCTATGTCCGCCCCAAGGCCCTGCAGTACCTCGAAGAGGGCAAGGTGGTGATCTTCGCCGCCGGCACCGGCAACCCCTTTTTCACCACCGACACCGCTGCCGCCTTGCGAGGCGCCGAGATCGGCGCGGAGGTGGTCCTCAAGGCCACCAAGGTCGACGGCGTTTACACCGCCGACCCCAAGAAGGACCCCTCGGCCACGCTTTACAGCAGGATCAGCTTTGACGAGGCCATGGCCCGCAACCTGGGCATCATGGACGCCACCGCCTTTGCGCTGTGCCGCGACCAGAAGCTGCCGATCCGGGTGTTCTCGATCTTCAAGAACGGCGCGCTCAAGCGCGTTGTCCTGGGCCAGGATGAAGGCACCCTGGTCTACGCCTGACCTCACAGGAAACCTGCCATGAGCACCATCCCCGAAATCAAGAAAAGCACGGAAGGCAAGATGGACCAGTCTGTCGCGGCCTTCAAGAACGCCATCGCCCGCATCCGCACCGGACGCGCCAACCCCGGGCTGCTCGACTCGGTGCAGGTCGATTACTACGGCTCCATGGTCCCGATCAGCCAGGTCGCCAACGTGGCCCTGCTCGACGCCCGCACGATCAGTGTGCAGCCCTGGGAAAAGGGCATGGGCCCCAAGATCGAGAAGGCCATCCGCGAAAGTGACCTGGGCCTGAACCCCGCCGCCATGGGCGACCTCATTCGAGTGCCCATGCCGCCCATGAGCGAAGAGCGCCGCAAGGAAATGACCAAGCTCGTGCGCTCCGAGGGCGAGACCGGCAAGATCGCGATCCGCAACCTGCGCCGCGACGCCAACGAGCACGTGAAAAAACTGGTCAAGGACAAGCTCGCGTCCGAAGACGACCACAAGCGCGCCGAGGCTGACATCCAGAAGGTGACCGACCGGCACATCGCCGAGATCGACGCCCTGGTGGCAGCCAAGGAGCAGGAGATCATGGCCGTCTGAACGGCCATGCGCTGTCTGTGTCCTCCTTTCCAGCCGGCCAGGACCCCTTGAGCCCCATTCCGCACCACATCGCCATCGTCATGGATGGCAACGGCCGCTGGGCCACGCGCCGCATGCTGCCGCGTGTGGCGGGCCACAAGATGGGCCTGGACGCCCTGCGCGCCTGCGTGCGCCGCTGCGGCGACATCGGCGTGAAGGTGCTGACCGTATTCGCCTTCTCCTCCGAAAACTGGAAGCGCCCGCCCGAAGAGGTCTCCGGCCTCATGGAACTTCTGGGCATGGCCCTGGCGCGCGAAGTGCCCCTGCTGCGCGAGGAGGGCGTGCGTCTGCATTTCGTGGGTGATCGCTCCAGCCTGCCAGCCAAGACCCAGGCCGGCCTGGCCCAGGCCGAAGCCACCACGGCGGGCAACAGCCGCCTCATCTTCAACATCTGCTTCAACTACGGTGGCCGCTGGGACATCGCCCAGGCTGCAGCGCGCCTGGCCGCCGAGGGCCGCACCATCACAGAAACCAGCCTGGCCGGGGCCCTGGCCCTGTCGCATGTGCCCGACCCGGACCTCGTGATCCGCACGGGTGGCGAGCACCGCATCAGCAATTTCCTGCTGTGGCAATCGGCCTATGCCGAACTCCATTTCTGCGACAAGCTCTGGCCCGAGTTCGACGCCCAGGACCTGGATGCGGCCATCGCCGACTACAAGCAGCGCGAGCGCCGTTTCGGCAAGACCTCCGACCAGGTGCGCGGCGCGCCCCAGCGTGCGGCGGCCTAGCCGCAGTGGGGCGCCTCGGGCGGTTCGCGAGTCCCATGCTCAAGCAACGCATCATCACCGCCGTCCTGCTGCTGGCCTTGCTCCTGCCGGCGCTGTTCTGGTCGTCCCCCTGGCCCTTTGCCGGGGTGGTGCTGGTGCTGCTCGCCGCGGGCGCCTGGGAATGGGGACGTCTCAACGGCCTGTCGCAGCCCGGCGCCTTCGCCTGTGCGGCGGCCTGCCTCGGCTTGTGCCTGCTGTCCTGGTCGGCGGGCTGGGTCGGGCAGGCGTTGCCGCTCCTGTGGCTGGGGGTGTCGGCCCTGTGGGTGCTGGGTGGCGCCTGGGTGCTGCGGCGGGGTGTGGCCGGTTGGCCCGCCATTCCGCAGTCAGCGCGCGTGGCGGGAGGGGTGATGGCCCTGTGGCTGGCGTGGCTGGCCGTGGCGCAGGCCCGCGCCGTCGGCATCAATTTCCTGTTGTCCATCTTCGTGCTGGTCTGGGTGGCCGACGTGGCCGCCTATTTCGCGGGCCGCGCCTTCGGCCTGCGCTGGACGCAGCGGCGCCTGGCGCCGGCGATCAGCCCCGGCAAGAGCTGGGAGGGCGTCTGGGGTGGCATGGCCGCCGTGCTGGTGCTCGCCCTGTCCTGGCGACAGGCCGACGCCGCCTGGCAGGCGCAGGTCCCCAGCCTGTATACCGCGCTGGCGGGGCATGGCCTGGGCCTGATGGCGCTGGCGGTGCTGTTTCTGGCGGCCATGAGCGTGGCGGGTGACCTGATCGAGTCCCTGGTCAAACGCAGTGCCGGCGCCAAGGACTCCAGCCGCCTGCTGCCCGGGCATGGCGGCGTGCTCGATCGCGTCGATGCCTTGCTGCCCACGCTGCCCCTGGCCATGATGCTGCATTCCCTGTCGTAGCCCCGATGACCCCCCAGCGCATCGCCGTCCTCGGCTCCACCGGCTCCATCGGCACGCAGACGCTGGACGTGATCGGGCGTCACCCGGACCGCTTCCAAGTCTTCGCCCTCACGGCGGCGCGGCAGGTCGACCTGATGCTGCAGCAATGCGCGCGTTTTCGGCCCGCGCTGGCGGTGATGGCCGACGCCGACGCCGCCCGCGCGCTTGCCTCGCGCCTGGAGGCCGAGGGCCTGCCCACGCGCGTGTTGCAGGGCGACGGTGCCCTCCAGGAGGTGGCGGCCCACCCGTCGGTCGACGCCGTCATGGCCGCCATCGTCGGCGCCGCCGGCCTGGCCTCGTGCCTGTCGGCGGCCCGTGCCGGCAAGCGCCTGCTGCTGGCCAACAAGGAAGCCCTGGTGGTGGGCGCAGAGGTGTTCCTGCGTGCGGTGCGCGAGGGCGGGGCCAGGCTGCTGCCGATCGACAGCGAGCACTCGGCCATCTTCCAGTCCTTGCCCGAAGACCCCGCCACCTGGGACGCCCGCGTCCACAAGATCATCCTTACCGCCTCCGGCGGCCCGTTTCGCACCTGGGAGCCCGCCCGCCTGCGGGAGGTAACCCCCGAGCAGGCCTGCGCCCACCCGAACTGGATCATGGGCCGCAAGATTTCGGTCGATTCCGCAACGATGATGAACAAGGCCCTGGAGGTGATCGAGGCGCACTACCTGTTCGGGCTGCCACCCGGGCGGCTGGAGGTGGTGATCCACCCCCAGAGCGTGATCCACTCGATGGTGCAGTACCGGGACACCTCGGTGATGGCCCAACTGGGCACGCCCGACATGCGCGTGCCCATCGCCTATGGCCTGGCCTGGCCCGAGCGCGTGGCTTCGGGCGCGCAGCCCCTGGACTTTTCTGCGCTGGCCGACATGAGTTTCGAATCGCTGGACAGTCGCGGCCACCGCGAACGCTTCCCGGGCCTGCGCCTGGCCTGGGACAGCCTGATGGCGCCCCCGGGCACGACCGCGGTCCTCAATGCCGCCAACGAAGTAGCGGTCGAGGCCTTCCTGGCGGGCCGTATCCGCTTCGACCAGATTCAGGCGCTGAACCTGGCCACGCTCGAGGCCGTCGTGCCTTCGGGCCCGTCCTCACTGGCCGACCTGCTCGCGCTCGATGCCCAGGCGCGCAGCGCCGCCTCGCAGGCCATCGGCCGTATCGCCTGATTCCTCGACACCACCCGCCATGCTGACCCTCGTTGCCTTTATCGTCGCCCTGGGCTTGCTGATCGCCGTGCATGAATACGGCCACTACCGCATGGCGGTGGCCTGCGGGGTCAAGGTCCTGCGGTTTTCCGTGGGCTTCGGCAAGGTACTGGTGCGCTGGAAACCACGGCGCCAGCGCCTGGGGCAGGACACCGAGTTCGTGATCGGCGCCTTTCCGCTGGGGGGCTATGTACGCATGCTCGACGAGCGCGAGGGCGAGGTTGCCCCCCACGAGCGGCACCTGGCGTTCAACCAGCAGCCCTTGCGGTCGCGGGTGGCCATCGTCGCGGCGGGCCCGATGGCCAATCTGCTGCTGGCCGTGCTGCTGTATGCCGTGGTCGGCTGGTCCGGGTTCGAGGCGCCGCGCGCCATCCTGGCCAGCCCGGCGGCCGGCTCGATGGCCGAGCGCGCGGGCCTGGCCGGCGGCGAGTGGGTGCAGGCCGGGGGCTTCGAGGGCGAGGCGCTGCAGCCCCTGGCTTCCTTCGACGACCTGCGCTGGCTGCTCACACAAGGGGCCCTGGACGGGCGTGACGTGCGACTGCGGGTCACCCGGGGTTCGGGCGGGCGCCAGCGCGAGGTCGTGCTTGCATTGGGCAGCCTCGGTGCGCACGAGGCCGACACGGCGCTCGTACGGCGCATTGGCGTGATGGGCCCGCTCACGCGGCCCCTGATCGGTGAGGTGACGGCTGGTGGCGCGGCGCAACGGGCGGGCTTGCGCAAAGGCGACCAGGTGCTGGCCGTGGGCGGTCTGTCCATCATCGACGGCCAGCAACTGCGTGAATGGGTGCGTGGCCAGGTGGCGGGCGGGCAGGGCGTCGCCAGCGACTGGCGGGTGCTGCGCGAGGGCCGGGAGGTGGTGATGCGGGTCACGCCCGATGTCCTGCCTGACCGGGGCGGAGCCGGCGCGCCGGTCGCCCGCATCGGCGCCCTCGTCGGGTCGGCGCCGGAGATGGTGCAGGTGCAATACGGGCCCCTGGAGGGCCTCTGGCAGGGGCTGGTGCGCACCTGGGACATGTCGGCGCTGACGATACGCATGATGGGCCGCATGCTGACCGGGGAGGCCTCCCTGAAGAACATCAGTGGCCCCCTGACCATCGCCGATTTCGCAGGAAAGTCTGCGAGCCAGGGGTTCACGCAATACCTGGTTTTCCTGGCCCTTATCAGCGTAAGCCTGGGGGTCCTGAACCTGCTGCCCATTCCCGTTCTGGATGGAGGGCACCTGATGTATTATCTTTGGGAGTTTGTGACCGGGCGCAGCGTCTCCGATGTCTGGATGGACCGCCTGCAACGCGGGGGCGTGGCGGTCCTGATGGTGCTGATGTCCGTTGCGTTCTTCAACGACGTGACGCGCCTGCTCGGTTGAATCCTTCCTTCCGCGCCCGAAGCGGGCCGCGGACCTACCCAGAATCCATGAAGAAACATCTCAAGCGCCTCGGAGCGCGGACCCTGGCGAGCGTGGCGGGCATGGCCTTTGCGGCGCACGCCTGGGCGGTCGATCCCTTCAGCGTCCGCGATATCCGGGTGGAGGGCCTGCAGCGCGTCGAGCCCGGCACGGTCTTCGCGTCTCTGCCCGTGCGTGTGGGCGACCAGTACACCGACGACAAGGGCGCAGCCGCGATCCGCGCGCTATTCGCGCTGGGCCTGTTCAAGGACGTGCGCCTGGAGGTCGATGGTGACGTCCTGGTGGTGATCGTCGAAGAGCGCCCCACAGTGGCCGACGTCAACTTCGTCGGCATGCGCGAGTTCGACAAGGACGCCATCAAGAAGTCCTTGCGCGACATCGGCCTGACCGAGGGCCGCCCCTACGACCAGGCCCTGGCCGATGCGGCCGAACAGGAACTCAAGCGCCAGTACATCAACCGCAGCCTGTACGGCGCGGAGGTTGTGACCACGGTCACCCCGATCGAGCGCAATCGCGTCAACCTCACCTTCAACGTCACCGAGGGCGACGTGGCCAAGATCCGCGATATCCGCATCGTGGGCAACAAGGCCTTCAGCCAGGGCACCCTCAAGGGGCTCTTCGACCAGGACACCGGCGGCTTCCTCAGCTGGTACACCAAGTCCAACCGCTACTCGCGGGTCAAGCTCAATGCCGACCTCGAGTCCCTGCGCTCCTACTACACCCAGCGCGGCTACCTCGAGTTCAACGTGGACAGCACGCAGGTGGCGATGTCCCCGGACAAGCAGTCGATCACGATCACCATCAACTTGACCGAGGGCGAGCGCTTCGTCGTGAGCGACGTGAAGCTGGAAGGCAACTACCTCGGTCGCGACGAGGAGTTCAAGACCTTCGTCTCTATCCGCCCCGGTGAGCCCTATAACGGCGAGCGCGTGGCTGAGACCACCAAGGCCTTCACCGAGTACTTCGGCAACTTCGGCTATGCCTTCGCCCAGGTGGAGGCGCGCCCAGAGATCGACCGCACGACCAACCGCGTGAGCCTGCGCATCCTGGCCGAGCCCTCGCGTCGCGCCTATGTGCGCCGCATCAGCGTCTCGGGCAACACCCGCACCCGCGACGAGGTGATCCGCCGCGAGTTTCGCCAGTTCGAGGCCAGCTGGTACGACGGCGACCGCATCCGCCGCTCGCGTGACCGCGTCGACCGCCTGGGGTTCTTCCGCGACGTCAACGTCGAGACGGTCAATATCCCCGGCGCGCCCGACCAGGTCGACCTGAACGTCAGCGTCACCGAAAAACCCACGGGCAGCGTGTCGCTCTCGGCGGGCTTCTCCAGCGCCGACAAGCTGGGCCTGGGCTTCGGCATCCGCCAGGAGAACGCCTTTGGCTCGGGCAAGTACCTGGCGGCCGAGGTCAACACCAGCGACTACAACCGCACCCTGGTGCTGTCTTCAGTAGACCCCTACTTCACCAAGGACGGTATCTCGCGAGCGCTGGACATCTTTCACCGCACCAGCCGCCCCTACCAGAACCAGGGCGGCAGCTACGAGATCGTCACCTCGGGGGCCGGCATGCGCTTTGGCGTGCCGTTCTCCGAACTCGACACCGTGGCCTTTGGTGCCAACCTGGAGCGCACCCAAATCACCCGCGGGCTGGCGCTGCCCTCAGTCTTCGACAACTACATCACCCGGTATGGCGACACGACCACGCTGGTCCCCCTCACCCTGGGGTGGGGCCGCGACAGCCGCGACAGCGCGCTGGTGCCGACCAGCGGCCGACTGCAGCGCGCCTCGGCCGAAGTGGGGGTTGCCGGTGACGCCCGCTACCTGCGAGGCACCGTGCAGTTCCAGCAGTACTTTCCACTGACCAAGCAGTACACCCTGGCCGTCAACAGCGAACTCGGCCTGGGCAAGGGCCTGGGCGCGCGCGACCTGCCGATCTTCAAGAACTTCTACAGTGGTGGCCTGGGCACGGTGCGCGGCTTCGAGCAGGGCACACTGGGCCCGCGCGATCCCCCGGTAACCGGTGCCTCCGTCGGTGGCGCCAAGCGGATCACCCTCAACTCCGAGCTGGTCATGCCGCTGCCCGGTGCCGGCAACGACCGCACCCTGCGGATGTACGGTTTCATCGACGCCGGCAACGTCTATGCCGAAGACCAGCGGATCGACCTGGGGGAATTACGTGCCTCCATCGGTTTCGGGCTGTCCTGGGTCTCGCCCATGGGCCCCCTGCGCCTGGGAATCGCCAATCCGGTCCGCAAGCGTGCAGAGGATAAAATCCAGAGAGTTCAATTCCAGATCGGAACTTCGTTCTAATGAACACCATTCGCCGTCATGGGGGGGCCTGCCTCCTGGGTTTGCTGGTTGCGGTATCTCCGGCCCTCGCGCAGGAGTTCCGCATCGGGTTTGTCAGTACCGACCGGATTTTCCGCGAGGCTAACAGCGCCAAGGCCGCCCAGACCAAGCTCGAACAGGAGTTTTCCCGCCGGGAGAAGGAACTGAACGACCTGGGCAACACCCTCAAGGCCGCCTCCGAGCGGCTCGAGCGCGATGCGCCCACCTTGGCCGAAACCCAGCGCGCCGCCCGCCAGAAAGCCCTGGTGGACCAGGACCGCGACTTCCAGCGCAAGCGCCGCGAGTTCCAGGAAGACCTCAGTGCCCGCAAGAACGAAGAGCTGGCGCAGGTCCTCGAGCGTGCCAACCGAGTCATCCGCCAGGTCGCCGAGCAGGAGAAATACGACCTCATCATCCAGGAGGCCGTTTACATCAGCCCCAAGCATGACATCACCGAAAAGGTGATCCGGGCCCTCAACGCGAGCCGGTGAGGTGACGCTGCGACTGGGCGACATCGTCAAGGAACTCGGCGGCCAGCTGCATGGCGACCCCGGGTTTGCAGTCACCGGGCTGGCGCCGCTCGAATCTGCAGCGCCCACCGAACTGAGTTTTCTCAGCAACCCCCGCTACCAATCCCAACTGGCCGCCTCCCGGGCGGCCTGCGTCATCGTGGCGCCCGCGATGCGTGAAGCGGCCCTGGCCCGGGGCGCGGCCATTGAGGCCGACGACCCCTACCTCTACTTCGCGCGCGTCACGCAGTTGTGGAAAGCGCGCCGCGCGCCGGTGGCCGGGCCCCGGATCCACCCCAGCGCCGTCATCGACCCCGGTGCCTTGATCGATCCGAGCGCCCACATCGGCCCTCTGTGCGTGATCGAGCGCGGCGTGCGCATCGGCCCCGGCACTACGCTCAAATCACGCGTGACGGTGCATGAGGGCTGCGTGATCGGCGCGCGCTGCATCGTCCATTCGGGTGTGGTCATCGGGGCTGACGGTTTCGGCTTCGCGCCAAACCAGGGCGCCTGGGAAAAGATCGAGCAGCTCGGTGCGGTGCGCATCGGCGACGATGTGGAGATCGGCGCCAATACCTGCATCGATCGTGGCGCGCTGGCCGACACCGTCATCGAGGACGGCGTGAAGCTGGACAACCTGATCCAGATCGGCCACAACGTGCACATCGGCAAGCACACCGCGCTGGCCGGGTGTGCGGCAGTGGCGGGCAGTGCCACCATCGGCGCCCATTGCACCATCGGCGGACGCGCCGGCATCCTGGGGCATCTGACCATTGCCGACCATGTGCACATCTCGGCCACCTCCCTGGTCACGCGCTCCATCCTCAAGCCGGGCCACTACACCGGCGTATTTCCCATCGATGACAATGCCACCTGGGAAAAGAACGCCGCCACGCTGCGCCAGCTGCATGCGCTGCGCGAACGCATCAGAGCCCTGGAAAAGAACAAGCCATGATGGACATCCACCAGATCCTCAAGCAACTGCCGCACCGCTACCCGTTCCTACTGGTGGACCGGGTGCTTTCCATTGAAACCGGCAAGCGCATCGTCGCCCTGAAGAACGTCACCATGAACGAGCCGTTCTTCACCGGGCATTTCCCGCATCGCCCGGTGATGCCCGGCGTCCTGATCCTCGAAGCCATGGCCCAGGCCGCGGCGCTGCTGTCCTTTGACGCGCAGGGCGTGACGCCCGACGACAAGACGGTGTACTACTTCGCCGGTATCGACGGCGCGCGCTTCAAGCGCCCCGTGGAGCCGGGCGACCAGCTCACGCTGGACGTCACCCTGGAGCGGGCCAAGGCCGGCATCTTCAAGTTCAAGGGCGTGACCCGTGTGGGCGACGAAGTGGCCTGCGAGGCGGAACTCATGTGCACCATGCGTCGCATCGGCTGACCGGATCGTGAGTGACCTGATCCATCCCACTGCCGTCATCGCGCCAGACGCGCAGATCGATGCTTCGGTCTCGATCGGGCCCTACTCGGTGATCGGCCCGCATGTGTGCATCGGGGCAGGTACCACGGTAGGACCGCATTGCGTGATCGAAGGCCGCACCACCCTCGGCCGGGACAACCGCATCTTCCAGTTCGCGTCGCTCGGAGCGATCCCGCAGGACAAGAAGTACGCCGGCGAACCCTGCGAGTTGGTGATCGGCGACCGCAACACCATCCGCGAGTTCACCACCTTCAACATCGGCTCGCCTGGCGGCGGGGGCGCGACCCGCATCGGTGACGACAACTGGCTCATGGCCTATGTGCACATCGCGCACGATTGCGTGGTCGGTAACCACACCATCTTTGCCAACAACAGCCAGCTGGCCGGCCACGTCGAGGTGGGTGACTGGGTCATCCTGGGCGGTTTCACCGTGGTCCACCAGTTCGTGCGCATCGGCGCGCACGGCATGACCGCCATGTGCTCGCTGCTCTTTGCCGACCAGCCGCCTTTCGTCACCAGCCAAGGGCAGCCGGCGAAGGCGCGGTCCATGAATTTCGAAGGACTGCGCCGGCGCGGGTTCACACCGGCGCGCATCGCCGCCGTCAAGGCCATGCACAAGGTCCTGTACCGCGATGACCTGACCCTGGAGGATGCCCGGGCGCGCATCGCCACGCTGGCCGACGACACCCCCGAAGCCCGCCCCGACGTGGACCTGATGCTGTCCTTCCTCGGGGGCGTCTCGTCCCAGCGCGGCATCGTGCGATGACCGGCTTGCAGGTCGGCATGGTGGCCGGCGAGGTGTCTGGCGACCTGCTGGCTGGCTTGCTCCTCTCCGGCATGAACCGCCGCTGGCCCGGGCTGCGGGCCTACGGCATCGGCGGGCCGCAGATGGCGGGCGAGGGTTTCCAGGCGCTGTGGCCGCACGACAAGCTGGCGGTCCGGGGCTATGCCGAGGTCCTGCGGCATTACCGCGAGATCGTGGGCATCCGCAGGCAATTGCGAGACCGGCTGCTGGCGGACCGTCCGACCCTTTTCGTCGGCGTGGACGCACCCGACTTCAACCTCGACCTGGAGGCCAGCCTGAAGGCCCAGGGCATCCGCACTGTGCACTTCGTGTGCCCCTCGGTCTGGGCCTGGCGCGCCGGGCGCATCGCCCAGATCCGCCGCAGCGCCGACCATGTCCTGTGTCTCTTTCCCTTCGAGCCGGAGCTGCTCGCGCAGCATGGCATCGCGGCGACCTACGTGGGGCATCCGCTGGCCGACGTGATTCCCGCGCAAGCCGATCGTGCGGGGGCGCGGCGCGCGCTGGGCCTGGGGGAGGGCGATACGGTGCTGGCGGTGCTGCCTGGCAGCCGCGCGTCGGAGATCCGCTACCTGGCCCAGGGGTTCCTCGAGGCGGCGGCGCGTGTGCAGCAGGCCCGTCCCGGACTGAAGATCGTCGTGCCGGCCGTGCCCGCCCTGCGCGGGGCCATCGAGGCCGCCACCCGCCGCGCCGGCCTGGAAGACGGCGCCGGGGGTCTGCAGGTCCTCGAGGGCCGCTCGCACCTGGCCCTGGCCGCCTGCGACCTGACCCTCGTGGCCAGCGGCACGGCCACCCTGGAGGCGGCCCTCTTCAAGCGGCCCATGGTCATTGCCTACCGCATGAACGCGATCAGCTGGCAGATCATGAAGCGCCAGGCGCTGCAGCCCTGGGTCGGTTTGCCCAACATCCTGCTGCGGCAGATGGCGGTACCCGAACTCCTGCAGCACGAGGCCACGCCCGCGCGCCTGGCCTGGGCGGTCCTGGACTGGCTGGACTCGCCTGCGAGAATGGCGACCGTGCAGGACCAGTTCATGCAACTGCACGACGCGCTGCGGCGCGACACGCCCACCCTTGCCTCCGATGCGATCGCCCAAGTCCTCCAAGCCTGAACGCGCGCGGCGCCGTCCGCTGGCCGTGCAGGCCAGCCTCGACTGGGACCCGATGGGCCTGGTCGCGGGGGTGGACGAGGCCGGACGCGGCCCGCTGGCCGGCCCGGTGGTCGCGGCGGCCGTCATCCTGGACGACACGCAGCCGATTGCCGGCCTGGCGGATTCGAAGGCCCTGACCGCGCTGCGGCGTGAGCGCCTCTTCGACGAGATTCGTGCCAAGGCCCTGTGCTGCTCGATCGCGCAGGCCAGCGTTGAGGAGATCGATCACCTGAACATCCTGCAGGCCACGATGCTGGCCATGCAGCGCGCCGTCGAAGGCCTGCGCCTGAAGCCGGTGAAGGTGCTGGTGGACGGCAATCGCCTGCCCTCCCTGGGCGTGCTGTCCGAAGCCATCGTGGGCGGCGACGCGCGCGTGGCCGCGATCAGCGCGGCTTCCATCCTGGCCAAGGTGCACCGCGACCGCCTGTGCGCAGCGCTGCACGAGGACTATCCGCACTACGGCTTCGCCGCCCACAAGGGGTATGGCACACCCGAGCACCTGCAGGCGCTGCGCGCCCATGGCGCCTGCCCGCAGCACCGGCGCACCTTCGCGCCCGTGGCGGCAGCCATCGCGGCGCGCGCGGGTACGCCCGCATGAGCGCGCGGGGGCGAACATGAGCGGCCCGACCAGCGACTTCATCACCTCGCCGGACAACCCGTGGCTCAAGCGCCTGCGCCGGCTGGCCCAGGACGGCGCACAGGCGCGGCGCGCGGGCCAGGCCTGGCTGGAGGGGGACCACCTGTGCCGGGCCCTGCTGGCGCGCGGCCTGCGTCCCGAGGTGGCGGTGTTCGCGCAGGGCCTGTGGCCGCAGGTGGCGGGCGACCTGGCCGCCGCCGCGCCGCGCAATGTCATCGTGCCCGACGCCTTGTTCGAGGGACTGAGCGGCCTGCCTTCGCCCGCCCGCATGGGGTTCGTGATCGCCCTGCCCGACGCGCCCACCCTCGACCCCGACGCCCCCACCGTGATCCTGGACCGCGTGCAGGACGCCGGCAATGTGGGGGCCATCCTGCGCTGCGCCTCGGCCTTCGGCTTCACCCAGGTGCTGGCCATGCAGGGCACGGCCGTCCTGTGGTCGCCCAAGGTGCTGCGCGCCGGCATGGGCGCGCATTTCGGGCTGCGGATGCTCGAGGCGGTCCCGCCCGAGGCCCTGGCGCCACTGTCGGTGCCGGTGATCACCACCAGCTCCCATGACGGCTCGCTGCTGCATCGCACGCGGCTGCCCTGGCCTTGTGCCTGGGCCTTCGGACACGAGGGGCAGGGCGTGGGGTCCGAGGTCGCGGCCCGGGCGGCACTGGCCGTGCGCATCGCGCAGCCCGGGGGTGAGGAGTCCCTGAATGTGGCGGCGTCGGCGGCGATCTGCCTGCACGCCAGTGCGGCGGGCCGGCTGGCCTGAACCTTGCGCGGTGCCGGTGCGGCCGCCTCAGGCCGCGGCTTCCAGCCCGTTGCGGAAATGCGCCTGCATGCGCCGGGCCGCGGCTGCGGCATCGCGGCGCCGCAGGGCGTCCATCACCGCTGCGTGTTCCTGCAATGACTCCTCGATGCGGCCGGATTTGAGCAGCGACTGCTGCCGATTGAGTTTCATGACCTTGCGCAGGTCGGCCACCATCTGCTTGCGCCACCTGTTGCCCGCGATCTCGAGCAGGCGCAGGTGGAAGCGTTCGTTCAGGGCGAAGAACCGGTCCCGGTCGGAGGTGGCGCCTTCGAGTTCGGCGTGCAGGGCCTGCAACTCCTGCAACTGGGCGTCGGTGGCCAGTTGCGCCACCACCCCGGCTGCATCGCTTTCGAGCAGGGCCAGCAGGTGGTAGACCTCGGCCATGTCCTGCTCGGAGACCTCGGTGACGTAGGCGCCGCGGCGCATCTTCATGGTCACCAGGCCCTCGGCGGCCAGCACCTTCAGCGCCTCGCGCAGAGGGGTGCGGCTGATGCCGTATTCCTCGGCCAGGCGGGTTTCGTCGATCCAGCTGCCGGGCTCAAGCTCACGGCGGAAGATGCGCTGGCGCAGGAGCTCCGCCACCTCCTCGTAGAGGGCGCGCGGGGCAAGGGACATGGCGCTCATGTGTGCCCCCACGCTCGGCACTGCGTGTCCTTCGCTGCCCCCCGGGGGGGCGCGAGCTTGCTTGGGGCGGCCCGGCGCTGCGCTCTCATGCCCTGGATTCTAAACCAGTTCTGAATTCATAATTATGAATAATCCTGTAAACTGTCGGGCATTCCAGATTGCCCAACCGTCGATCCGACCGGAACATTCCCGCCAGCCACCTCGCAAGCACCCCGATGAGCCAAGCTCCTGAATTCCAGCCCGCCACCCTTGAAGCCTGGGCCAACGCCGCCGCCAAGTCCGCCCCGGGTGGTCAGGTGGACGCGCTCAACTGGGTCACGCCCGACGGCATCACCGTCAAGCCGCTGTACACGGCTGCCGACGTCAAGGGCCTGCCCCATGCCGACACGCTGCCCGGCTTCGCGCCGTACATCCGTGGCCCGCAGGCCACGATGTACGCGGTGCGGCCCTGGACCATCCGCCAGTACGCGGGCTTTTCCACGGCGGAAGAATCCAACGCCTTCTACCGAAAGGCCCTGGCCGCCGGCGGGCAGGGCGTGTCCGTGGCCTTCGACCTGGCCACGCACCGCGGCTACGACAGCGACCACCCGCGCGTGACCGGCGACGTGGGCAAGGCCGGCGTGGCCATCGACAGCGTGGAGGACATGAAGGTCCTGTTCGACGGCATCCCGCTGGACCAGGTGTCGGTGTCCATGACCATGAACGGTGCGGTGCTGCCGGTGCTGGCCGGCTACATCGTGGCGGCCGAGGAACAGGGCGTGCCGCAGGACAAGCTCTCGGGGACCATCCAGAACGACATCCTCAAGGAGTTCATGGTCCGCAACACCTACATCTACCCGCCCGAGCCGAGCATGCGGATCATCGGCGACATCATCGAGTACACGGCCAGGCACATGCCGAAGTTCAACTCGATCTCGATCTCGGGCTACCACATGCAGGAGGCCGGGGCCAACCAGGTGCTCGAGCTGGCCTTCACCCTGGCCGATGGCAAGGAGTACGTGAAAACTGCCCTGGCCAAGGGCCTGGATGTCGACGACTTCGCGGGGCGCCTGTCGTTCTTCTGGGCGATCGGCATGAACTTCTACCTGGAGATCGCCAAGATGCGCGCGGCGCGCCTCCTGTGGTGCCGGATCATGCAGGGCTTCAACGCGAAGAACCCCAAGAGCCTGATGCTGCGCACGCACTGCCAGACCTCGGGCTGGTCGCTCACCGAGCAGGACCCCTACAACAACGTGGTGCGCACCACCATCGAGGCGATGGCGGCCGTCTTCGGCGGCACGCAGTCGCTGCACACCAATTCGTTTGACGAGGCCATCGCACTACCCAGTGCCACCTCGTCGCGCATCGCCCGCAACACGCAGTTGATCATCCAGGAAGAGACCCACATCACGAACGTGATCGACCCCTGGGCCGGCAGCTACATGATGGAGAAGCTGACCCAGGACATCGCCGACGAAGCCTGGCGCATCATCGAAGACGTGGACAAGATGGGCGGCATGACGCAGGCCGTACAGAGCGGCTGGGCCAAGCTGC
>JBEGVR010000026.1:0-4115 GCA_041178265.1 Pseudomonadota bacterium | reverse complement strand
GCGCGAATCACGCCTGCGATGGGGGCGGATCTTCTGGAGTCTGCTGGTGGTTCTCGCGGTCACCAGTATCACTCACCAGTCGGTCGGCCGGACGGGGCAGGTGCTGCTGTTCGCCGCGTGGGCCAGTTACGTCGTCTTCGTGATGCGGGGCCTGCGACTGGCCCTGGGCGTGATGCTCCTGCTCGCGGCGGCCGCTGTGGCCTATTCCTCCTCGGATTTCCTGCGGGGACGCTTCCAGCAGGCGGTGGTCGAGGCCCGCAACGCCGAGGCCGATCCGTTTTCGTCGATCGGGCATCGCCTCTACAACTACAAGACCACCCCCCGCATGATCGCGGAGAAGCCCTTGCTGGGGCATGGGACGGCTGCCTTCCACAAGGAAATCTGCCGCTTCCTGGACAAGCCGGAGACCTGTCCGGCGTACGAGCGCCACCCGCACAACCAGTTTCTTTTTTTCGCTGCGGACCACGGCCTGCTCGGGGCGGCGCTGTATCTGGGTTTCGTGGCTGGCCTGTTCCTTACCGCGATGCGTAGCAAGGCCAGACGGTCCGCGCGGGCCCTGCTACTGGCCTTGGCTACGCTGATGTTGATCAACAGCCTGATCAACTCCCCGCTTTACAGCTCCCGCGAAAGCCAGTTCTTCACCTTCATGGCGGCCTTGCTGCTCGCCATGAACCGGACGCGGCCCGACCGGCCCGAAGACCCAGCCACCCAGACATGACGGTGCTGCAGGCCCCCATCACCCTGGACGACCTGACGGTCGTCATCGTGACCTACAACAGCGCCCACTGCGTCCCGGCGCTGGCCGCGGGCCTGAAGGAGGTGCCGCATATCATCGTGGTCGACAACGCCAGCGATGACGGCACGGTGGGCCGTCTCCAGGATCTCATTCCCCAGGCGCGCGTCCTGGTCAACGAAGCCAACCGGGGTTTCGGTGCCGCCAACAACCGGGCCCTGCGCGAGGTCCAGACACGTCTGGCCCTACTGCTAAATCCAGACTGCCTGCCCGATGCCGATTTTTTCTCGGGCATGGTGCAGGCCGCGAACCATTTTCCCGAGGCGGCCATCCTCGCGCCCCACCTGGTGCGGCGAAGCGGCGAGGTCGAACTGAGTTATCGCTGGCCCGCCACGCACTGGACATCGTCGGGCCCTGGCGCCAGCGCGCCTTGCAGTGTGGGGTTCGTGTGTGGCGCGGTGATGCTCCTGAACCTGCACCTGATGCGCGAGGTGGGCTTCTTCGACGAGACCTACTTCCTCTATTACGAAGACGAAGACCTGTGCCAGCGCGTGTTCCTGGCGCAGCGCGACATCGTGCTGCTGCCCGACGTGTCGATCACGCACTTGTCACGGGGTTCGGTCAAGGGACGCAGCCCGCTCAGGTCCGAGTTCCTGCGTGGCTATCACCATGCGCAGTCCAAGCTGGTGTTCGAGCGCAAGTACTTCGGGTCGTCGCAAGCCCGTCACCTACGCTGGAAGACCCTGGCCCTTGCATTCCTCACGCTGGTGCCGCGCCTGCTGTTGCCCCAACCCCGCTACCTGGCGCGCCTCGTAGGTCGGATTGCGGGCCTGTGGCAGGCTCAAAGCTCCTCTACTCGCCGCGCCGGATAGCTGTCCCAGGCCTGGCACCCCGGGCATTGCCAGAAGTGGCGATTGGCCTCGAAGCCGCAGGCGGCACACCGGTAGCGCGTGAGCGGCTTGACGGCCTGGTCCAGTGCGCGTTGCACCAGGGGGTGAAACTGCTCGTGTTCCAGTTTCTCGCCCGCGATCCACTGGGCCGCCACCACGAGCGAGGGTTCGCGCTCCAGGTGCCTGACGTACTGTTCGCGCGCCCGCTCGGGGTCGGGTTCGACCGTCACCAGCGCCTCCAGAACATCCAATGAGGGCCGCGCCTCCTGCGCCGCGGCCAGCAGGTGCGCGGCGCGTGCTTCCTGCCCGCTGGCGCGTGCCGCCTCGGCCAAGGGGCGGGCGATCAGCCCGATCGACTGAGGCGCCGTGTCGGCCAGGGCCGCCAGGGTATCCAACGCAGCGGCTGCATCGCCCGCGCGCATCTGCAAGGACGCCAGCTCCAGTCCCGGTCGCGCCGCGTCGGGCGAGGTCCGCAGGGCCTGGCGCACTAAGGATTCAGCCTCGGCCGCGCCAGCCTGCGCCGCCTGCTCGCACAGGTAATGCGCCAGCCGCCCGCTGAAGTCGCCGTGCCCGCCTGCGGTGAGCTTGCGCGCCACCTCGCTGGCCTGGGCCCAATCGCGCGTGCGCTCGTAGATCGCCAGCAGGGCCAGCAGCGCCTGAGCCTCGTGTTCGGTGCCTTCTAGCTTGCGCAGCGCATCTTCGGCGCGATCGAGCAGGCCGGCCTTCAGGTAGTCAAGGGCCAGTGCATGCTGCGCGCGATGACGGTCCCTGGCGCTCAGGTCGCCGCGTGACAGCAGATGTTCGTGCACACGCACCGCGCGCTCGTATTCGCCGCGGCGCCGAAACAGGTTACCCAGGGCGAAGTGCAACTCGGAGGTGTCGGGGTCGTTGCGCACCGCCTCGATGAAGGCGTCGATAGCCTGGTCCTGCTGCTCATTGAGCAGGAAGTTCAGGCCCCGAAAGTACGCCTTGGGGGCGCGCCGGTTTTCCAGGCGCAACTGCCGCAGGTCCAGGCGTGAAGCCAGCCAGCCCAGGGCAAAGGCCAGGGGCAGGCCCCACAGCAGCCAGCTGAAGTCAAATTCCATGCGGCGGTGCGGGCGGCGTCACGCCCGCTTCAGGGGTGGCCGCAGCCAGTTGCGTGCGCCGTGCCACGGCACGCTGCTTGAGCCAGCGCGGCACCATGCCCAGCGCGCCCACCGCCAGGCCCAGCGCGAAGGCGGCCAACACCACCAGCACCAGCGGCGCGCTCCACTGCTGGCCGAAGAAGAAATGCACCGTCGCCACGTGCTGGTTGTTCAGCGCGAAAGCGAAGAGGGTAAAAAAAATGGCTGCCTTGAGCAGCCACACGAGGTATTTCATCGGGCTCCTGTGTGGAGCCCAGATTTTAACGAGCGCTAGCGCTTGGCGTCCGCCTTGGCCTCGATCTGGGCGGTGCGCTGGTCCACGGCCTCGCGCAGGGCCTTGCCCGGTTTGAAGTGCGGCACGCGCTTTTCCGGGATCTGCACGCTCTCGCCCGAACGCGGGTTGCGCCCCAGGCGCGGCGGGCGCCGGTTGATGGAGAAGCTGCCAAAGCCACGGATCTCGATGCGGTGGCCACGCGCCAGGGCGTCGCTCATCGCGTCCAGGATGGTCTTGACCGCGTACTCGGCGTCGCGGTGGGTCAACTGGCTGAAACGGGCCGCCAGTTCTTCGACGAGATCGGATCGGGTCATGCGAAACACGCTGGGGCGGCGGCCGATGGCTGCCGCCCCGGGTTCATCACTTCAGAAGAAGCGATTACTTGTCCAGCTTGGCGCGCAGCAGGGCGCCCAGGCTGGTGGTCCCGGCATTCTCACGCGAGGCCTGCTGCGACAGGTTGGCCATCGCGCCTTGTTCGTCGGCCATGTCCTTGGCCTTGACCGACAGCTGGATGTTGCGGGTCTTGCGGTCGACGTTGACGACCACGGCCGACACTTCGTCGCCTTCCTTGAGGACGTTGCGCGCGTCTTCGACGCGGTCACGCGAGATCTCGGAGGCGCGCAGGTAGCCCAGGATGTCCTGGCCCAGGTCGATCTCGGCGCCCTTGGCGTCGACGGTCTTGACCTTGCCGGAGACGATGGCGCCCTTGTCATTGACCGACACGAAGGTGGTGAAGGGGTCCTGGTCCAGCTGCTTGATGCCCAGCGAGATGCGCTCGCGATCCACGTCGACGGCCAGCACGATGGCTTCGACTTCCTGGCCCTTTTTGTAGTTGCGGACGGCGGCTTCGCCGGTCTCGTTCCAGGACAGGTCCGACAGGTGCACCAGGCCGTCGATGCCGGCAGCCAGGCCGACGAACACGCCGAAGTCGGTGATGGACTTGATCGGGCCCTTGACGCGGTCGCCGCGCTTGGTGTTCTGCGCGAATTCCTGCCAGGGGTTGGCCTTGCACTGCTTCATGCCCAGGCTGATGCGGCGCTTGTCCTCGTCGATCTCCAGGACCATGACTTCGACTTCATCGCCCAGCGCCACGA
>JBEGVR010000025.1:0-2796 GCA_041178265.1 Pseudomonadota bacterium | reverse complement strand
ACCTGCATCTCGCCCTGGAGCGAGCCGATGTACTGGGACAGGGCCTTGAGTTCGGCGTTGGTAAATTGCTTGGCGATGCCACCCATCACGCCGTTGGTGCGGCCCACCACGTTGTTCGGTTCGTTCTTGTAGGCCTTCAGGGCGACGAACAGGTAGTCGGGGTACTGGCCTGCGATCTTGGGGTAGCTGGGATCGACCGGCTTGGAGAAATTGGCGCCGTGGCAGGAGACGCAGGCCGCCTTGTTCAGGAGGGCGGCGACCTGGGGGCTGGGCTCACGCGAGGGTTTCTCGGCAACGGCGGGTTTGGCCTGCTTTTCGTAATACGCGCCGATGTCGGCCATGTCCTGCTCGGACAGACCCTCGCCGATGCCACGCATGGTGGGGTGCTTGCGCTCGCCCGTCTTGTAGGCGTTCAAGGCGGCGACGATGTACTTGGCGTTCTGGCCCGAGATCATGGGCACGCGATGCACCTCAGGGAAGCTGGACTGGTAGCCCGGGATGGCATGGCAACCGATGCACATGGCCACCTTGGCTTCGATGGTCTTGGCGCCGCCGGAAGCCGGGGCCGGGACAGCAGGCCCTTGTGCGGTCTGCGCGAATGCCGGGGTGGTCACGCAGGCGACACCGGCGATGGCAAGGGCGATCAACGAGCGGAACAACTGGGTCATTTTGCAAGCACAATCATCGGATCAACCTGTGATTATAAGGCTGGGTCTTGTGCCGGCCTGACACCCGTCCGCCCATGAAATTCCAAGGTTCCGAGAAATACGTTGCCACCCAGGACCTGATGCTGGCCGTGAATGCCGCCGTCACCCTCCAGCGCCCCCTCCTGGTCAAGGGGGAACCCGGCACCGGCAAGACCATGCTGGCAGAGGAAGTGGCCCAGGCCCTGGACATGCCCCTGCTGCAGTGGCACATCAAGTCCACCACCAAGGCGCAACAGGGACTTTATGAGTACGACGCGGTGTCCCGCCTGCGCGACTCGCAGCTGGGGGACGAGAAGGTCCGGGACATCCACAACTACATCGTCAAGGGCGTGCTCTGGCAGGCCTTCACCGCCGACCGGCCGGTGGCCCTCCTGATCGACGAGATCGACAAGGCCGACATCGAATTTCCCAACGACCTGCTGCGCGAACTCGATCGCATGGAGTTCTACGTTTACGAGACGCGCGAGCTGGTGCGCGCCCGGCACCGTCCGCTGGTGTTCATCACCTCCAACAATGAAAAGGAACTGCCCGACGCCTTCCTGCGCCGGTGCTTCTTTCACTACATCAAGTTCCCCGACGCCGACACCATGCGCCAGATCGTGCAGGTGCACTTCCCCACCCTGAAGCAGGACCTGCTCTCGGCGGCGATGAAGACCTTCTACGACGTGCGCAACCTGCCGGGCCTCAAAAAGAAACCCAGCACCTCCGAGCTGCTCGATTGGCTCAAGCTCCTGGTGGCCGAGGACATCCCGCTGGAGGCCCTGCAAAGCCGGGACGACAAGGTCGCCGTGCCGCCGCTGGTGGGGGCGCTCCTGAAAAACGAACAGGACGTGAGCCTGTTCGAAAAACTGGTGTTCATGCAGCGGAACAACCGCTGAACGGAGCGGTCCGCCGTGATCCCGCCCGCCGCCACCGTCCTCGAAGCGCCCGGACTGCGCCTGGAGCCCCTGGCCGAACGCCACGCCGGGCCGCTGGAAGCGGCTGCGCGCGACGGCGAACTCTGGAACATCCGGGTGACCTCGGTGCCTGCGCCCGGCGAGACCGCCGCTTACGTCGCCGCGGCCCTCGAGGGCCAGCGCGCGGGCCACATGCTGCCTTTCGCGGTGATCGACACCGCCAGCGGCGAGGTGCTTGGCGCCACCCGCTACCACGACATCGTCCCCGCCATCGGCCGCCTGGAGATCGGCTACACCTGGTACGCCCGCCGCGCGCAACGCACCCACGTGAACACCACCGCCAAGCTGCTCCTGCTTCGCCACGCCTTCGACACCCTGGGCGCGAAGGTGGTGGGCTGGCGCACGGACAACTTCAACTTCGCCAGCCAGCGCGCCATCGAGCGACTGGGCGCTCGCCGCGACGGCGTGATCCGGCACCACGCGCTGCGCCGCGACGGCACGGTTCGCGACACCGTGATGTACAGCTTGACCGCCGGCGAGTGGCCCGAGGTCCGCGCGCACCTGGAACACCTGCTGGGGTGGGGAGCCTCGCGATGCTGATCGACTTTTTCTACACCCTGCGCAGCGCCAAGCTGCCGGTCTCGATCAAGGAGCACCTGACCCTGCTGGAAGCCGTGCAATCGGGGGTGGTCGGCCCGCGCAGCGAGGGGGGCTGGGCCATCGACGACTTCTACCACCTGGCCCGAACCGTGCTGGTGAAGGACGAAAAGCACTACGACAAGTTCGACCGTGCCTTCGCCGCCTACTTCAAGGGCGTGGAGCTGGTCACCGACTTCACCCAGGACATTCCGCTGGAGTGGCTGCGCAAGAACCTCGAGCTGGACCTCACCCCCGAGGAAAAGGCCCGCATCGAGAAAATGGGCTGGGACGAATTGATGGAAACGCTGAAGAAGCGTTTCGAGGAACAGAAGGAACGCCACGAAGGCGGTAGCAAGATGATCGGCACCGGCGGCACCTCGCCCTTCGGCGCCAATGGCTACAACCACCAGGGCATTCGCATCGGCCAGGAGAAAAGCCGCAACCGCAGCGCGGTGAAGGTCTGGGACCAGCGCGCCTACAAGGACTACGACGACACGCTGGAGCTGGGCACCCGCAACATCAAGGTCGCGCTGCGCCGGCTGCGCCGCTTCGCG
>JBEGVR010000024.1:0-4865 GCA_041178265.1 Pseudomonadota bacterium | reverse complement strand
AAGCTCACCGCCACCATCAAGAAGACCAACTCCACGGTCATCTTCATCAACCAGATCCGCATGAAGATCGGCGTGATGTTCGGTTCGCCCGAAACCACCACCGGCGGCAACGCCCTGAAGTTCTATGCCTCCGTGCGCCTGGATATCCGCCGCACCGGCACCATCAAGAAGGGCGAAGAGGCCATCGGCAACGAGACCAAGGTCAAGGTCGTCAAGAACAAGGTCGCGCCCCCGTTCAAGACCGCCGAGTTCGACATCCTCTTTGGCGAGGGCATCAGCCGCGAGGGCGAGGTCATCGACATGGGCGTGAACGCGCGCATCCTGGACAAGTCCGGCGCCTGGTACGCCTACAACGGCGAGAAGATCGGCCAGGGCCGTGACAACGCCCGCGAGTTCCTGCGCGAGAACCCCGAGCTGTCCCGCGAGATCGAGAACAAGGTCCGTGAGTCTCTCAACATCACGCTGCTGCCCCCGGCTGCCGCCACCGAAGGCCACAAAGAAGACACCGAGTGAGTTCCTGTGCCTGGTCCGTGCCGGCTTCGTGCCGGCAGGGCCGGGCCTTTTTGCTTCACCCAATCGCCATGCCAGCCGGGTCGCGTTCCGCCCCTGCTTTCCAGCCCTCGCTCAAGGGCCGGGCCCTGCGCCTCTTGTCGCAGCGCGAGCACTCGCGCAAGGAACTCGAGCGCAAGCTCGCCACGCATGAGGAGACCCCAGGCGACCTGCACAAGGCACTCGACGAATTGCAGGCCAAGGGCTTCATCAATGACGAGCGCGCGGCCGAATCCTTACTGCACCGGCGTGCCGCGCGCCTGGGGATGGGGCGCCTGCAGCAGGAGTTGCAGGCCAAGGGCTTGGACGCGGCGCTCGTCACGCAGGCCCTGGAGCGCCTCAAGGGCACTGAGATTGATCGCGCACGCGAGGTCTGGCGCCGCAAGTTCGACGTGCCGCCCCGCGATGCCGCGGAGCGCGCCAAGCAGTCACGCTTCCTGGCTGCGCGCGGCTTCGGCGGCGAAGTGATACGCAAGGTCCTGGCGCGCGGTGCCGGCCAGGACGATGAATGAGCTCAGACCCCCAGCATCAGCCGCAGGTTCTGCACCGCCGCCCCGCTGGCGCCCTTGCCCAGGTTGTCCAGGCGCGCCACCACCACCGCGTGCGGGTGGCTGGCGTTGTGGAACACGCGCAGCTCCATCTTGTTGGTGTTGGCCAGGGCCAGCGCGTCGAGCCTGCCGTTCTCGGTAGCCGGTTCCACCGTTACCCATTCGCTGCCTGCGTAGTGCCTGGCCAGCGCCTTGTGCAGGTCCTGCCCTGAAGGCCGGCCCGGCAACAGGTCCAGGTGCAGGGGCAGCTGCACCAGCATCCCCTGGCGGAAGTTGCCCAACGCGGGTGTGAAGATCGGCCGGCGCGTGAGGCCGGTGTATTTCATGATCTCCGGCAGGTGCTTGTGGGCCAGGCCCAGCCCATACAGCTCGAAGGCCGGCGCACGGCCCGCCTCATAGTCCTCGATCATGGTGCGGCCGCCGCCCGAGTAACCCGACACCGAAGGCAAGGCCAGCGGAAAGTCGACCGGCACCAGGCCCGCATCGACCAGCGGGCGCAGGATTGCGATCGCCCCCGTGGCGTAGCAGCCGGGGTTGCTCACGCGCCGCGCCGCGCGGACCGCCTCGGCCTGGCCCGCAGCCAATTCGGGAAATCCATACACCCAGCCCTCGGCCGTGCGGTGCGCCGTGGACGCATCGATGATCCGCGGCCCGCGACCCTGCGCCTTCTCGATGTCGGCCACCATCGCCGCCGACTCGCGCGCCGCGTCGTCATGCAGGCACAGGATCACCAGGTCCACGCCCGCCATGAGCTCGCGCTTGGCGTGCAGGTCCTTGCGCCGGGCCGGGTCGATGCTCACCACCTCGACCGCGGGCAGGTGCGCGAGGCGTTCACGGATCTGCAGGCCGGTGGTGCCGGCTTCCCCATCAATGAATACTTTGGGCATGGTTTCACTCGCTGAACAGGGGCGCCGCGTCAGCGCCACGGAAGACGGAACGCTCAGGATTGGTGCTGTGCAGCATGATACAGTCGCCGGCTGCTATCCGGCACCCGACACCTGGCCTGCCCAGACCCTGCCGGACACCCCTGACCCGTTCTCAAGAGAGCCCCCCTCATGAAGATCCACGAGTACCAAGGCAAGGAGATCTTGCGCAGCTTTGGCGTGCCCGTTCCACGCGGCATTCCCGCTTTCACGGTCCAGGAGGCGGTCGAGGCCGCCCAGAAACTCGGCGGCCCGGTGTGGGTGGTCAAGGCCCAGATCCACGCGGGCGGCCGCGGCAAGGGTGGTGGCGTGAAGGTGGCCAAGAGCATTGAGCAGGTCAAGGACCTGGCCGGCCAGATCCTGGGCATGCAGCTGAAGACCCACCAGACCGGACCCGAGGGCCAGAAGGTGCGGCGCCTGTATATCGAGGACGGCGCGGACATCCAGAAGGAGTATTACCTCTCGATCGTCACCGACCGCGCCACCCAGAAGGTGGCCTTCATCGCTTCCAGCGAAGGCGGCATGGACATCGAGGAAGTGGCCCATGCCACCCCCGAGAAGATCGTCAAGGTCTTCGTCGACCCGCTCACCGGCCTGACCCCCGCGCAGGGCCAGGAGATAGCCAAGGGCATCGGCATGCCCGCCGACTCCGTCGGCCAGTTCATCGACGTGTGCCAGAAGCTTTACAAGTGCTACATGGACACCGATGCATCGCTCGTCGAGATCAACCCCCTCAATCGCGACGGCAAGGGCCAGATCATCGCCCTGGACGCCAAGTTCAACTTCGATTCCAACGCCCTCTTTCGCCACCCCGACATTGTCGCCCTGCGTGACCTGGACGAAGAAGATCCTGCCGAGATCGAGGCCTCCAAATTCGACCTGGCCTACATCAGCCTGGACGGCAACATCGGCTGCCTGGTCAATGGCGCGGGCCTGGCCATGGCCACCATGGACACCATCAAGCTCTTTGGCGCCGAGCCGGCCAACTTCCTGGACGTGGGCGGCGGCGCCACCCCCGAGAAGGTCACCGAGGCCTTCAAGATCATGCTGAAAAACAAGAAGGTCAAGGCCATCCTCGTCAACATCTTCGGCGGCATCATGAAGTGCGACACCATCGCCACCGGCGTCATCACCGCCTGCAAGGCCGTGAACCTTTCCGTGCCGCTGGTCGTGCGCATGAAGGGCACCAACGAGGAACTGGGCAAGAAGATGCTGGCCGAATCGGGCCTGCCGATCATCAGTGCCGACACCATGGCCGAAGCCGCGCAAAAAGTCGTGGCCGCCGTCAAGTAAGCCCTGAAGGAATCCACATGTCGATCTACATCAACAAAAACACCAAGGTCATCACCCAGGGCATCACCGGCAAGACGGGCCAGTTCCACACCGAGAAGTGCCAGCAATACGCCAACGGCAAGCACTGCTTCGTCGCCGGCGTCAACCCCAAGAAGGCCGGCGAGAAGATCTTCGACATCCCGATCTACGCCTCGGTCAAGGAAGCTTCCAGGCAGACCGGCGCCACCGTCTCCGTGATCTACGTGCCGCCGGCGGGCGCCGCGGCCGCGATCTGGGAAGCCGTCGAAGCCGACCTGGACCTGGCCATCTGCATCACCGAGGGCATCCCGGTCAAGGACATGCTCGAAGTGCGCAACCGCATGAAGGCCAAGGAAGCCGCCGGCGGCAAGAAGACCCTGCTGCTGGGCCCCAACTGCCCTGGCCTCATCACCCCCGACGAGATCAAGATCGGCATCATGCCCGGCCATATCCACAAGAAAGGCCGCATCGGCGTGGTGTCCCGCTCGGGCACGCTGACCTACGAAGCCGTGGCGCAACTCACCGAGCTGGGCATCGGCCAGTCCAGCGCCGTGGGCATCGGCGGCGACCCGATCAACGGCTTGAAGCACATCGACGTGATGCAGGCCTTCAACAACGACCCCAACACCGACGCCGTCATCATGATCGGCGAGATCGGCGGCCCCGACGAGGCCGACGCCGCCCGCTGGTGCAAGGCCCACATGAAAAAGCCCGTGGTCGGCTTCATTGCCGGCGTCACCGCCCCCCCCGGCAAGCGCATGGGCCATGCCGGCGCGCTGATCTCCGGCGGGGCCGACACCGCGGATGCCAAGCTGGCGGTCATGGAGGAATGCGGCTTCAAGGTCACCCGCAACCCCTCCGAGATGGGTCGGCTGCTCAAGTCGCTCCTGTAAGCCCTGGTAGCTTGGGAGGTCGGGGCCGTGAGGCCCCCCACAATGTGAAGGGCCGCTTGTCTTCATGGACAATCGGACTTTCCTTTCCTTACAGCACTGAAAGCCCGGGCCTGCACGCCTGTCCGCCATGGAAGCCTTGACCACCGCCTCGTTCTGGATCGCCGTCGGCCAGATCATCCTCATCGACATCCTGCTGGGCGGTGACAACGCCGTTGTCATTGCGCTGGCCTGCCGCGGCCTGCCGCCCCGGCAGCGCCGCCTGGGCATCATCTACGGTACCGCCGGCGCCATCGGCCTGCGCGTCATCCTGATCGCCTTCGCCTTGGCCCTGTTGACCGTGCCCTACCTGAAGCTGGTCGGCGCAGTGCTGCTCCTGTGGATCGGCGTGAAGCTGCTCGCACCGCAGGAAGAAGAAGAGCACGGCAACATCAATGCCTCGGACAAGCTCTGGGGCGCGGTCAAGACCGTGATCGTGGCCGATCTGGTGATGAGCGTGGACAACGTGCTGGCCATTGCCGGTGCCGCCGAGAGCGCGGGCGCCCACCAGCTGCCCCTGGTGATCTTCGGCCTGCTGGTGAGCATTCCCATCATCGTGGCGGGCAGCCAGATCGTGCTCAAGCTGATGGACCGTTTCCCCTGGA
>JBEGVR010000023.1:0-3189 GCA_041178265.1 Pseudomonadota bacterium | reverse complement strand
CGCAGCGCCGTTTTCGATGTTCAACATGGTGGGCGAGGACCCGCCGATCCTGATGCTCAGCATCAACCGGCTGTCGGATGGACGCCTGAAGGACACGGCGGCCAACATCCTGCACAGCGGCCAGTTCGTGGTGCACATGTCCGACGAACCGGTGGCCGCCAAGATGCACGCCTGCGGCGAGGCCTTCCCCGCCAACGTGAGCGAGCTGGCGGCGGTGGGCCTGACCCCGGTGCCCTCGCGCACCGTCAAGCCGCCGCGGATCCAGGAGGCACCCATCGCCTTCGAGTGCGTGCTGCACGAGAAGCTCGAGACCGAGAGCCGCTATGTGTTCATCGGCCGCATCCAGTGGCTGGCCGCGCGCGAGGGGCTGGTGGACACGCAGGCCTGGCGGGTCAACCTGCGGGACTACCGACCCATCGCCCGGTTCGGCGCGAGCTTCTACACACGCACAGAGGACCGCTTCTCGATCGCGGACCGCGCGGGCGAAGCAGCGCCGGTGTCGACGCCGATCGACCAGATCTGACCTGCCAGAGCGGCAAGCCGATGGAGCGGCCTGACCGCAGCAAGTGCCTGCCGCAATCGCCGGCACGACTCACTCCGCCGTGATCTTTTCGTCCCGCACGATCCTGGCCATCGCCGGCACTTCGGCCTTCAGCCAGTTGCCGAAGTCGGCAGGCGACAGGCCCACCGGGTCTGCGCCCAAGGTGGCCAGGCGCTCGCGCACGTCGGGCAGCGCGATGATGCGCATCACCTCGGCGTGCACCTTGTCGACCACCGTCTTGGGGGTGCCGGCCGGGGCGAGCAGGCCCTGCCAGCTGCCCGTGAGGAAGCCCGGCACCGATTCGGCCACCGTGGGCACCTGCGCGCCCAGTACCGGGTTGCGCTTGTCGCTGGAGACGGCGATCAGCTTGATCTTTCCCGCCTTCACATGGGGCAGGGTGGCCACCATGCCGGCCAGGGGGGTGGCGCTGCCCGTGCCGGCGGCCACCGCGCAGTTGGCCTTGCCCTTTTGCGCCTTGGTCCAGGCGATCAGTTCCGCGGTGGTGTTGGCTGGCACGTTATTGCTCACGACGCCTCGCGAGGGGCAGTCAGCACGAAGCCCCGCTGTGGCAGCTGCAGCGAGATGCCCGCCGCCAGCAGCAGCAGCGCGCCGGCGCTGCCGAACGCGGCCCAGTGCGAGCCCAGGGCCTCGTAGCCCCAGCCCCCGAGCCAGGAACTGAGCGTGCCTCCGACCTGGTGGCTCACATAGGCCAGCCCGTACAGGACGCCGACCAGGCGCACGCCATAGACGTCGGCCAGGATGGCCGATGACAGCGCGATGCTGCCCGCCCAGACGATGCCGCCGATCGTGGACGCCAGATAAAGCTCCCAGTGCGTGCCCACGACCACCAGGGCGAAGAAGCCCAGGCCTCGCACGGCGTAGATGAAGGCCAGGAGGTTCTTGCGCGCGAGCCGGTCCGCCACGCGCCCCAGCAGGATCGTGCCGAAGATGGCGACCAGCCCGATCAGGCCGATGCCGTGCGAACTGGTCGCCGAATCGAAGCCGTGGTCCATCAGCATGGGTACGCCGTGCGTCCCCAGGAGGTTCATGCTGAAGCCGCAGGCGAACATCCCCAGCACGATCTTCCAGAAGGGGCCGGTGCGCAGGACCTCGCGCAGGGCCAGGGGCCGCGGCGCCGGGGGCGAGCCGGCCTGCGCCAGCCGCAAGCGCTCGGCGGGCAGCAGGTCGGTGTGCTCGGGCGCGTCATCGTGCACGACCCGCCAGCAGGCCAGCACCACCCAGGCTGCCAGCGTGACGGAGAAAACCACCAGCGTGTGGCGCCAGCCGATCGCCTCGATCAGGCGGGTGAGGGCGGGTGTCAGGAGGGCCATGCCCGCCATCGAACCCGTGGACAGATAGAGCAGGGCCATGCCCCGGCGCCGGGTGAACCAGCGGCTGATCACCGGCGTCACCGCCACCGGGCTGGTGAAGGCCAGGCCCACCGACAGCAGCACGCCAAACGCCAGGCCGAAGGCCAGGGGGCCCGTGGCCACCAGGGTCCAGGCGGTGGAGGCCAGCACCATCGTCACCCCGAGCAGGAGCACGGCGCGTGTGCCCAGACGGTTGATCAGGTAGCCGGCCAGCGGCATGGCCAGGCCGTAGCACAGCATCCCCACCGCGATGATCCCGGCCAGCAGGCTGCGGCTGAATCCCAGGTCCTGCACCATGGGCAGGAAGAAGGGACCGATGCTCAGACGCATGCCGGTCGAGAGCAGCACGATCACGCAGGCGGCCGCGACGATGTTCCAGCCGTAGTACCAGTTTGCTTCTTGCGGTGCGCGCATGGCGGGGTCTCCAGGCCGCCATCATGCGGCCTTCCTGGGGTTGAGGACAAAAGTCAGTTGCTGATAGGGCAACGCATTACCGGGGGCGTCCTAGGCCTCGCCCGGTAAGCTCAGTTCTACCGCGCCGGGGCAGGGCTCGACACCGCACATGTTCGGTGAATTGCTCAAACGCACCGTGGTCGCCCGCCTGAACCAGTTGATCCGGGCCACCGGCATGAAGGCCGAGTGACCCGCGTGGGCGCCGCCGGGTTCAGTACTGGCTGGCCGGCAGGTCCACCTGCATGCCGTCCATCGCCTCGGTCAGCGTGATCTGACAGGACAGGCGGCTGTTTGGCTGGCGCGCGCAGGCGGCGAAGTCCAGCATGCCGTCTTCGTCGTCAGTGACCGGCGGCAGTTGGCCGGCCCAGGGCTCGCGCACCATCACGTGGCAGGTGGCGCAGGTGAGCGTTCCGCCGCAGTCGGCGGCGATGCCGTCGAGGTTGGCGGCCACGGCGGCCTGCATCAGGCTCTGGCCCGGCCTGGCGCTCAGGGTCCTGCCCTGGGTGTCCGAGGCGTTTTCAAAGGCGACGATCTTGATCATGGGGTTCGCTTCGGGTGTCTGGCAGCCATGCAGATGCGCCGCATCAGATGCGGCCGAAGTATTCGCGGCGCTCGAATTCCACCTTGTCCTCGGCGTCGGCGTAGCGTTGCTGCTCCGACGCCTTGAGGCGGCTGTAGTAGCGGATGAAATCCTCTCCGAAGCCGGTACGCATCGCGGTGTCTTCCTGCAGCGCCGCCAGCGCGTCGCCCAGGTTGTCTGGCACGCGGGTGGTGGGGTCGTTGCCGTAGGGTGAATCGGTGGCCGCGGGCGGGGTCAGCCCTGCG
>JBEGVR010000022.1:0-15295 GCA_041178265.1 Pseudomonadota bacterium | reverse complement strand
TAGATGTTGCCGCCCAGGCCGATGCAGCGATTGAGGTCGCGCGCCAGCACCGCCTGCTTCTGGTCCTCGGTCATGGCCCATTCGTCCAGATAGGCGCGTTCGTTGGCCTTGAAGCGGGCGCGGTTCTCGGCCTTCATCAGGCTCATGCAGAACTGGTTCAGCCAGTAGCCCTTGCGGCTCTGGTCGGCGTCGAAAATCGTCGTGCCGGGCACGTCCAGGTAAGGTTTGTCCAGGGCCATCTCAGTCTTTCCAGTACAGGCGCATCGGATTGTCCACCAGCAGGCCGTCGTCGGGCATGTGGTCTTTCAGGTTGGGGTGTGGCCAGTCGGTGCCCCAGAGCACGCGGTCAGGGAAGGTCTCGACCACCCGGCGGGCGAAGGGCACGACGTCGCGGTAGGCGGTGCGTTCGCCCTCCAGGGCCGGCGGACCACTCACGGACAGGCGCTCGGGGCAGGACACCTTGCTCCAGACGTTGGGGTGCTCGCGCATGAACTTCATGAACAGCGAGAACTCCGGGCCGTCGATGGGCTTCTTCACGTCGGGGCGGCCCATGTGGTCCACCACCACGGTGGTGGGCAGCGCGGTGAAGAAGTCCCACAGCTCGGGCAGGTCCACCGCCTCGAAGTAGATCACCACATGCCAGCCCAGGGGAGCGATGCGCGCGGCGATCTCCATCAGTTCGTCCTTGGGCGTGAAGTCCACGAGGCGCTTGACGAAGTTGAAGCGCACACCGCGCACGCCGGCCGCGTGCATGGCCTGCAGCTCGGTGTCAGTGACGCTGCGCCGGACGGTGGCCACACCGCGGGCCTTGCCGCCCGAGCGCTGGAGCGCATCGACCAGGGCGCGGTTGTCGGCGCCGTGGCAGGTGGCCTGCACGATCACGTTGCGCGCAAAGCCCAGATGGTCACGCAGGGCAAAGAGCTGCTCCCAGCTGGCATCACACGGCGTGTACTTGCGCTCAGGCGCGTACGGAAACTGCGCGCCGGGGCCGAACACGTGGCAGTGCGCGTCCACGCTGCCCGCAGGCAGCTTGAACGCGGGTTTGCTCGGGCCGGTGTACCAGTCGAGCCAGCCGGCGGTCTTGGTGAAATCGCCGGAAGTGGGCTTGGACATGGGTGTGGACATCGTGGGGGGCCTGCTGTCAGTCGATGTAGCGCAGACCGGCCTTTTGCAGGGGCTCGCGCATCTTGTACATGTCCAGACCCAGCACGCCCGCGGCAAGCTGGGCGCGCTTTTCGCCTTCGTTGGCTTCGCGGGCGCGGGCGGCCTCCAGGGCCTGGGCCGCCAGGGCGGCCGGCACGCAGACCACGCCGTCGTCGTCGGCCACGATCACGTCGCCGGGGGTCACGATCATGCCGGCGCACACCACCGGGATGTTCACCGAGCCCGGCGTGGCCTTGATGGTGCCCTTGCTGCTGATCGCGCGGCTCCAGACCGGGAACTTCATCTCGGTGAGGGTCTTGACGTCACGCACACCGGCGTCGATCACCAGGGCGCGTGCGCCACGGGCCTGGAAGGAGGTGGCCAGCAGGTCGCCGAAGTAGCCGTCGGTGCATTCGGCGGTGAGGGCGGCCACCACGATGTCGCCGGGCTGGATCTGTTCGGCCACCACATGCATCATCCAGTTATCTCCGGGGTGCAGGAGCACGGTGACGGCGGTGCCCGAGACCTGGGCGCCGGCGTAGATGGGGCGCATATAGGGTTTCATCAGGCCCACGCGGCCCATGGCCTCGTGCACGGTGGCCGAGCCCAGGGCGGCCAGGGCGTCGGCCGTGGCGCGGTCTGCCCTCTTGATGTTGCGATAAACGACGCCGAGTTCGTACATGGGGTGATCTCCTTGAGGTTTTTCGGGTGCTGATTACTGACCGGCGGCCTTCAGGCGTGCGTCCAGCCGCGAGAACACCCGGCGGGTGTTGCCCTCGTAGATGGCGTGCTTGTCCTGGGCGCTGAGGATCTTGCTGGCTTCGATGTAGCGCTTGGTGTCGTCGTAGTAGTGGCCGGCGGTGGGGTCGATGCCCCGCACCGCGCCGATCATCTCGGACGCAAACAGCACATTCTTCACCGGGATCACGGTATTGAGCAGGTCGATGCCGGGCTGGTGGTAGACGCAGGTATCAAAGTAGACGTTGTTCATCACATGCTCGGACAGCAGGGGCTTTTTCAGCTCCTGGGCCAGGCCGCGGAAGCGCCCCCAGTGGTAAGGCACCGCGCCGCCGCCGTGCGGAATCAGGAACTTGAGTGTCGGGAAGTCCTTGAACAGGTCACCCTGCACCAGTTGCATGAAGGCGGTGGTGTCGGCGTTCAGGTAGTGGGCCCCGGTGGTGTGGAAGCACGCGTTGCAGCTGGTGCTCACATGGATCATCGCCGGCAGGTCGTACTCCACCATCTTTTCGTAGATCGGGTACCAGTGGCGGTCCGTGAGCGGCGGGCTGGTCCAGTGGCCGCCCGAGGGGTCGGGGTTGAGGTTGATGCCGACCGCGCCGTACTCCTTCACGCATTTTTCCAGCTCGGGGATACAGGTGGCCGGGTCGACTCCGGGCGACTGCGGCAGCATGGCCACCGGCATGAAGTGCTCGGGAAAGAGCCGGCTCACGCGGTACACCAGCTCGTTGCAGAGGGCGGCCCAGGTGGACGAGACCTTGAAGTCGCCGATGTGGTGGGCCATGAAGCTCGCGCGCGGCGAGAACAGCGTGAGGTCGCTGCCCCGCTCCTTCATGAGTTTGAGCTGGTTGGTCTCGATGGCCTCGCGCAGGTCATCGTCGCTGATCTTCAGGTCGGACGCCTTGGGGCTCACGGACGGGTCCTTGATACCGGCGATCTGTTTATTGCGCCAGTCTTCCAGCGCCTTGGGGGCCGTGGTGAAGTGGCCGTGGCAATCGATGATCATGGGGTACTGCTCCTGGGGTACTGCTTGAAGATGAGGCGGGAGGGTCGGGCGTGGGCCGGGTCAGGCGGGCTCCATGCCCTGGCGCCGCTTGGCGTCGGCGGTCTCGGGCGAGGCCATGTACGCCAGCAGGGCGCGGGCCTCCCCGGCGCGGGCGGACGCCTGGCCGATGGCGGCAGAAAAGATCGTGTCGATGGCGATGGCCGGCGGCAGCGGGCCGGCGATGGCGATGCCGGGCACATGGATCAATTCGCTCAGTTGCTGAAAGCCCAGTTCCACCTCGCCGCGGGCGATGAGCGAGGCCACCGGCGTCCCCGGGGGCGGCGTGACGATGCGGTCCTTGATCGCGTCGGCAATGCCCCAGCGCTCGAAGCGCTTGGCCAGGGCCACGCCGCTGGGGCCGGTGGAATAGCTCACGCTGCGGGCGGCCAGCACGGCGGCTTTCACGGCCGCCTCACTGGAGAGGTCCGGCAGGGGCGCGCCTTCATGCACCGCCACCGACGTGCCCGAACGCACCAGGTCGACCCGGCTGCCCGGCACCAGGCAGCCGGCAGCCATGAGCCTGTCGATCGCGTCGGAGGCCAGGGCGACCACGTCGAAGGGTTCGCCGGCCTGCACGCGCCGGGCGGCGTCGACACCGCCAACCGACTCAAAAGCGGCTTCCAGACCCGAGCGCTGACGCCAGTCGGCAGACAGCTGCGCGAGCAGCTGGCGCGTAGCCATGGAGGAAACGCCGCGCAGGGGCGCAGCCTGGGGGTGCAGAGCAACCGTCATGCCCCGATTCTGGCGGGCGCTCACCGGGGAGGTAAGGCGACACGCCTACTACCAGATATATCAAAATCGCATGGGATAAGACTTCCTATGCTTCGCAGCATAACAGGCGCGGCCGCAAAGTGCCGGGAGCGTCGCCTGCTGGCGCGCAAAAAGGACTATTCCCAAGCGTGATAATTGATCTCCCGGTATTCACGAATCAGCCAGCATGGACCTCAAGCAGATCGAGTACTTCGTGCGGGTCGCGGAGCTGGGCAGCTTCACCCGCGCCGCGGTGAACCTGGGTGTCGCCCAGCCCGCGCTGAGCCGACAGGTTCGGCTGCTGGAAGTGGAACTGCGCCAGAACCTGCTGGTGCGCAACGGCCGGGGCGCGGTCCCCACTGAGGCCGGCAAGCTGCTGCTCGAACACGGGCGCGGCATCCTCCACCAGATCGAGCGGGCGCGTGAGGAGTTGGGCCGTGTCCGCGGCGCTCTGGCCGGCCGGGTGGCGGTGGGCCTGCCGCCGACCATCGCCAAGCTGATGACGGTCCCGCTGGTGCAGGCCTTCCGGCGCCAGATGCCCGAGGCCACGCTGTCCATTTCCGAGGGCCTGTCCAGCGCCATGGGCGAATCCCTGGCCTCGGGCCGCCTGGACATCGCCCTGGTCTACAACGCCACTGCCACGCCGGACATCGAGCTCACCGCGCTGCTGGATGAAGACCTGTTCCTGGTGCAAGCGCGGGCCAGTGGTAACGACCGTGCAAGGGCCACGGCCCGAAGGCCCCTGCCCCTGGCCGAGCTGGCCCGCTTGCCCCTGGTGATCCCCAGCCGCCCCAACGCGATCCGCATGCAGGTGGAAGGCGCACTGGCCGCCAGCGGCCTTCGTCCCGACATCGCGCTGGAGATCGACGGCGTGTCGGCCATCCTGGACCTGGTGGCCGAGGGCTCGGGCAGCGCGGTGCTGTCGGCCGCCGCGGTCAAGCAGTCGAGCCGACCCGACGCCTATACCCTGCGGCCGCTTTCGGGGGCCGGCACGCCGCGACTTCGCAGCCGCCTGTCGATGGCGGTGAGCTCGCAGCGACCCACCACCCTCACCCAGAAGTCCACCCAGGACCTGCTTCGAACGCTGGCGACACAGCTCATGGCTTGATCAAGGCGGCCCCCGCTACACCGGCGGGGCCAACACCCACAGCAAGGCCGTGAGCGTGAAGAATGAGACCACCGTCGAAGCCAGTTGCGCCGAGGCAGCCAGTCCGTCGTGGCCGAACTTCTGGACCAGGATGGGGTAGATCCCCATGGGTGGCACCGCTGCCAGCATCACCACCGCCACCTGCAACTCGCGCGGCATGGGCGGCAGCAGCATCACCAGCAACAGCACCGCCAGCGGGTGCAGCAGCAGCTTGCCCACCAGGATCAGGCTCACGTCGCGCCACACGCCGCGGACCGCCTGGCCCACCAGCGAGCCGCCGATCACGAACAGGGCGACGGCCGAACACGACGCCGCCAGCAGACCGATCGCACGCGACACCGGTTCCGGCAGGCGCCACCCCAGCAGCGAAAAGAGAAAGCCCAGGACCAGCCCATGGATCATGGGATTGCGCACCACGGTGCGCAGCGACTGCAGCACCGCCGCGCGCCAGCGCCCGAGACGGGGGCCTTGCTCGCCCGCACTGTCGGCGATCGCCAGCGCGATGGGGATCAGGAAAAAATTCTCGACCATCATGGCCAGGGCCAGCGCCACGCCACCCGTGCCTGCGCCAAAGACCTGCGCCACCAGCGGAAAACCGATGAAGCCGCTGTTGGGGCAGGCCATGCCCATGCCGATGACCGCGCTCAGGGGCAGGTCCTTGCCCGCGATGCGCCGGGCCCACACGATGCCCGCCGCCATCACGATCAGCGAACCGCCCAGGTAGGCCACGATGAACAGCGGGTTGAGGATCTCGCCCACCTGCCGCTGCGACAAGGCGTTGAAAAGCAGCGCGGGCAGGGCCAGGTTGATGACGTACTTGCCGAAGACGCGCATGTCGGCGCGCTCGAACAGCCCGAAGCGGGTGGCGGCAAAGCCCGCCGCGATCAGCAGGTAGATGGGCGCGGTGACCGACAGGACGGCGTACATGCCGCTCAGGCCTTGCGCGCCTCGATCAGGCGGTCCGCAAACGCCTGCCAGGGGGCGTCCTTGGGCACGCCCTGGAACACGCCGGCACGGGCCTGGTCAGCCACCCATTGCTGCTTGTCGGCGATGGCGGCCGTCATGAGGGGCGCAAAGCCCGCCTCGCGCACGGTGTGGGCCGATTCGCGCATTTCCTCGGCGCGGCGCTGGCCATGCTGCACGACACGGCTGAAGAAGTAGGCCCCCTGCGCCGACCAGTCGATGGCGGGGAAGGTCTCGGCCAGCGTGGGCAGCACATGGTCCTCGACGCCATATTCACGCGCGGTGGTGTAGCTCTCGATCACGAGCGCCTCCAGGCCCTTGATCATGATGCTGCGGCACATCTTGATCGCGCTGGCCACTCCCAGCTGCTCGGAGACGACCCGGACGTCCAGGCCCCAGTCCGTGAGCGCCTGCGCGAGTTCGCCCGCGCGCACGCCACCCAGGAGCATGGGCACGCGGATGCCATAGGGCGGCACCGAGGTCATGACGCCCACCTCGATGTAGTGACCGCCGGCCGCATCCACGGCCGCGGCCGCCTGCTGCTTGGTGCCGGGCGACGCGGAGTTCAGGTCCAGGAAGACCGTGCCCGGACGCAGGTGGCGCGCCGCCTCCTGGGCCACGGCCAGGGTGTTGGAGGCCGTGACGGCAGAAATCAGGAAGTCGCAGTCCTGGGCGAGCGACTGCATGGACGCATGGGCCTGCACGCCGGCCTGCGCCGCGTGCGCGCGTTCGGCCTGGGACGCCTGGGCCGAGGAAAACTTCAGGTCCCAGGCGCCGACGGCGGTGACACCCGGCTTGGATTTGAGGCCCGAGGCGAAGATCTTGCCGACTTCGCCATACCCGATGAGGCCGATGCGTTGGAGGTTCATGGACATGGGGTGGCGACGGTTCATTGCCTGGCGATGCGGGCCCGGGCGATCACCTCGGACCAGCGGCGGATGTCGCTGGCCAGGTGCTCGCCCAATTGCGCGGGCGTGCTGCCCTGGGCGTACAGGCTCAACTCCGCGAGTTTCTGGCGTACCTCGGGCTGGGCCAGAGCGGCGGTGATGACCGCGTTCAGGCGGGCGGGCCGCCGGCGGCGTCTTCGCGGGCACGGACAGGCCGTTCCAGGAGGTGACGTTGAAGCCCGCCAGCGCGCCACCCGCCTCGCGCACCGTGCCCACCTCGGGCAGCGCGGGGCTGCGCTTGTCCCCGAGCAGGGCCAGCGGGCGCAGGGCTTTGGCGTTGACCTGCGGCATCAGCGGACCCAGGATGTCCAGGCCGACGTCGATCTCGCCCGAGCGCAGCGCGGTGATCACCGGTGGCGTGCCATTGAACGGCACCACCTGCAGGTCGATGCCGGCGGTGGCCTTGAACAATTCCGCAGCCAGGTTCTGCGTGGTGCCGACCTGGGGTGTGCCGATATTGAGCTTGCCGGGGTTGGCGCGCGCATAGGCGATCAGATCGGGCAGTGTCCTGAAGCGGCTGTTGTCGGCGACAACCAGCGCCAGGTCGAAGCTGGCCAGCTGCGACACCGGCGCGAAGTCCGCCAGCGTGTCAAAGGGCAGCTGCCTGAAGAGGGCTGCACTGACCGCCGTGCCGCTGGAGACCAGCAGCATCGTGTGGCCGTCGGGTTCGGCGCGCGCGACCAGTTCGCCCGCGACCACGCCGCCCGCCCCCACCTTGTTCTCGATCACCACCGACTGGCCCAGCGGACCGGAGATGACCTGGGCGATGGTGCGGGCCGTGATGTCGGCGGCGCCGCCCGGCGCGTTGGGCACGACGATGCGCAGGGTCTTGCGCGGAAAGGCCGCAGCCTGGGCCTGTGCGGCCACAGGCAGCACGCCCGAGGCCGCGAGGGCGGTGGAGTGCAGCAGAAAGGTTCGGCGCTGGGTCATGACGGGGTCTCCTTGTGGATCCGGTTTGTTGGAGGGGGCGGCTAGCGGGCCACGCCCAGCAGGCGATCGAGCAGCGTGGGGTCGTCGCGCAGTTCGCGCGCCGTACCGGCATGGACGATGGTGCTGCGATCGAGCACCACCGCCTGGTCGGAGATGGCCAAAACCGCCTGCGGATGCTGCTCCACGATGATGGCCGCGAGGCCCTCCTCGCGGGTGATGCGGCGGATCGCCCGCAGCAGTTCCTCGACGAGGATGGGGGCCAGGCCCTCCAGCGGTTCGTCCAGCAGCAAGAGGCGCGGGTTGATCACCAGCGCGCGGCCCACGGCCAGCATCTGTTGCTCGCCCCCGGACAGCTGCGTGCCCAGGTTGCCCTTGCGCTCGGCCAGGCGCGGGAACAGCGCGTACACGTCGTCTGGTCCCCACGGGCCGGGGCGTGCCACGGCGGTGAGGTTTTCGTGCACCGTTAGCGACTTGAAGATGTTGCGCTCCTGCGGCACCCAGCCGATGCCCACCGCGGCACGCCGGTGCGAGGCCAGCGTGTGCAGCGCCACGCCACTGAGCGTGATGCGACCCGCGTGCTGGCGCGTCGCGCCGGCCAGGGTGTTGATCAGGGTGGTCTTGCCAGTGCCGTTGCGTCCGAGCAGGGCCAGGGTGGCGCCCTCTTGCAGCGAGAAGGACACGTCCTGCAGCACCACCGCCTCGCCGTAGCCGGCGGACAGGTTTTCCACTTTCAGAAGTTCAGCCATGGCGGGCCTCCTCGTGCGCGCCCTCACCCTGCCCCAGGTACACCGCCTTGACCCGCGGGTCGGCCGCGATCTGCTCGGGGTCGCCTTCGGTCAGCACGGCGCCGTTCACCAGCACGGTCATGCGCCGGGCGAAACTGAACACGAGGTCCATGTCGTGTTCGATCAGGAGCACCGACACGTCGGCGGGCAGGGCCGCCACGGTGCCCAGGATTTCCTCGCGCTCGCCGGCGGGCACGCCCGCCACCGGTTCGTCCAGCAGCAGCACGCGCGGCTCGCAAGCCAGGGCGATGGCGATCTCCAGCAGGCGCCGCTTGCCGTAGGCCAGGTGCTCGGTGCGCTGGTGCATCACCTCGGCGAGGTGGAAGTGCTCGAGCAGCGCGTGGGCGCGCTCGGTCACGGCCGCATCGGCGCCCAGCGCCTGCCAGAAGCGCCCGCCCAGGCCACGGTGCTGCGAGATCACCAGGGCCAGCGTCTCCAGGGGCGTCATGGACGCAAAGAGCTGGTTGATCTGGAAGGTGCGCACCATGCCGCGGCGCACGCGCTGGTGCGGCGCCAGGCGCGTGATGTCCTCGCCATCGAGGACGATCCTGCCTTCGGTGGGGTCGAGTACGCCCGTGAGCAGGTTGATCAGGGTGGTCTTGCCCGCACCGTTGGGGCCGATCAGCGCATGGCGCGCACCCTGGTGCAGGTCCAGGGTGACGTTGCCGGTGGCAGTGATGCCGCCAAAGCGTTTGACGAGGCCTTGCGCCGACAACACGACGGGGGTGGCGGCCTTCGCGCCTTGGGGCGGCCCGGCGGCGCTCATCGAGCCGCCCCCTTGCGAGAGAACCAGGTCCAGGGCCGCAGCAGCCGGTCACGCCCCACCAGCACCAGGACGACCAGGAAGAGGCCGAGCCAGAACGTCCAGTACTGGGGGGTGATGGCCGAGAGGATGTCCTGCATCAGCTTGAACACGATGGCGCCGATCACGCCGCCCCAGAGCCACCCCGTGCCGCCGATCACCAGCATCAGCATCACGTCGGCCGAGCGGTGCATGTCAAACACGTCCAGCGAGGCAAAGCCCGTGGTCTGCGCCAGCAGCCCGCCCGAGACGCCGGCCACCGCCGCCGCCACGATGTAGACCACGGTCAGGCGCTGCGTGACGGGGATGCCGATGGCCATGGCGCGCAGGCGGTTGTCACGCACGGCTTTCAGCGTGGCGCCGAAGGGCGAATTCACGAAGCGGCGCGCCAGCACGAAGAACACCAGCAAGGTGGTGATGGAGTAGAACGCCGCGGTGCGTCCGGCCAGGTCGAACTCGAAGCGCCCCAGCAGCGGACCCATGACCACGCCCTGCAGGCCGTCGGCCCCGCCCGTGAGCCAGTCCAGCTTGTTCGCCAGTTCCAGCAGGATCAGGGCGGCGCCCAATGTCACCATCAGGCGCGTGAGGTCGGTGCCTTGGCGGATGGTCAGGCTGCCCAGCGCACCCAGCGCCGTGGTGGCCGCCAGGGCCACGGCCAGGCCCACCAGCGGGTCGGGCATGACGTGCTTGGCAAAGAGGGCTGCGGCGTAGGCGCCAAAGCCGAAGTAGGCCGCATGCCCCAGCGACACGATGCCGGTGTACCCCAGCACCAGGTCCAGCGACACGGCGAACAGGGCCACGATGGCGATCTCGTTGACGATGGCGGCGTATTGCGGAAACACCAACGGCGAGGCGAAGAACGCCAGCCACAGCATCGGCTCCCAGGGGCGCCAGCGGCCGGCGTCCAGGAGCGAGCGGCGCGCGGCGCTGGCGGTAGTGAGCTCCGTCATGCCTTGCCTCCCTGTCGCACGAACAGGCCCTGCGGCCGCCAGATCAGGATCACGATCATGAGCGTGTAGACGATGAAGGCACCCATCTTGGGGATGTAGTACTTGCCCGCCACGTCGGCGATGCCCAGAAGCAGCGCCGCCAGCAGCGGCCCGGTGATCGAGGACGTGCCGCCCACGGCCACCACGATCAGGAAATAGAACATGAACTTCAGCGGAAAGCTCGGGTCCAGGCCCAGCACCTCGGCGCCCAGCGCGCCGCCCAGGCCCGCCAGGCCGCTGCCGAAGGCGAAGGTGGACAGGAACACCCTGTTCACGTTGATGCCCAGGCCCGCAGCCACGCGCTGGTCGTCGACCGAGGCGCGCAGACGGCTGCCAAAGCGTGTGCGGGCCAGCACATACTGCAGCATCACCGTGAGCGCGGCGCACACCACGATGATGAACAGGCGATAGTGGCCCATGCCCAGGGTCAGCGCGCCGCTGCCGATCTCGGTGCGGCCCTTGAGCCACTCGGGCAGTTGCACGATCTGCTGCATGGAGCCCACGAAGTAGTCCACGCTGGCCACCGCCATGAAGGTCAGGCCGATCGTGAACAGCACCTGGTCCAGGTGCGGCTTGTTGTAAAGCGACCGGTACAGGGTGCGTTCGAGCACACCCCCCAGCAGCGCCGCGCCCACAAAGGCCAGCGGCAGGCAGGCCAGGAACGGCACGCCCGCGCGCTGCATCAGGAGCACGGTGATGTAGCCCCCGGCCATGGCGAAGGCGCCGTGGGCCAGGTTGATGAAATTCATCAGGCCCATGGTCACCGCCAGCCCCAGGGCCAGGATGAACAGGAGCATGCCGTAGGCAATACCGTCGAAAAGAATGGTCAGCATGATGAGAACGCCGCCCGGGCGGTGGGCACGGGCGGCGTGTGGGGCAAAGGGTCAGCCGGGATCAGCGGGTCTTGCCGGGGTCCTTGACATCCTTGATGACATCGAACTCGACGTTGTACAACTGGCCGTCCTTTTTCTCGACTTTGCGCAGGTAGATGTTTTGCACGATGTCGCGGGTCTGCGCGTCGATGTACACAGGGCCGCGCGGGCTCTCGAAGATCTGGCCCTTGAAGGCGGCCAGCAGCGCGTCGCCGCCGCCCTTGCCGCCGGTCTTTTTCAGGCCCTCGTAGATCACGCGCATGCCGTCATAGCCGCCCATGGCCATGAAGTTGGGGCGCATGTTCTTGTTGGCCTTCTGGAAGGCCTCGACGAACTTCTTGTTCGCGGCCGAGGGGTGGGCGGCGGAATAGTGGTGCGAGGTGACCACGCCCAGGGCGCCGTCGCCCATGTCATTGAGCTGGTCGTCGTCGGTCACGTCGCCGGTGCCAATGAGCCTGATGCCGGCCTTGTCCATGCCGCGCTCCAGGAACTGCTTCATCACCGCGGCGCCAGCGCCCGAGGGCACGAAGACGAACAGGGCGTCGGGCTTGAGGTCACGCACCTTCTGCAGGAAAGGCGCGAAGTCCGGGTTGCGCAGGGGCACGCGCAGCGTCTCGGGCACGTTGCCGCCGTTGAAGAGGAGGCGGTCCTTGAAGAATTTCTCGGCGTCGATGCCCGGGCCGTAGTCGGTCACGAGGGTCACGACCTTCTTGATGCCGTTCTTGGGCGCCCAGTCGGCCAGGGCCACCGAGGCCTGGGGCAGCGTGAAGCTGGTGCGCACGATGTAGGGCGAGGCTTCGGTGATCGCCGACGTGGCGGCGGCCATCACCACCATCGGCGTCTTGGACTGGGTGGCGAGCGGCGCGGTGGCCATGGCCGAGGGGGTGATGCCGAAGCCGGCCAGCACGTCCACCTTGTCGTTGACGATCAGTTCCTGCGCAAGGCGGCGGGTCTGGTCCGGCACGCTGGTGTCGTCCTTGACGATCAGCTGCACCTTGCGGCCGGCGACGGTGTCGCCGTTCTGCGCCATCCAGAGCTTGGCGGCGGCCTCGATCTGGCGGCCCGTGGTGGCCTGCTGGCCGGTCATGGGCAGGATCAGGCCGATCTTGAACGGCTGCTGCTGCGCCTGGGCCCAGCCGCCCGCGGAGAGTGCAAGGGCGGCCACGGCCGCCTGGATCAGGGTACGTTTTTTCATGGGGGTCTCCTAGGGGACTTGGAACAGAGGCAAAGGGGGCTTTTCCGGAAAGGCAGGATTGTGCTTCATCCGTGTGGGTACGGCCTGTACTCAGGCTCGCCGGCGGATGAGCCGCATGCCGGGCATGCGTTCAAGGGTGCGCGACTGGACGGCATCGCGCAGGTTGCGCTGGGCCAGTCGCGAATGCTCACGCATGATGGCCTCGGCGCGGGCGCCCTCGCCCGCGGCGATGGCGTCGAGCACCTGGCGGTGCTGATCCTGAGCCACGATCAGCATGTCGCGCGCGCGCGGCGAGTTGGCCTGCACCACCACGAAGCCCGAGGGCGAGGCAAAGGGCAGGCGCACCGCCCGCTCGATCTCGCGGCGGATCGTGTCACTGCCCGCCATCTCACAGAGCAGCACGTGGAAGCGCTCGTTCAGCGTGACATAGCGATGGAAGGCCGCATCGTCCAGGGCCGGCCGCGCCAGCACCTCGTCGATCTGCGCCAGGCAGTCGCTGGCCTCGGCCAGCACGCCCGAGGTCGCACCGCGCTCGGCCGCCAGGCGCGCGGCCAGGCCCTCCAGGGTGCCGCGCAGCTCGATGGCGTCGTTCACGTCGCGCTCGGAGAAGGTGCGCACGCCATACCCGCCATGCGGCAGGGCCTCCAGCAGACCTTCCTGTTCCAGGCGCATCAGCGCTTCGCGGATCGGGGTGCGTGACACGCCCAGCTTGTCCACCAGGGCCAGTTCCGCGATGCGCGCGCCCGCGGGCAACTCGCCGGCCAGCACCATCTGGCGCAGGCGCAGCTGGGCCTTGACCGCCTGCGTGCCCGTCGCCGCCGGCTCGTCGCCGGCTATCAGGTCGGGGATCAGGTCGGGCACCTGGATTTTTTTCATGGGGGCAATGTATTCGATCTGACCTCTTTATATCCATCCAGACCCCCTAAAAAGCCCAAAAATACGGGTTTACCCTGATTTTATGTATACAACACGTATTTAGGCGTGATAATCCGGGCCCAACCCTCCCCTCTCCCTTTCCCCCTTCCCGATTGAACGGTCGCCCCATGTTTCCCAAAAACGCCTGGTACGTTGCCTGCACGCCCGACGAGATCGACAGCAAGCCCCTGGGCCGCACCATCTGCGGCGAGGCGATCGCCTTCTACCGCGGCGAGGAAGGCCAGGTGGCGGCCGTCGATGATTTCTGCCCCCACCGGGGCGCCGCCCTGTCCAAGGGGCGCGTGTGCGAAGGCCACCTGGTGTGCGGCTACCACGGGCTGGTGATGGACTGCCGGGGCAAGACCGTGGCGATGCCGGGCCAGCGCGTGGGCGGCTTTCCGGTGGTGCGCAGCTACCCGGTGGTGGAGCGTTACGGCTTCATCTGGGTCTGGCCCGGCGACGCCGCCCGGGCCAACCCGGCCACCATCCACCACCTGGAGTGGGCCGACAACCCCGACTGGGCCTATGGCGGGGGGCTGTACCACGTCCGGTGCGACTACCGCCTCATGATCGACAACCTCATGGACCTGACCCATGAGACCTATGTGCACGCCACCAGCATCGGCCAGAAGGAGATCGACGAGGCACCGGTGACAACCCGGACCGAGGGAGAACAGGTGGTGACCAGCCGCTTCATGGACAAGGTCATGGCCCCGCCGTTCTGGCGCGCCAACCTGCGCGCCAACGGCCTGCCCGACGACCAGCCGGTGGACCGCTGGCAGATTTGCCGGTTCACGCCTCCCAGCCACGTGATGATCGAGGTGGGCGTGGCCCTGGCCGACCGCGGCGGCTACCACGCCGACCCGCAACACAAGGCCTCCAGCATCGTGGTGGACTTCATCACCCCCGAGACCGAGACCACCATGTGGTACTTCTGGGGCATGGCGCGCAACTTCAACGTGAAGGACAAGAACCTCACCGCCCAGATCCGCGAGGGCCAGGGCAAGGTCTTCGCCGAGGACACGGAGGTGCTGGAGGCGCAGCAACGCAACCTCGACCGCAACCCGGGCCGGCGCCTGCTGATGCTGAACATCGATGCGGGCGGTGTACAGTCGCGCAGGATCATCGACCGGCTGCTCGCGGCCGAAGCCCCCATGAAAGCAGCGGCCTGAGACAGACATGTCCGACATCCAGGTGAAGGTGCTCGCGCGCCACGAAGAAGCCGAAGGCATCCACAGTTACGAACTCGCCCGCGCAGACGGCGGACCCCTGCCCGCCTTCAGCGCCGGCTCGCACATCGACGTGCACCTGCCCGGCGCAATCGTGCGCCAGTACTCCCTGTGCAACGACGAGCAGGAGACGCACCGCTATCGCATCGCGGTGCTGCGCGACCCCGCCTCCCGCGGCGGCTCTATCGCCATGCACGATCGGGTGAAGGCCGGTGACACGCTCACCATCAGCGCGCCGCGTAACCACTTTCCCCTGATGTCCTCGCCCTTCAGCCTGCTGCTGGCGGGCGGCATCGGTATCACGCCCCTGCTTTGCATGGCGCAGCGCCTGGCCGCGACCGACCGCGACTTTCGCCTGCATTACTGCACCCGCTCGGTGTCACGCACCGCCTTCCGGGACCGCGTGGCGGCCTTCGGCGACCGCGCCCGCCTGCACCTGGATGATGGCGATGCCGCACAGAAGCTGGACCTGCCCGCCGCCTTGGCCGCCGCGCCTGCGGGCAGCCGCCTGTACGTGTGCGGTCCCTCCGGCTTCATCGAATTCGTCGTGAGCACCGCCAAGGCCGCTGGATGGCCCGCCGACCATATCCACCTGGAGTACTTCGGCGCCGCGCCGCAGGACACCTTGGGCGACCAGGCCTTCGAGTTGCGCCTGGCCAGCACCGGCAAGACCTACACCGTCCCGGCCGACCAGACCGTGATCGCGGCCCTGCAGGCGCAGGGCGTGGAGGTGCTGGTCTCCTGCGAGCAGGGCGTGTGCGGCACCTGCCTGACCCGCGTGCTCGAGGGCGAGGTCGACCACCGCGACCAGTACCTCACCGACGGCGAGAAGGCCTGCCACGACC
>JBEGVR010000021.1:0-4707 GCA_041178265.1 Pseudomonadota bacterium | reverse complement strand
CCCGGGAGATCAGCTCGCACCCGCCCGGCGTGACGATCGCATCGTCCTCGATGCGGATGCCGATGTCATGGAACTGCGCGGGCACGTCCGCTGCGGGCCGCACGTAAATGCCAGGCTCGATCGTCAGCACCATGCCCGGTCGCAGGATGCGGCTGGGGCGGTCCTGGATGGTCTCGCCAGACAACGGGTCCTGGCGCTCACTCACGGTGCCCACCTCGGAGGGCTCGACGTAGCCGCCGCAATCGTGCACGTCCATCCCCAGCCAGTGACTGGTACGGTGCATGTAGAAGCGGAGGTAGGCGCGCTGCGCGATCACATCGCCGACACTGCCGACCTTGTCGCGATCGAGCAAGCCGGTATCGAGCATGCCCTGCGCTAGCACCTTGACCGCCGCTTCATGGGGATCGGTGAACCGGGCGCCCGCCCGGGTGGCGGCGACGGCGGCTTGCTGCGAGGCCAGCACCAGGTCATAGAGCGCACGCTGCGGGCCGGTGAACTTTCCGTTGGCGGGAAAGGTGCGGGTGATGTCGCTGGCGTAACCATCGAGCTCGCAGCCGGCGTCGATCAGGACCAGGTCGCCGGATTTCACGGGGGCGGCGTCGGCGCGGTAATGCAGCACGCAGGCGTTGGCGCCGGCGGCCACGATGGAGCCGTAGGCCGGGTACTGCGATCCACCGGCACGGAATTCATGCAGCAGTTCGGCGTCCAGGTGGTATTCGCGCACCTCACGCCCCTCGCGCAGCAGGCGCGCGCTGGCCTGCATGGCGCGCACGTGGGCGCGCGCGCTGATGGCCGCAGCGCGACGCATGATGTCCTGCTCGTGGGCGTCCTTCATGAGGCGCATTTCGTCCAGCACGCCGCACAAGTCCACCTGCCGCTCGGGGCATAGCACGCCATAGCGCACACGGGCGCGTACCTTCGTGAGCCAGGCGCCCACGCGGGCTTCCAGGCCGTCGTGGATGGCGAAGGGGAACCAGGCCGCGTCACGGTTTTCCAGCAGGCGCGGCAGCTGCACCTCCTGCTCGCCGATCGGCATCGCGGCATCCACACCCAGGGCGGCCGGCGCGGCCTCGGGCCCTAGGCGATGGCCGTCCCAGATCTCGCGCTCGAGGTCCTTGGGCGCGCAAAACAGCGTGCTGCGGCCGTCGCCGGTGATCACGAGGAAGGCGTTGGGCTCGGTGAAGCCGGTGAGGTAGTAGAAGTAGCTGTCGTGGCGATACAGGAAGTCGCTGTCGCGGTTGCGGGGACGCTCGGGAGCGGTGGGAATGAGGGCGATGCCGCGAGGCCCGAGGGCTTGGGCGACGCGGGCACGGCGGGCGGCGTAGGGCGTGGTGGTGTTCATGCGGCGTTCATCATTCGGCGTTCAGTTGGGCCAGCCGCTCGGGCGTGCCCACGTCGGTCCAGGGGCGGTTCCAGAGTTCAGCGGTGATGCGGCCATTGTCCATCGCCGCCCGCAACAACGGTGCCAGCGGGGCCTTCAGGCCCTGCGGGTTGCCTGCGGGCAAGTTCTCGAACAGCGCCTGGCGGTACAGGCCCACCGTCGAATAGGTGTGGCGCTGCGGTGCGTCGTTCAGGGCCAGGCCCTGCGGGGACAGCCCGAAGTCGCCGCGCGGGTTGTGTGGCGGGTTGGGCACGAGGTAGATGTGCGCCAGCGCGGTACCGCCCGCGAAGCGCGCCAGGGCGCTACCCGCAAAGGCGAACCCGGGCATGTACACATCACCGGCCACCACCCAGAACACGTCAGCCAGCAGGGGCAGGGCGCGGGCAATGCCGCCGGCGGTCTCCAGGGCGCCGCCGAAGTCGCGGCCTTCGTGGGAATACATGATGCGCGGCCCCCAGGCAGGCGCGGCCCCGAAAGCCTGCTCGATCCGCTCCCCGAGCCAGGCAGTGTTGACGACCGCGTGGGTGTGGCCCGCGCGCGCCAAGGCCTCCAGGTGCCACTGCATCAGGGGCTTGCCTTTGACAGGCAGCAGGGGCTTGGGGCAGGCGTCGGTCAGGGGCCGCATGCGTTCGCCGCGGCCGGCGGCCAGCACGAGGGCCGTGGCGGGGGAGTCTCCTGGCATGGCGGCACTGTAGTCGATGGTTCGCGCAGGGCTCCACGCACGGCCGCAGCCGGCGCCCCCGCTAAAATCCGGGGTTACCCTGAGGCGCCCACCAGCGCCTGTTGTCCCTCCCCTGTCCTTTCCCGGAGTTCCCCCCGATGGCCAACCCCCAGATGATGGCAAGCGCGATCCGCGCCTTGTCCATGGATGCCGTGCAACAAGCCAATTCGGGGCACCCGGGTGCGCCCATGGGCATGGCCGACATCGCCGTGGCCCTGTGGGCCCGCCACCTCAAACACAACCCCGCTGACCCGCACTGGGCCGACCGCGACCGCTTCGTGCTGTCCAACGGCCACGGGTCCATGCTGATTTATTCGCTGTTGCACCTCACGGGCTACGACCTGCCACTGCAGGAGCTGAGGAACTTCCGCCAGCTTCACAGCAAGACCGCCGGCCACCCCGAAGTGGGCATCACTCCGGGCGTTGAAACCACCACCGGCCCGCTGGGCCAGGGCATCACCAACGCGGTGGGCATGGCGCTGGCCGAAAAACTGCTGGCCGCCGAATTCAACCGCGAAGGCCATGCCATCGTCGACCACCGCACCTATGCGTTCCTGGGCGACGGCTGCCTCATGGAAGGCATCAGCCACGAGGCCTGCGCCCTGGCCGGCGCCTGGAAGTTGCACAAACTGATCGCGGTCTACGACGACAACGGCATCTCCATCGACGGCCAGGTCGCGCCCTGGTTCGTCGATGACACGCCCGCGCGCTTTCGTGCCTACGGCTGGAACGTCATCGGCCCGGTCGACGGCCACGATGTCGACGCGGTCGATGCCGCCCTCACGCAGGCGCGCCGCAGCACGGACAAGCCCACGCTGATCGTCGCCAGGACCCACATCGGCAAGGGCAGCCCCAACCGCGCCAACACCGCCAAGGCCCATGGCGAACCCCTGGGCGCCGACGAGATCAAGCTCACGCGCGCAGCGATCGGCTGGACGCACGAGCCCTTCGTCGTGCCGCAAGACGTGTACGCCGATTGGGACGCCCGGACCGCCGGCAAGAAGGCCCAGGCAGCCTGGAGCGAGCGCTTCGCTGCCTACCAGAAGGCCCACCCCGCGCAGGCCGACGAGTTCACGCGGCGCATGAAGGGCGCGCTGCCCGCGAACTTCGCGCAAGTCGCCGTGGACGCCGCCATCGCCGCCCACGCCAAGGCCGAGACCGTCGCCTCGCGCAAGGCCTCCCAGATCGCACTGGAGGCGTTCACCGCAGCCCTGCCCGAGCTGCTCGGGGGCTCGGCCGACCTCACCGGCTCCAACCTCACGAACACCAAAAGCACGCCGGCACTGCGCATCGCTGCCGATGGCAGCATCAAGCGCGATGAGGCCGGCCAGATCGGCCGCCACATCAACTACGGCGTGCGCGAGTTCGGCATGGCGGCCATCATGAACGGCGTGGCCCTGCATGGCGGCTACATCCCCTACGGCGGCACCTTCCTGACGTTCAGCGACTACAGCCGCAACGCGATCCGCATGGCGGCCCTCATGAAGCAACGCGTGATCCATGTGTTCACGCACGACTCCATCGGCCTGGGCGAAGACGGTCCCACCCACCAGTCGATCGAGCATGCGGCCAGCCTGCGCATCATCCCCAACCTGGACGTCTGGCGCCCCTGCGACACCGCCGAGACCGCGGTAGCCTGGGCGGTGGCCCTGCAGAACGCCACGCGTCCGACTGCGCTGCTGCTCTCGCGCCAGAACCTGCCCTACGCGCCCAAGGCGGGCCTGGACGAAATCAGCCGCGGCGCCTACGTGCTGGCCGAGCCCTCCGAGGTCGGCATGAAGCGCCGGGCCCAGGCCGTGATCATCGCCACCGGCTCCGAGGTGCAGCTGGCGCTCAAGGCGCAGGAGCAACTGGCCACGCAGGGCGTTTCGGTGCGGGTGGTGTCCATGCCCTCCACCACCACCTTCGACCGCCAGGACCGCGCCTACAAGGAGCAGGTGCTGCCGCCTGGCGTGCCGCGTGTGGCCGTCGAGATGGGCGTGACTGATTTCTGGTGGAAGTACGGCTGCGCCGCGGTGGTCGGCATCGACACCTACGGCGAATCGGCGCCCGCGCCCGTACTGTTCAAGCACTTCGGTTTCACCCCCGAGAACGTGGCGGATACGGTCCGCGCCGTCCTCGGCCACTGATTCTTCAACTCCTCACGGATTCATACACATGGCTCTCAAGATCGGTATCAACGGCTTCGGCCGCATCGGCCGGATGGTGTTTCGCGCCGCGGTGCAGAACTTCAAGGACATCGAGGTCGTCGCGATCAACGACCTGCTCGAACCCGATTACCTGGCCTACATGCTCAAATACGACAGCGTGCACGGTCGCTTCGAGGGCGAGGTGAGCGTCGAGGGCAACACCCTGGTGGTCAACGGCAAGAAGATCCGCCTGACCGCCGTGAAAGACCCGGCCGAACTGAAGTGGGGTGAGGTTGGCGCCGACATCGTGGTCGAGGCCACCGGCATCTTCCTCACCAAGGACGGCGGCCAAAAGCACCTGGACGCGGGCGCGAAGAAAGTGATCATGTCGGCGCCCTCGAAGGATGACACCCCTATGTTCGTCTTCGGCGTGAACGACAGGACCTACAAGGGCGAGGCCATCATCTCCAACGCCT
>JBEGVR010000020.1:0-6043 GCA_041178265.1 Pseudomonadota bacterium | reverse complement strand
ACCCAGGCGTTGCCGATGAAGTTCAGGCCGATCACCAGCACGCCCATCAGGATGCCCAGCGGAATGACGCGGGTCGCCCGGTCCAGCCGCATGTACATCGAGGCGGCCACCGCGCCGACCGCGGTGCCGATGGCCACCACGCCCACCAGCGACGAGGCCTGGGTGGTGCTGTAGCCCAGCGCCGCCGCCGCCCAGGCGAAGACGATCACCCGCAGGTTGCCCGACACGCCCCAGAACAGCGTGGTGGTGGACAGCGAGATCTGGCCCAGCTTGTCACGCCACAGGCGGGAATTGCAGCTCCAGAAATCGGGCACCAGGGCCAGCGTGTTGCGCGGCATGGGGCGCATCTCGACGCCCGTGAGCGGAATGCGGGTGTTGAACCAGGCGGCCAGCAGGTACACGGCGATCAGAAGCGCGATGGCCGCTTCGGGCGAGGTATCAATGCCGGTGTTGAGAAGCGGGAAGTCCATCGCCATCAGGGGCGCCGAGATGGCCTGGCTGATCAGGGTGCCCCCCAGCAGGATGCCCAGGATGATGGAGGCAATGGTCAGGCCTTCGATCCAGCCGTTGGCCTTTACCAGCTGCGAGGCGGGCAGCAGCTCGGTGAGGATGCCGTACTTGGCCGGGGAGTAGGCAGCGGCGCCCAGGCCCACGACCGCGTACGCGAGCAAAGGGTGGCTGCCAAACAGCATCAGCAGGCAGCCGACCACCTTGATCGAGTTGCTGATGAACATCACCCGCCCCTTGGGCAAGGCGTCGGCGAAGGCGCCGACGAAGGGCGCGAGCACCACGTAGAACAACGCGAACATGGGAACGAGCGCGGCGCGTTGCCATTCGGGTGCGCCGCTGGTTCGGAGCAGTTCGACGGCGGCGACAAAAAGCGCGTTGTCTGCCAGCGACGAGAAAAACTGCGCCGACATGATGGTGTAAAAGCCGCGCTTCATTCGTGGGGAGCCGCGCGCCAGGCAGCGCCACGCGGTGAAATGCTTGTCTCCAAAAAGGTCGGGCGGTTATATCACGCGGGGTAGTGCCACAATTCGGGTGCGATACCTCTCACGCCGCCTTCTTTTTTCATGCCCCGCCCGATCCAGGCCACCGTCCACACCGAGGCCCTGCGCGCCAACCTCACCCGCCTGCGCGCCGCCGCTGGCGATGCCCGTGTCTGGGGTGTGGTCAAGGCCGACGCCTATGGCCACGGCATCGAGCGGGTTTATGAGTCCTTTCGTGGTGCAGACGGCTTCGCCCTGCTCGATCTGGCCGAGGCCCAACGCGTGCGCGCCCTGGGCTGGCGCGGGCCGGTGCTGCTGCTCGAAGGCGTCTTCGAGACCCGCGACCTCGAGCTGTGCTCGCGCCTGTCGCTGTGGCACACGGTCCACTGCCAGGAGCAGATCGACATGCTGGCGGTGCACAAGACGCATGCGCCGCACCGCATCTTCCTGAAGATGAACTCCGGCATGAACCGCCTGGGCTTTGCGCCGCAGGCCTTTCGCGCTGCCTGGACCCGCCTGAACGCCTTGCCGCAGGTGGAAGAAATCACGCTTATGACGCATTTCAGCGACGCCGACGGCGCGCGCGGCATCGCGCACCAGGTGCGCACCTTCGCCGACGCCACGCGCGACCTGCCTGGAGAGCGCAGCCTGTCCAACAGCGCCGCGGCCCTCCGATTTGCCGACGACGCGGTGGTGCGGGCCGACTGGATCCGACCTGGCATCGCCCTGTATGGCGGTGCGCCCGACCACCCCGCGCACGATGCCGCCCACTGGGGGCTGGCGCCCACGATGACACTGGCCTCGCGCCTGATCGCCGTGCAGCAGCTGGCGGCGGGCGACACCGTGGGCTATGGCAGCGCCTACACCGCGCCGGCCGCCCTGCGCATCGGCCTCGTGGCCTGCGGCTACGCCGATGGCTACCCGCGCCATGCGCCCACCGGCACGCCGGTGCTGGTGGACGGCCAGCGCACGCGCACCCTGGGGCGCGTGAGCATGGACCTGATCGCGGTGGACCTCTCGGGCCTGCCCGATGCGGGGGTGGGCACCGAGGTGACGCTGTGGGGCCGCGCCTCGGGTGGTGCGGTGCTGCCGGTCGACGACGTGGCGCACGCGGCGGGCACGGTGTCCTATGAACTCCTGTGCGCGCTGGCCCTGCGCGTGCCGGTGCTTGTCGACTGAGGCCGCGCGCCGCCTGGCCTGCGGACCTTCAGCGTTTGCGCAGGCCCAGGGCCACCACCGCGCCCACCACGATCAGCGCGCCCACCAGCTGCAAGGGCGCGATCGCCTGATCCAGCAGCAGCCACGCCAGCACCAGCGCGAACACAGGCTCTACGCTCATGAGGGCTGAATTGCCCACGATGCCCAGACGCGGCAGCACGGTGAAGAGGATGGTGAAGGCGGTGCCGTAAAACAGCGTGAGGCCGGTCAGCCCCATCCAGCCGATGGCGTCCTGCGGCAGGTGCGGTCCGCCCTGCGCGAGGATCGCGGCCCCGGCCACCACGGCGGCCAGGAACAACGTGGCCACCGTGCGCACGCGCCCGTCGACGTCCGCCACTTCGTGCTGCGTGAGGGCCAGCGTCAGACCGAACACCGCCGAGGCCGCCAGCGCGAACGCCACGCCCGCGCCGATGCGCGCCCACTGGCCGCTGGCGCCCAGGCCCGAGGCGGCGCCGAATACGTCCAGCGCCAGGGCCAGGCCCACCAGGATCACCGGCATCGCCAGCGCGATGGCGCGCTCGGGCCGCTGGCCCCACAGGCCCCAGGACCAAAGGGCCGCGGTGATCGGGTAGGTGTTGAAGGCCAGCAGGGCCAGGGCCACCGGCAGGCGCGCCACCGCCGAATACAGCAGCAGGCTCTGCACGCCGATCATCAGCCCCAGGCCGGCGATCACGCGCTTCTGGCGCGGCGTGGCCTGGGCGCGCACGCCCTGGGCGAGCACGATGGCCAGCACCACCAGCGCGGTGCTGGCACTGCGAAACATCACGCCGGTGGCGACGTCCGCGCCGTGGTTGAAGGCGATGCGCGCCGCCACGTGGTTGGCGCCCATGAGAAGGGCCACCAGCAGCAAGGTGGCGAAGGCGGCGCCACTGAGCGCGCGTACGGGTAAGTTCATGATGCGCCGCTCAGTACAGCCCGCGCTGGCGCGCGTGCAGACGGGCCAGGCCCAGCAGGATGTCGGTGCAGGGCGTGGCCACGCCGGTCAGGCGGCCGATCTCCTGCACCGCGGTCACCAGCGCGTCGAGTTCGACGGCGCGGCCGGCCTCGACGTCCTGCAGCATCGAGGTCTTGAAGGCGCCGAGCTTGCGCGTGACGGCGTGGCGGTCTTCGGGCTCTTGTGCGATGGGAATGCCGATGCGTGCGCCGATCTCGCGCGCCTCGAGCATCACCTGCGAGATGAAGCCGCGCACCAGCGGGTCGTCCATGATCAGGTCGGTGGTGGCGCCGGTGATCGCGCTCACCGGGTTGACGGTCATGTTGCCCCAGAGCTTGTACCAGACGTCCTTCTGGATCTGGGCGGACAGGGTGGCATCAAAGCCGGCGGCCTGCAGCGTGCCGACCAGCGCCTGCGCGCGTGCCGTGGCCTGGCCCGAGGGCTCACCCACGAGCAGGCCGTTGCCGAAGTGGTGCCGTACATGGCCCGGCCCCTCCAGCGCGCAGCTGGCATGCACCACGCCGCCCAGGACGTGGCGCGCGGGAATGGCGCGCGCGATCGCGCCGTCCGGATCGATCGCCTGCAGGCGGGTGCCCGCCAGCGCGCCAAAACCGTCGAAGAACCACCAGGGCACGCCGTTCATGGCGGTGAACACCACGGTGTCCGGCCCCAGCAGCGGGCCGATGCCGGCGGCCACGGCGGCCAGCGCCGGGGCCTTGACCGCCACCACCACCAGGTCCTGCGGGCCCAGGTCGGCGGCGTGTTCGCGGGCCTGCACCGGCACCGCGATGTGCTCGCCTTGCAGCTCGAGCCGCAGTCCTCTTTCTTTCAGGGCCGCCAGCGTGGCGCCGCGCGCCACCGCGCTGACCTGCGCACCCTGGCGGGCCAGGCGGGCCCCGATCCAGCCCCCGATGGCGCCCGCGCCGTAAATGCAGACTTTCATGGGGTGCGATGTTACGGGAGGCCATGGGCACGGGATGGCGGGCATTTCTGGGGACAATCGGCCATGGCCAAGGAAAAGACGATCTACACCTGCACCGAGTGCGGCGGCACCAGCCCGCGCTGGCTTGGCAAATGCCCGCACTGCGAGGCCTGGAACACCCTGATCGAGAGCGTGGCCGAAGGCGCGGCCGCCCCGGGCAAGAACCGCTTCGCCGCGCTGGCCACGACCACGCCGGTGGCCGTGCTGGCCGACATCGAGGCCGCCGAGGTGGAACGCACCCCCACTGGCATCGACGAGTTTGACCGCGTGCTGGGTGGCGGCATCGTCGAGGGCGGCGTGGTGCTCATTGGCGGCGACCCGGGCATCGGAAAGTCCACGCTCCTGCTGCAGGCGCTCGATGGGCTGGAGCGCGCGGGCGTGGCCACGCGGCCCGCCGCCGGGCCGCCCCAAGGCGGGCCAGCCCCCTCGGGGGGCAGCGGCCCACACGCAGTGGGACCGCGTGGGGGCACCCTGTATGTCACAGGTGAAGAATCGGGCGCGCAGGTGGCCCTGCGTTCGCGCCGCCTGGGGCTGGAGCGGTCGCAGGTGAAGGTGCTGGCCGAGATCAACCTGGAGAAGATCCTGGCCACGCTGGCCACCACCCAGCCCGCGGTGGCGGTGATCGACTCCATCCAGACGGTGTACTCCGACCAGCTCACCTCCGCCCCGGGCTCGGTGGCCCAGGTGCGCGAATGCGCGGCGCACCTCACGCGCGCGGCCAAGGCCAGCGGCACCTGCATCGTGCTGGTGGGCCACGTGACCAAGGAAGGCGCGCTGGCCGGCCCGCGCGTGCTGGAGCACATGGTCGACACGGTGCTCTATTTCGAGGGCGACACGCACTCGAGCTTCCGGCTGGTGCGCGCCATCAAGAACCGCTTTGGCGCGGTGAACGAGATCGGCGTCTTCGCCATGACCGAGAAGGGCCTGCGCGGCGTGGCCAACCCCAGCGCCATCTTCCTGTCGCAGCACGCCGAGCCCGTCCCGGGCAGCTGCGTGATGGTGACGCTGGAGGGTACGCGCCCGCTGCTGGTGGAGATCCAGGCGCTGGTCGACACCGGTGGCCCGAGCCCGCGGCGCCTGTCGGTGGGCCTGGACCGTGACCGCCTGGCCATGCTGCTGGCGGTGCTGCACCGGCATGCGGGCGTGGCCTGTTATGACCAGGACGTCTTCGTGAACGCGGTGGGTGGCGTGCGTATCAGCGAGCCGGCGGCCGACCTCTCGGTGATGCTGGCCATCACGTCGTCGCTGCGCGGGCGGGCCTTGCCCAAGGGCTTCATTGCGTTTGGCGAGGTGGGCCTGGCCGGCGAGGTGCGGCCCGCGCCGCGCGGGCAGGAGCGCCTGCGCGAGGCGGCCAAGCTCGGTTTCTCGGTGGCGGTGGTGCCGCGCGCCAACGCGCCCAGGAAAGGCAGCCGCGACCTGGAGGGCCTGACCATTCATGCGGTGGACCGCATCGAAGAGGCCATGGAGGTGGTGCGCGGCCTGGCCTGAGGCCGGCGCCGCGTGGCCGCTCCCGGGGCATCACCGACAATCGCGCCCCATGAACTGGCAAAGAATTTTCGTTCCGGTGGCCGGCGTGGTGCTGGTAGCCGCCGCCTGGCGCGCCTATGGCGGGGCCGGTGTGGCGGTGGTGGCCGGCGGCATCGTGATGTGGGTGCTGCTGCACTTCACCCGCCTCATGCACGTGCTCAAACAGGCGGCCGACCGGCCGGTGGGCTACGTGGCCAGCGCCGTGATGCTCCATGCCAAGCTGCAGGCGGGCATGCCCCTGCTGAAAGTGATCGCCCTCACGCGCGCCCTGGGCGAGCAGCGCTCCCAGCCCGACACTCAGCCCGAGGTGTTCCGCTGGAGCGATACCGGGGGCTCGCAGGTCACCTGCACCTTCGCCAACGGCCGGCTGATGGCCTGGGACCTGGTGCGGCC
>JBEGVR010000019.1:0-11766 GCA_041178265.1 Pseudomonadota bacterium | reverse complement strand
CGTTCAGCGCGCGCGCGATGCCCGCGAAGGCGGGGATGTAGGTGTCGATCGAGAAGGGGCCCAGCATGCCCAGCACGGCGAGCAGGACCGCCAGCGCCCAGCGGGGAGCGCGCCAGAGCAGGTGGGCATCGGGATTCATCGGGAGCGCCGATCATAGACCGGCCCCTGCACGCCCCTCGGTGGGGGATCACGCGAGGGTCACGCGGCCAGGGCCCGGGCGAGGGCCTGGTCAAAGGCCTGTGGCGCCTCGAACTGCACCCAGTGCCCCGCGCCGCTGATCGGCGCGCGCCAGCGCAGGGCGGGCAGGGCGTCCAGGAGGGCTTCCACCTCGGGCAGGCAGTCGCGATACAGCGCATCGTGCTGCCCGTAGATCGCCACGAGCGGACAGGCCACCTGCGTCAACGCGCGAGCCAGCGTGTCGGTGCGCGCCAGGCGCCGCCGGCGCAGGCGGTCCAGCGCCACGTGGGCGCGGTGCAGGTCGATCGCCAGCGGCGTCACCGACTCGGGCCGGTGCAGCATCAGGGCCTGCAGGTTGGTGCGATGCACCTCGCGCGCGGCAGCCCCTTCCAGGTGCCGCCACTCCCGCAGGCGCACGGGGCGCGCGGTCAGCGCCAGCAGCGGCGCACCGACGATCACCAGGCGGCGCAGCGCCGCGGGGGCCTGGGCCGCCATCAGCCCGCCCACCAGCCCGCCGAAGGAGAACCCCACCAGGTCGAAGCCGCGTCCACCCACCAGGTCTCGCAAGCCGGCCGCCAGGGGCTTCACGAGCGCGTCGGCGTCACGTCCGCCCGCAGGGACGTCGGAGTCGCCAAAACCCGGCATGTCGGGCACCAGCACATGCCGGCCGGCTTGCACCAGCGCCTGGAGGTTCAGGATCCAGTGCGTCCAGCTGCCGCTGCCGCCATGCAGCAGCAGCACTGGCTCACCCGAGGCATCCCCCCACAGGTGCCACACCGTGCGCGCGCCTTCGTGCACGGTCACCCGGTCGTGGGCCTGCGCTAGCATCGTTCGGGCCGCTGCCGGCAGCGCGTCGATCATTGGCATGACGGCTTCCTTCGTGCGGCGGGATGCCGTGAGGGTTCGGGGCGCGAATCGGCTGGATGGCGGGACGGGCAGGGCACGTGGCGTTAGGCGGGGAGTCAAGCCGCGAGGGGGCAGGGCGCCGGGACTTTAGCAGGGGCAAGGCATGGCGGGCGGCACCCTGGCCGCGGCGCTGCTGGGGCGCAACGCCCCGGTGCGCCCGATGCACAGTGTCGGACGCTCGGCGGGCGCAGCGGATGTCAGGCCGCGGAGCGCTGCTGGCGCAGCACGCGCCGCCCCAGCGCGTACAGCAGGCCGGCCATGAGACCGCCCAAGGCGCCCAGCGCCAGGGTCAGGGCGGTTTTGGGCGAGACCGGGTCTGGCGTCGCGTAGGTCGGTGACACCAGGCGCGCCTGCGCATCACGTGCCAGGGCGCGCTGCAGTTCGTCGATCTGCTGGATCAGGTACATGGTCTCGTCCCGCCGGGCCAGGTACATCACGTTGTACAGGCCCGCTTTCTCGGTCTTGAGGACGTAGTTCTGGTTTTCTGTGAAGCGGTTGACCAAGCCTTCCAGCGTTCTCCGAATCTCGTCCTGGTGGGGCTTCACGAGGGCCGCCTGCTGAAGGCGGATCATCTCGAACAGGCCCTGGGCGCATTGCTGCGCGAGTGCGGGCGTGGCGCGGCGGACCTTGATTTCGATCACATGGCTGATGTTGCGGGGGATGGAAGCCTTCACGAGGCCAGCCAAACCTGCGGCCGAGAGCTTGCCTGCATCCCCTGCGCAGGCCTGGATCGCCTCCGGCGTGTACGCGGTGGGGTTCTTCAGGCGCTCGATCAGCAGCGACGCCGGCTCGATCGGGTTCAGCGAGACGGCTCCGTTCAGCCCGCCGCCGCGGATCTGCGTCATCTCGATCATGGCCTGGGCTTCATACTTCGCGGGCACTGCGGCCAGGAAGCCGCCCGCGGCCAGCAGGCCGGCCACGCCAGTGCCGGCGATGGTCGCCCAGTGCGCTTGCAGAAAGCCCAGGATGTCCGCCAGGCTGATCTCGTCGTCTTGGATGATGTCGCTCATGGGTTCGATTGTTGCCGATTTGACCGCCGGTTCCGGGCGCACAAAAAAGCCCGACGTAGGCACCCGCCGGGCTTGCGGATGTCGGATGACGGTGGGCAGTTTACTGCCTTACCGTTCACTATCGGGGCCATCGAGCAGGTCCGCGGCCTCCTGCAGCAGGTTGACAATTCGATAACCCATCGCCCGACATCCTGGATGTCGCTTATCCCACGTGTGCAACAGGGCCGGGTGGCCCGTGTCCACGAAGTCGACGATCCGCACATCGGTCTTGCTGGCGCGCTCCCGATGCAGGCGACCCGGGGACATCCGGCCGATTGAATGAACGCCCGCGCATCGGAAAGTCCAGGCTGTCGGCCCGCGCTCGCGGCTATGCCGCGGTGCTTTTCGTCATCACACCAGGCTCTCAAGGTAGGGGCGCATGACATTGGCCATCCGACAAGGTTGCGCCGACTCCCACAGTTCGTCCATCGTGACCTTCTTGTGCCGCCAGGCGCTCCGGAGTGCCTCCAGCGCGATGTCCAGTCCGATCTTGTTTCTGAACTTGAAGCAGTCGACCACGGTCTTGGCAACGGATGTCACCGGGATCTGCACGACGCCATCGAGGGATATTTGCTCGACTCCCAGGCCCGGATCGGAAAATCGCACGATGCGAAGCTGCGGATAGACCATCTGAGGCGCCCTGGCGTTGGGCGAAATCGCAACCCAGACCTCATGCGGCGCCTGAGTCGTGAGCCCATGAATCTGAAGCGCGGTCAGCAGGCAAAAGACCATGCCGGGGTACTTGATCGCTAGCTGAGCCAGGGGATCATGCGCGGTCATCACTCGGCCGGGCACTGCATACAGACCGCGGCTGAGCTGGATCAGCGCGCCGCCGCGTAACAGCCGCCGGAGCTTTTCCCCTGCTACGCCAAGTCGGGCAAGCTCATGCGCACGAGCCATCCCCTTTGCGCTTAGAAGCTCGAGAGCGGGGTCTGTGCGAATTGAATCCATACCCATATTTTAAGAATATGTCGGTGTTTGTTAATAAGTACGTGCATTTTAGAAGTACGTGCATTTTAGAAGGTGGGGCCTTGTGCAAGATCCCTTCACGTACACCAATACAGGATCGAACTGCGCCCCGTGCACCGCCGCGCCCCGCGCACCGGCCTGCGGGGGGGGGCCTGGCACACGCAGAATTGGCCGCAGCCCCGCATGCCGTGCGGGACGCGCAAATGAAGACTCCCAACCGAGAGCGGTCAGGCGTTAAGGATTGGTGGAGAGGCCCAGGCCTTCGGTGGAAACCCTCGGGCATGGCGATGCCGAGTCAGACCAGAATCCAGCACCACCATTTGAGAGGACCTCCGGATGAACCTGTCTCGCATGACCGGCCTGCTCGCCCTGGCCGCAGCCACCTTTTGCAGCAGTGCCCTTGCCCAGACGCCCGCCAAGGTCAAGATCGGTCTGGTCAGCACGCTTTCCGGCCCCAACGCCGCCCTGGGGGAGGACATTCGCGACGCCTTCAATCTGGCGGTCAAGCTCAAGGACGGCAAGCTCGGCGGGCTGCCGGTGGAAATGGTCATCGGCGACGACCAGTTCAAGCCCGACGTGGGCAAGCAGCTCTTTGAGCGCATGGTCAAGCGCGACAAGGTCGACTTCATGACCGGCGTGGTGTTCTCCAACATCATGCTTGCCGGCCTGCCTGAGGCTGTCAATGAAAAGGTGTTCTACGTCAGCCCGAACGCCGCGCCCTCGCCGCTGGCCGGCAAGGACTGCAACCCCTACTTCTTCGTCGCCTCCTGGCCCAACGACGCCTACCACGAGATGGCCGGCCAGCACGCCAGCACGCGCGGCGTCAAGACGGCCTACCTGATGGCGCCCAACTACCAGGCCGGCAAGGACTCTCTGGCTGGCTTCAAGCGCTTTTTCAAGGGCAAGGTGCTCAACGAGGTCTACACCAAGCTCGGCCAGCTCGACTACTCGGCCGAGATTGCCGAGATCCGCGCCGCCAAGCCTGAGGTGATGTACGCCTTCCTTCCCGGCGGCATGGGCGTGAACTTCATCAAGCAGTTCGTCGCTGCCGGCCTGAACAAGGAAACCAAGCTGCTGCTGCCCGGCTTCGGCGCCGACCAGGACATCAGCCGCGGCGTGGGCGATGTGATGCTGGGCATCAACGACACCGCGCACTGGGCGCTGGACCTGAACAACCCGGCCAACAAGACCTTTGTGAGCGAATTTGAGAAGGCCTACAAGCGCCTGCCCACGGTGTATGCCGCCCAGGGCTATGACACGGCGCTGATCCTCGATGCCGCCATCCGCGGCGTCAAGGGCAACCTCGCCGACAAGGACGCGCTGCGCAAGCAGCTGCGCGAGGTCAAGTTCGACTCGGTGCGCGGCGCCTTCAAGTTCAACACCAACCATTACCCGATCCAGAACTACTACCTGCGCGAGGTCAAGAAGGACAGCCAGGGCCGCCTGGTCAACCTGCTGGCGTCCAGCCAGCCGATCATGGCCAACCACGGCGACGCCTACGTGCAGGAATGCGCCATGCGCTGAACTGAGCGACCGGCCGCACGCCGGCCCTCACCCCCATCGACCTCTTGATGCCCGCACCGGCAGAACCGGTGCGGGACCTTCACACGCATGAACTGGATTCTTCTCCTGGAGCAGGGCCTCAACGGGCTGCAGTTCGGCCTGATGCTGTTCCTGCTGGCCTCGGGCCTGACCCTGGTCTTCGGGATCATGGACATGATCAACCTGGCCCACGGGGCGCTTTACATGGTCGGCGCCTTCCTGGCCGCCTGGCTGGTGCAGCTGACGCAGTCCTTCCTGATCGGCGTGCTGCTGGCCGTGCCGCTGACCGCCGTCTTCGGCATGGTCATGGAGTTCACGCTGCTGCGAACGCTGTATGCGCGCGACCACATGTCGCAGGTGCTGGCCACCTTCGCACTCATCCTCATCATCAACGAGGGGGTACGCATGGTCTGGGGCACCGACCTGCCGCTGCCCATGCCGGCGGCGCTGTCCGGCCCCGTCGAGCTGCTGCCCGGCCTGTCCTATCCCAGCTACCGCCTGGTCATCATCGCCGTCGGCCTGGTGATCGCACTGCTGCTGTTCCTGGCGGTCACGCGCACGCGGGTCGGCGCCTGGGTGCGCGCCGGCGCGTCCAACCGCGAGATGGCCATGGCCATGGGCGTGCATATCCAGCGCCTCTTCACCCTGGTCTTCGGCCTGGGCGCGGCGCTGTGCGCCGTGGCCGGGGCCATGCTGGGTCCACTGATGGCGGTGCAGGTCGGCATGGGCGAGAGCATCCTGATCCTGGCCTTCGTGGTCATTGTCATCGGCGGCATCGGCTCGATCTGGGGTGCCTTCGTCGGCTCGCTGCTGGTGGGCTTTGTCGACACCTTCGGCCGCACCCTGCTGCCCAGCCTGTTTCGTGAGGTCTTCCCGGCGCAGGTGGCCGGTGCGCTCGGCCCGGCCATGGCCTCCATCATGGTCTACCTGCTGATGGCGGTTGTCCTGTTCCTTAAGCCCCAGGGCCTGTTTGCCCGCCGCTGAGATTCATGCGCACCACACCGTCGCCCGCCTCGGCCATTCCCCGGCCCGCCTCCTGGCCACTGTGGCTGGGCTTGACCGCCGCCGCCCTGGGCCTGGGCGTGTGGATGCAGTCGCAAGGCCTGGACTACTACCTGTCCATGCTCAGTCGCATGATGATCTACGGCCTGGCCGCCTGCAGCCTGAACCTGCTGCTGGGCTACGGCGGCCTGGTCTCTTTCGGCCATGCGGCCTACCTGGGCGTGGGCGCCTACACCGTGGGCATCCTGATCACCGAAGGCCTGCCCAATGGCTGGCTGGGCTTTGGCCTGGCCATTGCGCTTTCGGCCGGGATGGCGCTGGCCATCGGCGCCATGTCGCTGCGCACCAAGGGCGTGTACTTCATCATGATCACGCTGGCCTTCGCGCAGATGCTGTTCTACCTGGTCAACTCGATCAAGGCCTACGGCGGCGACGAGGGCCTGAACATCAAGATGCGCTCGGACTTCGGCCTGGGCATCGTGCTCAAGAACGACCTGCATTTCTTCGTCCTAGTGCTGGTCTGCCTGGTCGCAAGCCTGGCCCTGATGCAGATGATCATGCGCTCGCGCCTGGGCCGCATCGTGCTGGCCCAGCGCGACGACGACATCCGCACCGAGGCCCTGGGTTTTCCGGTCTACCGCTACCAGCTGCTGCTGTTCGTGATCGCCGGCGCCATCGGCGGGCTGGCTGGCGCGCTCATGGTCAACCAGCAGAACTACGTCAACCCCAACCTGATGCACTGGACCCAGTCGGGCGTGCTGATGATCATGGTCATACTCGGCGGTGTGGGCACGCTCGCTGGCGGCCTGTGGGGCGCGCTGCTGCTGCTCGCCCTGGAAGACGGGCTGGCCGAGCTGACGCCGCACTGGCAGTTCTACGTGGGCTGGGTGTTGCTGGCCGTGGTGCTGCTGGCGCCCAAGGGCCTGTCGGGGCTGCCCGACCTGTGGCGCCGCTGGCGGGCCAGCAAGGCAGGTGCGCCATGAGCGAGGTCGTGCTCGATGTGCGTCAACTGGTCAAGAGCTTTGGCGCCTTACGCGCGACCGACGGCGTCTCGCTGCAGGTGCGGCCAGGCGAGATCCATGCGCTGATTGGCCCCAACGGCGCGGGCAAGACCACGCTGGTGGCGCAGCTCTCGGGTCAGCTGCCGCCCGACGCCGGCCAGATTGTCTTCATGGGCCGCGACATCAGTGCCTTGCCCTCGCATGCGCGCGTGGGGCTGGGGCTGGTGCGCTCCTTCCAGATCACGCGGCTGTTCAAGTCTTTTTCCGTGCTGGACAACGTGGTGCTGGCCCTGCAGTCGCGCGTGAAGGGGCGCGGCGCCTTCTGGCGCAGCGTGGCGCGCGACCAGGCGCTCTACGCGCACGCGCATGCGCTGCTGCAGGACGTGGGGCTGGCCGCGCGTTGCGACGAACTCGCACACGAACTCTCTCACGGTGAGCAGCGGGTGCTGGAACTGGCGCTGGCGCTGGCCACGCAGCCGTGCCTGGTCCTGCTCGACGAGCCCATGGCCGGCACCGGCCCCGAGGAATCGCAGCGCATCGTCGAGCTGATCGAATCGCTGCGGCGCGACAAGCACATGGCCATCTTGCTGGTCGAGCACGACATGGACGCGGTGTTCCGCCTGGCAGACCGTATCTCGGTGATGGTCAACGGCGCGCTGATCGCCAGTGGCACACCGGGCGAAATCCGTCAGAACGCGCAGGTGCGTGCGGCCTACCTGGGCGATGAGGAGCTGGCATGAGTGAAGCGCTGCTGTCTGTGCAGGACCTGCGCGTGGCCTACGGCGCCAGCCAGGTGCTGTTCGACGTGGCGGCCCAGGTGCGCGCCGGCGAGGTGGTCGGCCTGCTGGGCCGCAACGGCATGGGTAAGACCACGCTGATCCGCAGCCTGATCGGGCTCAAGTCCATCCAGTCTGGCCGGGTGAGCTTCGACGGCCGCGCCGTGGCCAAGCTGCGGCCCGACCAGATCGCCCGCCTGGGCGTGGCTGTGGTGCCCGAAGGCCGGCAGGTGTTTCCCAACTTGAGCGTGGACGAACACCTGACGGCCTTTGCGCAAACCCGCCATGCGCGCGGCACGGCCTGGACGCCGGCCTCGGTCTACGAACTCTTTCCCCGTCTGGCCGAGCGCAAGAACAACATGGGCAACCAGCTCTCGGGCGGCGAGCAGCAGATGCTGGCCATTGGCCGCGCCTTGGTGACCAACCCCAAGCTGCTGATCTTCGACGAGGCCACCGAAGGCCTGGCGCCGCTGATCCGCGAAGAGATCTGGCACTGCATCGAACGCCTGCGCCAGGCCGGTCAGACCCTGATCGTGGTCGACAAGTACGTCAGCCGCCTGGTGCGCATCGCCGACCGCCACCTCATCCTGGAGAAAGGCCGTGTGGTCTGGCAGGGCAGTTCTGAAGCCCTGGGCGCCGACAAGGGGCTGTGGCACCGCTACCTGGGCGTCTGAGTGTCCCCTCTGCTGCCGCCAGGCCGCGGTGCTAGAGGCAGGCTGCGCGTCTGCCGCACTGGGACAAGGCAACTGGAGCAAAGGCCCGCTGGGTGGCGGGCCTTCGGGGGTGGCAGGGATCACTGCCAAGAATGCTGCGGGCTTGTCAACGCGCCGACCAAGGATGGCACAGCATCTGCAACAAGATTTAGAAGTTCTGCGCCGCCACGCTGCGCACGCATTCCATCAAAAAACGGCTGGCCGGGCTGAGCGCGCCCTGGCGGCGGCGCGTCATGCCGACTGGCCGCACCCACTGCACGCCGGCCACCGGCAGTGCGCGCAACTGCTTGGCGCGCTCTTCCCAGTAGATCAGCTCCTGCGGCAAAAAGGTCAACGCGTCGGACAGCATCACCATGGACTTCATCAGCACCGTCGAAGTGGTCTCCACCGCGGCTGCCGGCGGGTTGATGCCCTGGCCGCGAAAGAAATCGTCGAAGGCCTGGCGCTCGAGCTCGCGCTGGCGCGGCAGGACCCAGGACTGCTGGGCCAGCGTGGCCACGGGTATCTGCCGCAGGCGCGCCAGCGGGTGGTCGGAGCGGGCCACCACCACCGCGCTTTCGGTGAACAAGGTCTCGTGCAGCAGGTCGGCGTCCTGCGCGCGCGCCGGCACGGACGACAGCGCAAAGTCGATCTGGCCCTGCTTGACCGCCGGCATCAAGGATTCGTTGAGCCCGTAGAGCACGCTCACGCGCAGCTGCGGCCGACGCTCCTGCATCAGCTTGAGCGCCTGCGGCAGCAGGCGCGTGGCCTCGGTCGGGCCGCAGCCCACGATCACATGGCCTTGCAGCGCGCCCTTGAGCGCCTCGATCTCGCCCGTCGCATGGCGGAACTCGGCCTCGACCACCTGGCCGTGGTAACGCAAGGCCTCGCCAAAGGGCGTGGCCACCACGCCAAAGCGGCCTCGCTCGAGCAGCGGCACGCCCAGGCTGAGCTCGAGCGCCTTGATGCCCTTGGACAGCGCCGGCTGCGACACGCCCAGCTCGGCGGCGGCCTCGGTGAGGCTGCCGCAGCGCAGCGCCGTGAGGAAAAACTGCAGCTTCCGGAAATCCATAACCCATGGTAATGGAAATGAGTGCCGAGGTTGTTGCACCGCCGCGCTGGCTCTTGTTACCTTCAGGCCTGCGATTGTTCATACTCCACAGGAGACAGCCATGCCCACCCTTGACCTGGACCACCTGGTACAACCCGACCGCGTGCACCGCACGGTCTACACCGACCAGGACATCTTCGACATGGAGATGGAGCACATCTTCGAAGCCACCTGGGTCTACTGCGGCCACGAATCGCAGGTCAAGGAAACGGGCCAGTTCCAGACCGTGCAGATCGGCCGCCAGCCCATGGTCATGGTGCGCGACAAGGACAGGCGCATCCATGTACTCTACAACCGCTGCCCCCACCGCGGCGTGCAGGTCTGCGGCAGCCACAGCGGCAACACTGGCAGCGGCTTTGTCTGCCCCTACCACGCCTGGAGCTTTCACCTCGACGGCAAGGTGCGCGCCATCCCGCTGATCAAGGGCTACGAAGGCACGCGCTTGAACACCAATGACCCGAACTGCAGCATGGCGCGCGCAGCCCGGGTCGACAGCTACCGCGGCTTCGTCTTTGCCAGCCTGCGCGCCGACGGGCCTTCGCTGCTCGAATTCCTGGGCGATGCCAAGGTAGCCTTTGACGACATGTGCGACCGCTCGCCCGAGGGTGAGGTCGAGGTGGTGCCGGTCTGCCACCGCGTGGTGCAGCAGTCGAACTGGAAGTTCTTCATGGAAAACCAGCTCGACGCCCTGCACCCCTCGGTCACGCACCAGTCCACCGGCGTGTCCGCGCGCAAGGTGGAAAAGCGCCTGAAGGAAAAGGAAGGCACAGCGCCACTGCACTTTCATTACCTGTCGACCTTCGCGTCGAGCTTTGACCAGTGGGATTCGGTGCAGACCGTGAACTTCCCGCACGGCCACGGCATCCTCAAGGCCTACATGGGCCTGCGCCCGCAGGACCCGGACACGCTGGAATACGAGGCCCTGATGCGTCAGGCCTACGGCGCCGAGAAGACCGAGGAATTCCTCTCTCGCAGCATCCACCATGTGCTGATCTATCCCTACCTGTCGGTGCAGTCGCCGCTGCAGCAGCTGCGCTGCCTGCGCCCTCTGGGGCCGGACAAGACGCTGTCGGAGATCTGGCACTTCCGGCTCAAGGGCGCGCCCGAGGCCATCTACCGCCGCTCCATGTGGTACTACAACCTGGTCAATTCGCCGGCCACCATGATCAATGCCGACGACCTGGAGAACTGGACCCGCGCCCAGTGGGGCCTGCAGTCCAAGGGCAACGACTGGGTCAGCTTTCACCGCAACATGGGCGGCGACACCGAGAAAGACGGTGTGCTCTATTCAAACAACGGCACCTCGGAAGTGGTGATGCGCAACCAGTTCAAGGCCTGGCGCAGCTACATGCTCAAGGCCTCGCTCGCCCTGCAGGCTTGAAAGGAAGACCACCATGGCACAGACCGAAGTCAAGCAAGCCCTGGGCACGGGCGTCGTCATCGAGGCGGTGCAGTCGCTCACCGGCGCCGAGTCCATCGCGCCGGACCATATGGGCCGCAGCCGCGAAAGCGCGATCGGCTACATCCCCAAAAGCATCGATGTCGATGCGGCGCTGCTGCGCCAGCTGCAGGTGCAGGTCACCCAGCAAGGTGCGCTGCTCGATGCCCGCCGCTGGAGCGAATGGATGGACCTGTTCACCGAAGACGGGCTGTACTGGATGCCGGCTGCGCCCGAGCAAAGCGACTGGGATTCGCAGCCCTCGATCTTTGCCGAGGACAGGCTGCTGATGGAGGTGCGCGCCAGCCGGCTGCTGCATCCCAACGCCTGGTCGCAGGCCGCGCACTGGGCCACGCAGCACCTGCTGGGCACGGTGATCGTCGAGCAGACCGCGGGCGATGCCGTCTCGACCTGGACGCCCTTCCAGATGATGGAGGTGCGGCGCGACAAGGTGCGCCATTTCGGTGGCAGCTACCGGCACCATTGGGTGAAGCAGCAGGGCCAGTGGAAGATCCGCCTGCAGCGGGTGGACCTGTTCAACGCCCAGGCCAGTTACGATTACGTGATCCAGGCCTGGGTCTGAACCTGGTTCCGAATCGACACCTCCATGTGGAAGCCCCCCGAACGCATCAAGTTCCATTCCTCCCGCGGCCGAGTTCCCAGCCGTGATGAAGCCCAGGCCGCACGCCTGTTCAGCCCCATCGCGCTGGGTCCGCTGAGCCTGGTCCACCGAACCTGGGTGCCGGCCATGGTGCCCTGGCGCTCCAACGAGGACGGCGAAGTCACCGAAGACGTGATCGCCTGGTACGCGCGTTTTGCAAAGGGCCGGCCGGGGGCCATCGTGGTCGAGGCCACCGGTATCCGCGACGTGCCCAGCGGCCCGCTGCTGCGCATCGGCGACGACCGCTACATCCCCGGCCTCAAGCGCCTGACGCAGGCAGTGCACGAAGCCAGCGGCGGCCACACCAAGCTCTTGATCCAAGTGATCGACTTCCTGCGCATCCGCAGGCGGCCCGAGCCCGAGGTCTTCTTCCAGCGCCACCTGGCGCTCACGCCTGAGCTGCTGCAGCGTGCCGGCCTGCAAGGCAAAAGCGAGCTTGAGG
>JBEGVR010000018.1:0-8441 GCA_041178265.1 Pseudomonadota bacterium | reverse complement strand
AGGTATCAACTACCCAAGACACTGCTTGCGGCCGCTGTCAGCATAGTGCTTAATTTGAAGCTTGCCCCCTCTATGGGTGCCGAAGGCATAGCCATCGCCACCGGGATTTCCTACGCGACCTCAGCCTGCCTCGCCAACCTTCTCTTTCGTAACATGCGACCTCTATTCCGTTTTCAGGTAATGGCCCTGCTCCCCTTTTTACGCCACCCTTCGAGCCAGGAAAAGCCCTGACCATGTATGACGGTTATAAAAAATACGGTTCCGACGAGGCATCGGGTTACGATGCGGCGCGCATGCAGGAGCCCCTCTGGTGGGAGGAGGAGCAGTTCGTTAAGGAGTACTTCCACACCCACCAGCCGCAGCGGATCCTCGACGCCCCGGTGGGTACCGGGCGGTTTCTGCACCACTATGTACAGGCCCGTGAGGTGGTCGGCATTGACATCTCGGAAGAGATGCTCAAGGAATCGACGGCCAAGCTGAGGGAACTGGCGCATCCCCATATCCGCATCGGGCGCGGTGACATCTTCCACCTCGAATTTGCGGACGCCTGCTTCGACCTCGTCCTCTGCTGGCGATTTGCCCACCTGGTACCGGCGACGCTTCTCGCCGATGCCCTCCGTGAGCTTGGCCGCGTCACCAACGGAGAGGTGCTCATGCAGGCCTATGTGGCCTGGCCCTATTGGCGCCGGGTGATCGTCTCCCTGCGGCGCCTGCCAATGAAGCTCTATTGCCGAATGACCCGCTCCGACCCTACCGCGCCGCCGTGGATGCACATCCAGGCCTATTACCACACTCAGGAAACGCTGGAGGCGAAGATCCGCAAGGCCGGGTTGGATATGATTGAGCGCATCGAGGTCGGCGGCTATGGTGAAAGCACGGTCTACGCCTACCGGCTGCGCCCGCTACGGACCGGTGGCGTGCGGCCGTGATTCGCGAGGTGGCGATCGCCGATTGCGTCCACTTCTGTGGCTTTCGCTACGGCCGTGATGATTTCAACCCCTACGAGAACTACATTACGGGATTGGCGGCTGGAGAGCCGGCGACGCAGCTGCGCGATCGTTTCGTGGACTTCATCCTCCACTACCGCCCCCGCCATCTGGGCGAAGCCCTCGGGGTCGTGACCTTGAAACCGATCCCGCTCTGGTTGCTGCCGTGGAAGTCGTGGCTCAAGCTCCTACGCCCCGGTGCCTGGCAGGAGTCGACGGCGTGCGTGCTCGACATCCTGACCTATTTCACCCCCCGCGGGGTCGAGTGGCACCGCATCGAGGAGGAGTTTTCCTGGATGGAGCGGGCGTTGGCGACCATCAGAGAACCCGGCTACCGGCCCGAGCACTTTGGCTATATCGAGGTATTCGAGTTGCGCGCGGTGGGATTCTCCCGCTTCCTGGTGTTGGATGGGAATCACCGGCTGGGCGCGCTGCATGCACTCGGTCACCAGCGGGTGATGGTGCGGCAACGCCCATTCCATCGCGCCCGGCGCACCCAAGCGCTGCTCTGGCCGCTGGTCCTTTCCGGTCATGTACCACATCTGGATGCGCTTGCCATCTTCGACGGCTACATAGCCGGCAACCACAGCCCACACCGGGCCGAGGCGCCAGCGGCCCTCCTGCTCTCATCCCCCGCCGAGGCCCCGAGGTGATCATACGCAACCGAAAGCTGAAGTCGCTGCTGCGGCGCTGGATCCCGCAGGGCATGCGCGACATGATCAATCGGATCGCAGGCCATGCGATCCACTACCGGGGCGAGTTTGCCGACTGGCCGTGCGCCGAGCGCGCCTGCGGCGGCTATGCCGAGAAGCACCTGGTGGGCAGGCTGGCCACCTCCGCCCGAGCGGTGCAGGCTGGCGAGGCGGCGTGGGAACAGGACGGCATGACCTGGGATCACATCCCCCCGGACCTGCCGCTGTACGCTGCCATGGCCCGCGTGGCGCTGGCTCGCGGTGGCCGGCTCGCCGTGCTCGACTTCGGTGGTGGGCTGGGCAGCAGCTATCTCCAGTGCCGGGCGTTCTTGGGCGACGCGGCCGTCCACTCCTGGTCGGTGGTCGAGCAGCCCGAGTTGGTCGCGATCGGCCAGCGCGAGATCGCTCGCGATGCCCTGCGATTCCACCGTTCCATCGAGGAGGCCTTGGGATCGGGGATGGCTGATGTGGCACTCCTCTCCAGCGTGCTCCAGTACCTGGAAGACCCCTGGTCGGTCCTCGATCGGATTCTCCAGGCGAAGATCCCCTATCTCCTCATTGATCGCCACCCCTGTAGCCTGACCCGTGAGCTGATCACGGTTCAGGTGGTGCCGCCCTCACTGTATGCGGCAAGTTACCCCTCGTGGCTCTTCGACTGCCCACGGATGCTGGAACGCCTTGGGGAGCATTACGAGCTGCTGGCCACGTGGGAGGGTAAGGATCCCGCGATACGCGGATGGCGCAAGGGCGCGGAGTTTCGGGGCTACTTCTTCCAGCGATACGATGCGCCATGAGCGACTGGTTCAACCAAGCGATGTTCGCAGCCCCCGGCTGGGCGCTGCCCATCAACCCCGCCTTCCTGCCGCGCCGGGCGCTGTGGCAGGCGATGTCGGAGGCCGCACCGCAGGTGCATGGGCGATTGCTTGACGTGGGCTGCGGCAGCCAGCCTTATCGTGAGCTCTTTCGGGCCGTGAGCGAGTACATCGGGCTGGAGCTGGGCACCGAGGAAAACCGCCTCACCAAACGAGCCGATCTCTATTACGACGGAACCACCTTTCCGATTGCTGATGGAAGCGTCGACGCCGTGCTCTGTAATCAAGTGCTGGAGCATGTCTTCAACCCGGAGCGATTTCTGTCCGAGATCGTTCGCGTGCTGCGGCCCGGCGGCATGCTGATTCTCACCGTGCCCTTCCTGTGGCCGGAACACGAGCAGCCACACGACTGTTTGCGCTATACCTCGTTTGGCCTGAGAGACCGGATCGAGGCGGCCGGGCTCAGGCTCGAACATCAGTCGAAACTGACCCGCGGCGGTGCAGCGCTCTGCGCCCTGATGGCGGATCGGATCAATACAACGCTGCGCCCAAGCCCCCTGCCGTTACGGCTAATCGGGCGTGGGCTGATGATTACGCCCGTTTCGGCCATCGGCTGGTTGCTGGATGCGACCACCTCGACTGACACCGAGCTCTACCTCGACAACTTCATGATCGGCCGCAAGCCGTCCGGAAGCCCCGAATCCATTGGGGGCAATCCCCCATGATGCTGGCCGGAAAGAGGGTATTGGTCACCGGCGGGGCGGGATTCATTGGTTCCCATCTCGCCCGGCGACTGGTTGGGCTGGGGGCCGAGGTGACGCTGGTCGACTCGCTGATCCCGGAATATGGCGGCAACCCACACAACCTGCACGACATCGCCGAGCGAGTGCGACTCAACATCTCAGACGTGCGCGACCCGCACAGCATGAAGTATCTGGTCCAGGGGATCGACCTGGTCTTCAATCTCGCGGGCCAGACCAGCCACATGGACTCGATGCATGACCCCTTCACCGACCTCGACATCAACAGCCGCGCTCAGCTCTCCATTCTGGAAGCATTGCGCCACAACAATCCGACGGCCCGGGTAGTTTTCGCCAGCACGCGCCAGCTCTACGGCCGGCCCGAGTATCTGCCGGTGGACGAGAATCACCCACAGCGCCCGGTGGACGTGAACGGCATCCATAAGATCGCGGGCGAGAGCTACCATCTGCTCTACCACGCGGTCTATGGCATCCCGACTTGCGCACTGCGCCTCACCAACACGTATGGGTCCGGCATGCGCATCAAGGACGCGCGCCAGACCTTCGTCGGCATCTGGATCCGCCGCCTGCTCGAGGGGCAGCCCTTCGAGGTGTGGGGGGGCGAACAGCTACGCGACTTCAACTACGTCGACGACGTGGTCGATGCGTTCTTGGCCGCCGCCCTCACTCCAGCCGCCTGGGGCCGCGTCTTCAACCTGGGCTCGGCGGAGGTCGTGAGCCTGACCCAGCTCGCCCGGCAACTGGTCGAGGTCAACGGTGGCGGCGACTTCCAGGTGCGCGAGTTCCCCGCCGAGCGCAAGAAGATCGACATCGGCGACTACTACTCTGATTTCGCACTGATCCGGCAGGAGTTGGGCTGGGAGCCGCGCGTCGTCCTGCGCGAAGGGCTTCGGCGCACCCTCGACTACTTCCGCATCCACGGAGAACACTACCTGTGATCCCCCAATCGAACCCCAAGGCGGCGTGGCAAGAGCGGCGCGAGGCGATCGACGCGGCCATCCAGCGAGTGCTAGAGAGCGGTTGGTACATCCTTGGTCGCGAGGTCGAGGCCTTCGAAAACGAGTTCGCAGCGGCCATGGGTGCCACATGGTCCGTTGGGGTGGCGAATGGCACGGACGCGATCGAGATCGCACTGCGCGCCCTGGGCATCCAGGCGGGCCACCGGGTGGCCACCGTCTCCCACACGGCTGTGGCCACCGTGGCCGCAATCGCCCGCATCGGCGCGGTGCCGCTCTTCGTCGACGTGGACCCAGACCGCTACACCATGGAGCCCGCGAGCCTCGACGCGCTGCTGCGCTCGCCCGCGGTTCGCGGGGCGAAGGCGGTGGTGGTGGTTCACCTCTACGGCCAGCCCGCCGACATGCCGGCGATTCTGGCCATTGCCCGGTCCCATGGGCTGGCAGTGATCGAGGACTGTGCCCAGGCCCACGGCGCGCTGCTCGACGGCCGGCCGGTTGGCAGCTGGGGCGACCTCGGCTGCTTCAGCTTCTATCCGACCAAGAACCTCGGGGCGCTGGGCGATGGTGGGGCCGTCGCGGGACAGGATGCCGGCCTGCTCGAACAGGTCAAGTTGCTGCGTGCCTACGGGTGGCGGGAGCGCTATGTGAGCGATCGATTCGGCGTGAATTCCCGCCTCGATGAGCTCCAGGCGGCGATTCTGCGCGTCGGGCTTGCGCACCTCGGCCAGGACAACGAGCGGCGCCGCGCGATCGCTGCGCAATACGATATCGGGTTGTCCGCTTGCCACGTCGATCTGCCCTGGCGGGATCCGCGCTGCGCGCACGTCTTCCACCAATATGTGATCGCCTGGGAGGATCGCGACGGGCTCCAGGGACGATTGAAGTCACTCGGCGTCGGCTCGTTGATCCACTACCCCAAGGCGGTCCACCAACAGCCCGCCTATGACGACCCGATGCTGCGGCCGGTCAGCCTCGCGCATACCGAACGGCTGGTCGGGCGTATCCTGAGTCTGCCGATGTACCCCCAGCTTTCCAATGACGAGGTCGGTGCGGTGATCGCCGGTCTGGGCGCGGCGTTGCGCGGCGCACGGAAGTAACTACATGCTCGCTGCCTACTTCCGCAACTGCTACCGTGACACGATGGAGCGCGCCTACGGCCATGCCGAAGCGGCCATTGTCGATGCGCTGAAGGACGGGGGGCGCTGCCTCGACTGCGGCTCGACCGACGGCTATTGGTACGACCAGCTCCACGCCAGCATCGGGCTCACCCCGGACCGCTACACCGGTATCGAATGGAACGCCGAGGCGTGCGCCAGTGGACAGGCGCGGGGGCTGAACCTGATACAGGGTGATCTCAATGAAAGGCTACCTTTTGCAGACGGTGAGTTCCGCTGCATCATCGCGCTGTCGGTGCTGGAGCACCTGCTGTACGGCTGCCGCTTCCTCCAGGAGTGCAAACGGGTTCTGGCCCCGGGCGGCGTGCTGGTGCTACTGACCCCCAACATCGCCACCTACTTCACCGCGGTGCGCATCCTGTTGGGTCAGATGCCCTCCAGCGGACCACACCCCGATTCATCGCTGCTGCTGGCCAGCGAAGAGCCCTTGCGGGTGCGTGACGACAGCCTGACCCCCGATGTCGAGAATGACCGCCCGGTCCATCGCCATCTGGTGGTCTTCAGCTACCGCGCGTTGAGCCGCTACCTCGGCATGCTCGGATTCGAGCCGGTGGCGGGGCGCGGGTTCGGCCTCTACCCCTTTCCGGTCTTCATGCAGCCGCTGCTGGAGCGAATCGACCCCTACCACTGCCATCAGATGGTCTTCACCGCCACCCAATGCGCCACTTCTGCACCTACTTCGACTCCAACTACCTGCTGCGCGGGCTGACGCTCTACCGCTCGCTGATGGCGACCGATTGCACGTTTCGATTGCACGTCGTCGCCCTCGACGAGGCGACCGCCGCCATCCTCAGCGGCCTCGGCCTGCCCAACCTGGAGGTCGTCCCGCTCGCCGAGATCGAGGCCTGGGCCCCCGTGTTGCTCGCAGCCAAGGCCAACCGGCGGATCATCGAGTACTACTTCACCCTCACCCCGCAACTGCCTCTCTTCTTCTTCGCCCGCCATCCCGAGGTGGAGCTGATCACCTATGTCGATGCCGATCTCTACTTCTACGCCTCCCCGGAGCCCTTGTTCGCCGAGATAGGCGAACGCTCGATCCTGATCACCCCCCATCGCTACCCCCCCCACCTCCAAGGGCAGGAGGTCTACGGCCTCTTCAACGTGCAGTACCAGGGCTTTCGGCGTGACGCGGCGGGGCTCGCCTGCCTGGAGCGCTGGCGCGACCAGTGCCTGGAGTGGTGCTATGACCGGGCCGAGGATGGCAAGTACGGTGACCAGAAGTATCTCGACGAGTGGCCTACGCTCTACGGTGATCGCCTCACCATCCTGCAACACCGGGGCGGCGGAGTGGCACCGTGGAACTGGTCAGGGACGCCGATCACCCGCCGTGGGGATGCAGTCTCGGTAGGTGGCGATCCGCTCATCTTCTACCACTTTCATGGGGTGAAGCTCTTCAACCCCTGGTTTATGTCCAACGGCCTGCTCGATTGGGGAGTCATGCCGTGGCGGCTGCTGCGCTGGTTCTATGTGGGCTATCTGCGACAACTGCGCGCCACCCGCCGCTGGTTGGGCGACCACGGCGTCGAGGTTGCGATGCGCGACCGCTTCCTGCGAAGCGGTGGGATCGGGGTGGCGGCCATCGGTGAGGTGCTGCGCAAGGCCTGGGTGCAGGCGACCTTTGGATGATGCCATGCGCATCTTGGTACTCAGCAAGCGCCAATACACAGGAAAAGATCTATTGGATGATCAATATGGTCGCCTATACGAGTTACCGGTTGCACTCAAATCCAGAGGGCACCAGGTAATAGGTATAACCCTGAGCTACAGACGACGTACAGAAGGATGGCACCGTAGCGGCAAGGCAACCGGCTCAAAAGAAAGATACCACGTTGTATCTAATACCTCAGGTAAAATAACTTCAGAATCAGGTAACACCGGTGTCGATTGGCTTTCGATCAATGCTTTGCCTTGGGGGGTATGGAATTACATAAAACAGCTCACGAAAATTACCTCTGAATTCCGCCCCGATGTTGTCTGGGCCTGTTCGGACGCCTTCCACGCAATTTCTGGCGCATTATATTCAAAGGCAACCAATGTGCCACTGGTGATAGACCTCTATGACAATTTCGAAAGCTTTCCTGCTACCCACCTACCAGGCATTGCGCCCGCTTTTCGAGCAGCATGCCGACATGCGGTAGGGCTGACAGTGGTCAGTCACTCACTAAGTAACCACGTAGTTTCTAAATATAAGTCAAAGGCAAGGGTTAAAGTTGTTATTAATGGGGTTGATCAAGAGATTTTTTACCCCCGAAATCGGGAGCAGGCAAGAAGGACTCTCGGATTACCTCTCGATGTTCAACTGATCGGGACAGCCGGCGCTATCAGCTCTGATCGTGAGATCGGTTTACTGTTTGAGGCCTTCTTGAACTTAGCCGAAAGCAACCCTGATCTGCATCTGGTATGGGCTGGCCGGGATGATGGCACCCCTGCCCTCTATGACCATCCACGCATAATAAGCTTGGGTGCATTGCCACACGATCGTGTTCCTCACCTATTTTCCGCGCTCGATGTCGCGGTTGTCTGCAATCGCGACACTCCTTTCGGCCGGCATTGTTTCCCACAGAAGTTAAGTGAAATAATAGCCACAGAAATACCTTTTGTATCTGCCCGCCTTGGCGACGCTGCACGACTCCTAAAAAATCATCCCCATTGCTTATATGAGCCTGGCAATCTAGAAGATTTGATATACAAAACAAAAAGGCAGTTAACCAACCCCCATGCGATAACAGATATACACATACCCAGCTGGACAGACTTGGGATTATTGGCTGAAGATATGTTTGAAAAAGTCATAAGGAAAACATAAACCATATAACCATAAAGGTAAATTAGATCGCAATATTATAAATATTTACATCAATAAATCATGGATTAATAATCCCTTCAAATAAGCGAAAGCCGACGTGAGAAAGATACCTAAGGCATGCAGCGACTACCTTTAGGCGCTGGATCTCCTTTCGAACGCCGATACCACTCATGACTGCTAATGGTTCAGCAGGCTTTCGGATAACTGCATACCAATTCGTTCCCAGTCAAATTTCTTGGCAAAACCGACT
>JBEGVR010000017.1:0-3873 GCA_041178265.1 Pseudomonadota bacterium | reverse complement strand
ATCGATCACCAGCATCGAAAGGGAGGCCGCGTCGATGAAGAGCGTGGAGTCGCCGCGGTAGGGGAGCAGCGCCCCGGAGCGTGGACCGTAGGCGTTGGCGGTGCTGGGGGTCGAATCGGCGACGACCGACAGCAGCGTCATCGTGGAATCGAGGAGCAACACCCGCCGGCTCGCGGCATCATTGACGAGCAGCTTTCCACCCGGGATCGCGCGGATATTGTTCACCGCACCGATCGAATCGGTGGTGACGGCCGTGGCTGGGCCGAGGGCCCGGATGGGCGGACGATTTTGTGCTGCCACGGAGAGGACAGGCAGCGCGAGGGCAATGAGCGCAACAGATCGAAGCATGACGGACTCCTTGGAGAAACTGCACCGACGCGGCGGGTTCACTGCCGCATGATAATGGTTTGTGTCATCCCGCCACCCATGCCACCGGCGCCCATCATCATGGCACCCCCACCGAGGATCATGGCGCCACCCCCACCGGCGGTACCGGAGCGGATGGACTTGAGGTAGCGGTCGTCGAGCGTACTTGCCACGAAGGGGGGCAAGCGCCGCCACTGCGCCTTGGTGAGGAGGCGCTTGACCGCTGGAGCGTAGACGCGGAGGATGTCGATGCTGGCCTCGCGCGCCTTCACATATTGAAAATAGATCCGGTCTCGATCGTAGCCATCCGGTAGCGTGGCATAGGCCTTCGCGATGGGTGACCAAATGGAGTCGAGCCGGATGTTGTAGCGGCGATTCATTGCGGCCAGGCTGTCCGCCTGATCGGCATTCAACTGGAGGGTGTCCTGATCGCGGAGGATCGTGGCCATCGGGTTGATTACCCCACCATTGCCGAATTGTGCCTTGAGAATCGCTTCCTGCGCCTTCGTTCCTTCCGTACGACGTCCGCGGTCCAGGGTCTGCGTGAGCAGCTGCCGTTCCCGAGTGGGACCGATGTCGTAGCGCAGGTTCATCGTGATCGAGACCGGGGTGCGGATCTGCTGGAATTGCGGATTGGTGGCCCCAAAGCGCTGGTTGACTTCGTAGCTGTACCGCTTCGTGACCGGGTTGAAGCCCCGTACGTAGAGGAGCGACGGGTCGACGAACGTTTGCTGGCCCCATCCCCGCAGCCGGTCTTCGCCGTGCAGCAGCAAGTCGGCCGCGCCCAGTGGGTTGGCGACGTTGAAGGACAACGTCGCTCGCTGCGGTAGGCGCACCTTCAGCGGATTGAAGGAGAAGCTCAGGTTCGAGAAATTCGTCCACGGGCCCTGACAGCTGTTTCGCTCGGCGATCCGCCCCAGCTGCGCCTCGAGGCACCGACGCGCGACGGCGGAGCCGGAGGCGAGTAGTGTGCGCATGCCGCCCAGAACGGCTGATGCCTCGGGGGTGAGGCGCACCGTGGTGAAGTCGATGCCGGTCGGGTCGTAGATAAAGGCCCGGTCGTTGGTGTAGCCGTCGCCGTTGATGTCGCCACCGACGGTGGGCGTGAATGGCGTGCCCGAGCGGATTTGGCTGAACCAGTTGAAGCGGATGAGATCGAAGGCATTCCAGCTCAGGTTCACGCCAATCTGGTGACGCGAGTCCATGGACGCGCGCGACCAGTTGACTGCCAGCGGATTCTCTGCCGTGCTCTGGAAGCCACGGAACTGCTCCCGCACTTGCCCATAGGTGTAGTTCAGCCCCCAGGAAAAGTTGCTGCTGAAGGTGAAGGGGGTGAGGCGCATGGTGAGCTGCCCACTCTGCGAGGAGAGATCACTCCGCTGCTCCGTGACCCGCTGGTATTGCGGGAAGAGCCGTCCATCGGCGGCGGCAATGCCGCCGGTCATCGGCACAATGCTGGTGGGGAGCACGAACACCGGGCGTCCCGCTTCATCGGTCAAGCCAAAGCGCGTGGTGCCCGCAAAGTTGCGATCCACGAAGCTGGCTTGGCGCGTATTGAGCGAATACGTCGCATCGAAGGTCGCGTTGATGCGGTTCCAGAGAATGGGTCCGCTCCAGCTCAGATTCGATCGCAGGCTGCTCGGTGGCGCAAAGTTTGGTGCGTACAGGGTGACGTTGGGCGCACCATTCGAGAAAACCGTTCCCGTCGTGCCGTCGGCACAGCGTGTGGGGATGCGCGTGATATCCCGATAGGCGCTCCAGTCCGGGGCTGGTGCCGCCAGTCCGATGCAGCTGAGTTGCTGAATGGCACTTGGCAGTCCCGTGTTGTCGATCGCACTGCCTATGAGAGTGGCCTGCGGAATGTTCTGAAAGACGCCAATGCCGCCGCGCACCACGGCCCGCGGCCCGCGGAAGGCGCCAGCAAAGGCACCGATCTGCGGCCCGGTGCCGTACTGCCAGGAGAAGCCGGCCCGTGGACTGATGAACAGACCGTTCGGGACCAGATTGTTTGCCACGCCAAAGCGCTGCGCCACATCGGCATTTACTGTCGGGGCATCAAGAAAGCGATTCGCGTCCAGACGCAGACCATACTGGAATTGCAGTCGCTCGGTGCGCCGGTAGGAATCGCCAAGCGAGAGGGCACCAACGAGCATCCCCACCTCCCGTTCCCGCGGCGATAGCGTGCGCGTGAACGATACCGGTAGCCCCGCCTGAAGATCGGCAAGCGAGTTATAGGCAAAGGTGCCGAAGCGATTGATCGTTTGGTCCTGCGCCGAACCATCGTGGCGCAGCTCGGTGGCCAGCTTCAAACGGTGCCGATTATTCGCACTGAACCAGGAGAGCGTATTCATCGCCTGGGCGCTGGTGGCGTTCTGCGTGGTACCAAGAAATTGATTGCCACCGAAGCCAAGGAACTGCACGCCACTCGTGCCATCAGCGAACACCGAATTGACCCGTACGCGCCCGCCCGGCAGTTCGAGCGCCGGGTGCCCGGCAGCGGTGGAGGCGCTGAGCGAGAGGGAGGTTTCCGTCAGGATGCCAGCGGAGCGCAACAGGAAGTAGCCGCTGTGTCGTCCCTGCACGCCGCCAGTGAAAGCAGTGCGATCGGCGCTGGTGGTGGGCAGTGCGGTGGTGAGTGGCGTGGCGGGATTTTGCCGCGACCAGTTGGCGTTCGCCGTCAGGTTGTACGCTGATCCACTGCTGCTGGATGGGGGGGAGAAATCGAAGGCGGCGACGAGTGAGCCCTGATCCCCCAGACGGCTATTCGGGAGGCCGCTGATCGTGGTAGGGACATTCCCCCGTGAAAGGATGCCCAGCAGCCGGGTGACGGAATCCGTCGCGATTCCCGAGGCCTGGAGACCGGTGGCGGAGGTGTTGAGGAGTGTCTGCAGGTCGGAGCTGCGCCGTCCCAGCTGATAGGAGACGTTGTAGAACGCCTTGTCGATGACGAGCGGGCCGGAGACGGCGCCGCCAAGGGAGCCGTTGGTGTACTCCTGTCCCTGAGCACGCGCGGCAGCATCGGTCCATTGAAGCGGCGGAGCATCGCCGACGAAGCTGAGGCCTCGATTGATGAAGTTGGTGCCGCTGCGCGTACGCAGCGCGAACTGGCCGCCGCTGAAGCCACCACGAGAGACATCGTACGGGGAGGTGATCAGCGAGCTGATGACACTGGCGTCGCGGGGCAGGCCACTGCCGCCGAAGAGCATGCCATTCAACGTGGTGTTGTTCTGGTCGGCACCAAGACCAAGAACGGAGAAGCCGTTGGCTCCACCATCCTGACCGGGGACGAGCTGCACCACCGGCAGCGTGGCGGCCATCGCGGCGAGATCGTTCATCTGGTCGGGGTGGAGCGCATTCTGGTTGCTAATGGTGCGCTCAGTGCCACTGACATCCGTCTGCGGATCATTTCTCGAGACCTTCTGACGCTCGGCGGTGACCTTGAGCGCATCGAGCACGGTGCCGACGCGTGTCAATTTGGCGTCGGCCAGCAGGACATCTTCGTCGGCA
>JBEGVR010000016.1:0-8224 GCA_041178265.1 Pseudomonadota bacterium | reverse complement strand
CGCCCGCCGTGGCTGTAGACATCCCAGCCCGGGCCCCGCGCGGCTTCGTCCTCGCCAGTGCGGCGCTTGGCGTCGATGGCCACCACGATGCACTGGGACCCATAGCGGTCGGAGGCGTCGGTGATGACCTGCGGGTTGGCGATGGCCGCGGAGTTGAAGCTGGTCTTGTCGGCCCCGGCATTGAGCAGGCGGCGCACGTCCTCGACGGTGCGCACGCCACCGCCCACCGTGAGCGGAATGAAAACCTGCGAAGCCACGGCCTCGATGATGGGCAGGATCAGGTCGCGGCCATCGCTGGTGGCGGTGATGTCCAGGAAGGTGAGTTCGTCGGCGCCCTGTTCGTTGTAGCGGGCGGCGATCTCCACCGGGTCACCGGCGTCACGCAGTTCAACGAAATTGACGCCCTTGACGACGCGGCCGCCCGTGACGTCCAGGCAAGGGATGATGCGTTTGGCGAGCATGGCGGAAAGACTTTCAATGACTCAGGACGCAAACCGGGAATGAGCGCAAACACCGAGACCAGTGGCCGCGGCGGATCCGGCTCTGCCGGGCCGCTGGCGGCGCCCCCTGGAGGGGGAGGCGGCCACACGCAGTGAGCCGCTTCGGGGGCGGGCCATCAGGCGCCCAATTCGTCAGCGCGGGCCTGGGCCTGGGCGAAATCGAGGTCGCCGCTGTAGATGGCACGGCCGCAGATCACGCCCTCGATGCCTTCATCCTCCACCGCACAGAGTTTCTCGATGTCGGCCAGGTTGGACAGGCCGCCCGAGGCGATGACGGGGATGGTGAGCGACTGCGCCAGCTTGACGGTGGCCTCGATGTTGATGCCCGAGAGCATGCCGTCGCGGCCGATGTCGGTGTAGATGATGGACTCGACGCCCCAGTCTTCGAATTTCCGGGCCAGGTCGATGACCTCGTGGCCGGTGAGCTTGCTCCAGCCGTCGGTGGCCACCTTGCCGTCCTTGGCATCGAGGCCCACGATGATGTGGCCGCCAAAGGCGCTGCAGGCGTCTTTCAGGAAGCCGGGGTTCTTGACGGCCGCCGTGCCGATGATCACGTAGCGCAGGCCGCCGTCGATGTATTTCTCGATGGTGTCCAGGTCGCGGATGCCGCCCCCCAATTGCACCGGGATGTCGTCGCCCACCGCCTTGAGGATGGACCGGATGGCAGAAAAGTTCTGCGGCTTGCCGGCGAAGGCGCCATTGAGGTCCACCAGGTGCAGGCGCCGCGCGCCCTTGTCGAGCCAGGCGCGGGCCATGGCGGCCGGGTCTTCGCTGAAGGTGGTGGCCTGGTCCATGTCGCCCTGCTTCAGGCGGACACAGTGACCGTCTTTCAGGTCAATGGCGGGAATGAGCAGCATGGGAGGGAGGAATCAGGGATTCCAGTGCAGGAAGTTGCGGTAGAGGGCGAGGCCGGCGTCAGCGCTTTTCTCTGGGTGGAACTGGGTGGCGAAAATGTTATCGCGTGCAACCGCGGCGGTAAAGGACCCCCCGTAGTCCGCCTCACCCACCGTGTGGCGGGCATCCGACGGCCGCGCGTAGTAGCTGTGGACGAAGTAGAACCAGCTGCCGTCGGCTACCCCCTCCCAGACCGGGTGGGGACGGGACTGGCGCACGCGGTTCCAGCCGATCTGGGGGACCTTGTAGCGGCTGCCATCGGGCTGGCGCCGGTCGTCCAGCCGAAAGCGCACCACCTCGCCGGGGATCAGGCCCAGGGCGTCGGTTGGGCCTTCCTGGCTGCGATCGAGCAGCATCTGCATGCCCACGCACACCCCCATGAGCGGTTTGTGCGCTGCGGCATGCATGACTGCCGGGTGCATGCCCGATTGGTGCAGCTCGCGCATGCAATCGCGCATGGCGCCCTGCCCCGGCAGCACCACACGGGCGGCGGCCATGACCTGCTCGGGGCGGCGGGCCCAGACCACCTCGACGCCGCTGCCCTGGGCGGCGTGCAGCACCGCCTGCGTGACCGAGCGCAGGTTGCCCATGCCGTAATCGACGACAGCGACGGTGGTCATCGGAAACCCGGGGTCAGGTGGCAGCGGACGCGCCAGGCGTCACAGGGAACCCTTGGTGGAGGGAATGACGCCGGCCGAGCGCGGATCGAGTTCGAGCGCGGCGCGCAGGGCGCGGGCAAAGGCCTTGAAGACGGTTTCGCACTGGTGGTGCGCGTTTTCGCCCCGCAGGTTGTCGATGTGGAGCGTGACGAAGGCGTGATTCACGAAGCCCTGGAAGAACTCGTAGGTCAGCTGGGTGTCGAAGCCGCCGATCATGCCGCTCTTGAAGGGCACGTGCATCTCCAGGCCCGGGCGGCCGGAAAAGTCCACGACCACGCGCGAGAGGGCTTCATCGAGCGGCACGTAGGCGTGGCCGTAGCGGCGGATGCCTTTCTTGTCGCCCACAGCCTTGAAGACGGCCTGGCCCAGGGTGATGCCGACATCTTCCACGGTGTGGTGGCCGTCGATGTGCAGGTCGCCCTTGGCGTCGATCTCGAGGTCGATCAGGCCGTGGCGGGCGATCTGTTCGAGCATGTGGTCGAAGAAGCCGATGCCGGTGGACAGCGTGCTGGCGCCGGTGCCGTCGAGGTTGACGCGCACGCGGATCTGCGTCTCGGCGGTGCGGCGGGTGACTTCGGCCTGGCGGGGGGTGGGCATGGTGGTCATAGGGAGGCCTGCAGGGCGGCGAGCATCTGGGCGTTCTCGTTGGCGGTGCCGACGGTCAGGCGCAGGCAATTGGCCAGCAAGGTGTGCATTTTAGAAACGTTCTTGACCAGGACGCCGCGGCGCTTCATGCCGTCGAAGGCGGCCTGGGCGTCGGGCACGCGCACGAGGACCATGTTGGCGTCGCTGGGCCAGGCCTTCACGCCGGGCAGGCGGGCCAGGGCCTGGAGCAGGGTCTCGCGCTGGGCGCGCAGGTCGGCGGCCTGGGCCTCGTAGACGGGCGCATGCTCCAGGGCGAACAGGGCGGCCTCGGCGTTGAGGACGCTGATGTTGTAGGGGGGACGCACCTTGTCGATCTCGGCGATGAGGGCGGACGCGCCCATCATGTAGCCGATGCGCGCGCCGGCCAGGCCGAACTTGGAGAGGGTCCGCATCAGGAGCACATGGGGGTGGCGGTCCAGGCGGGCGATGTAGCTGCGGCTGGAAAAGGGCTGGTAGGCCTCGTCGATCACCACCAGGCCGGGCGCGGCCTGCACGATGCGCTCGATGACGGCATCGTCCCAGAGGTTGGCGGTGGGGTTGTTCGGATAGGCCAGGTAGGTGACGGACGGCTGGTGCTGCGCGATGGCGGCGAGCATGGCGGCTTCGTCCAGCTCGAAGTCGGGCGTGAGGTCCACGCCGATGAACTTCAGGCCCTGCAGCTGCGCGCTCATGGCGTACATCACGAACCCGGGCACGGGCGCCAGGATGGACGCGCCGGGCACGTCGCAGGCCATGGCCAGGAGGGAGATCAGTTCGTCGGAGCCATTTCCCAGCATAAGGGCGCAGCCGGCGGGCAGGCCGGCCTGCCTGGCCAGGGCGGCGCGCAGGTCGTCGATGCGGGTGCCCGGATAGCGATTGAGGGCCACCGCGCCCAGGCGGCGGCCCAGTTCGGTCTGCAACTCGGGGGACAGGCGATGGGGGTTTTCCATCGCGTCGAGCTTGACCATCCCCGCAGCGTCCTGGACGGCGTAGGCGTGCATGGACTGCACGTCCTGGCGAATCAGGCGGGTGAGCCTTTCGGACAGGGCACTCATGGCTTGAGCCTCATTTCAGCGGCGCGGGCATGGGCTTGCAGGCCTTCGCCATGGGCCAGGACGGAGGCGATCTTGCCGAGCGTTTGCGCGCCCTGCTCGCTCACCTCGATCAGGCTGCTGCGTTTCTGGAAGTCGTAGACGCCCAGCGGGCTGGAAAAACGCGCGGTGCTGCTGGTGGGCAGCACGTGGTTGGGACCGGCGCAGTAATCGCCGAGCGATTCGCTGGTGTAGGCGCCCAGGAAGATGGCGCCGGCGTGCTTGAGGAGCGGCTCCCAGCGATGCGGGTCGGACGAGGCGATCTCCAGGTGCTCGGGGGCGATGCGGTTGCTGATGTCGCAGGCCTCCTGCATGGAGCGGGTGTGGATCAGGGCGCCACGGCCATTGAGCGACCTGGCGATGATTGGCGCGCGCGGCATCTGCGGCAGCAGGCGGTCGATCTCGGACTGCACGCGGGCGATGTAGGCGGCGTCGGGGCACAGCAGGATGCTCTGGGCCAGTTCGTCGTGTTCGGCCTGCGAGAACAGGTCCATGGCCACCCAGTCAGGCGGCGTGGTGCCATCGGCCAGCACGAGGATCTCACTGGGGCCGGCGATCATGTCGATGCCCACCTGGCCGAAGACGCGCCGCTTGGCGCTGGCCACGTAGGCGTTGCCGGGTCCGGTGATCTTGTCCACGCGCGGCACGGACTGGGTGCCGTAGGCCAGCGCGCCCACAGCCTGCGCACCGCCGATCTGGAAGACGCGGGTGACACCGGCCACGTGGGCGGCAGCCAGCACCAGCGGGTTCTTCTCGCCGCGCGGGGTGGGCACGACCATGATGATCTCGGCGACGCCCGCCACGTGGGCCGGGATGGCGTTCATCAACACCGAGGAGGGATAGGCCGCCTTGCCGCCAGGCACGTAGATGCCTACGCGGTCCAGGGGCGTGACCTTCTGCCCGAGCAGGGTGCCGTCGGCATCGCGGTAGGACCAGCTCTCGCCGCAGGCCTTTTTCTGGGCCTCGTGGTAGGTGCGCACGCGGGCAGCCGCCTGTTGCAGGGCCTCGCGCTGGTCGGCGGGCAGGCCGTCGAAGGCGGCGCGCAACTCGGACTGCGTGAGCTCCAGGTCACGCAGGGACGCAGCCGGCAGCTGGTCGAAACGCGCAGTATGGGCCAGCACCGCCGCATCGCCCCTCAAGCGCACGTCGTCCAGGATCTCGGCCACCCGCGATTCGACCTGCGAGTCGGTCTCGGCCGACCAGTGCAGGCGCGCCTGGAACGCCGCTTCGAAATCGGGCTGGGCGGTGGACAGGCGCAGGGGCTGGGCGGGGGTGGTCATGGCGGGCGCGTTCAGGCCTGGGTGGCGCGGGCGAAGGCGTCGATCAGGCGCCGCAGCGGCGCCTGCTTGAGTTTGAGGGAGGCCTGGTTCACCACCAGGCGGGCGCTGATGTCCATGATGCGCTCGACCTCGACGAGGTGGTTGGCCTTGAGGGTGTTGCCGGTAGACACCAGGTCGACGATGGCATCGGCCAGGCCGGTGAGCGGCGCCAGTTCCATGCTGCCATAGAGCTTGATCAGGTCCACGTGCACACCCTTGGCGGCGAAGAAGTCGCGGGCGATGGACACGTACTTGGTGGCCACGCGCAGGCGCGCACCCTGACGCACGGCGCTGGCGTAGTCGAAGTCGGCGCGCACGGCCACGCTCACGCGGCACTTGGCGATGCCCAGGTCCAGGGGTGTGTACAAGCCCTGGCTGCCGTGCTCGATGAGGGTGTCCTTGCCCGTGACGCCCAGGTCGGCACCGCCGTATTGCACGTAGGTGGGCACGTCGGAGGCGCGCACCAGCACCACGCGCACGTCGGGCTGGTTGGTAGCCAGGATCAGCTTGCGCGAGGTCTCGGGGTCGTCGAGCACCTCGATGCCGGCGGCGCGCAGGAGCGGCAGGGTCTCGTCGAAGATGCGGCCCTTGGACAGGGCGAGGGTGAGTACGTTGGCGGTCATGGTCATTTCACGCGCTGTATGTCTGCGCCGATCCCGCGCAGTTTTTCTTCCATGCGGTCATACCCCCGGTCCAGGTGGTAGATGCGGTCCACCGTGGTCTCGCCCTCGGCCACCAGGCCAGCGATGACCAGGCTGGCCGAGGCGCGCAGGTCGGTAGCCATGACGGTGGCGCCCGAGAGGCGCTCGACGCCTTCGATCAGGGCCGACTTGCCGTCGACCTGGATCTTCGCGCCCAGGCGCACGAGCTCGTTGACGTGCATGAAGCGGTTTTCGAAGATGGTCTCGGTGACCAGCGACGAGCCGTTGCCGATCACGTTGAGCACCATGAACTGGGCCTGCATGTCAGTAGGAAAGCCCGGGTACTCGGTGGTGCGAAAGCTCTGGGCCGCGAGCCTGCCCAGCGAACGCACGCGGATACCGCCCTCGACGGTCTCGACGGTGGCGCCGGCTTCGCGCAGCTTGTCGACCACGGCCACCAGGTGGTCGGCACGCCCCTGGCTCAGGAACACGTCGCCACCAGCGGCAGCCACCGCGCACAGGAAGGTGCCGGCCTCGATGCGGTCGGCCACCACGGTGTGGGTGCATCCGTGCAGGCGCTCGACGCCCTGGATGCGGATACGGCTGGTGCCGTGGCCCTCGATCTGCGCGCCCATGGCGATCAGCATCTTGGCCAGGTCGCCGATCTCGGGTTCCATGGCGGCGTTCTCCAGCACGGTCTCGCCCTCGGCCAGGGTGGCGGCCATGAGGAAGTTCTCGGTGCCGGTAACGGTGACCATGTCGGTGCGCAGGCTGGCACCCCGCAGGCGCCGGCGACCCGCCGGCAACGAGGCCACCATGTAGCCGTGCTCGACGTCGATCTCGGCGCCCATTTGCTGCAGGCCCTTGATATGTTGGTCGACGGGACGCGAACCGATGGCGCAGCCCCCGGGCAGCGACACGGTGGCCCGGCCGAAGCGCGCCAGCAGCGGCCCCAGGGCCAGCACCGAGGCGCGCATGGTCTTGACCAGGTCGTAGGGCGCCTCGGGTTTGGCCAGGGTGCCAGCGTTGAGGATGATGCGGTCGCCTTCGCGCTGCACGGACACGCCCATGTTCTGCACCAGCTTGACCATGGTGGCCACGTCCTGCAGGCGCGGGACGTTGTCCAGCGTCACGGGCTGGTCGGTCAGGAGGGCCGCGCACAACTCGGGCAGGGCAGCGTTCTTGGCGCCGGAAATCCGGACCTCGCCCTGGAGCTGGCGGCCCCCGCGGATCAAAAGCTTGTCCATCGAAAACAGTGGGTCAGGCGCGGGGGGAAGACGCCGCCCATTCGGCCGGCGTCAGGGTCTTCATCGAGAGGGCATGGACCTCGTCGGTCTGCATTTTCGCACCCAGCGTGGCGTAGACCCGCTGGTGTCGCTGGATGGGGCGCTTGCCCTCGAATTCGGCGGACACGACCAGGGCCGACCAGTGGCGACCGTCGCCATCGACTTCAAGGTGCTCGCAGGGCAGGCCGGCGGCGATCAGGGCACGCAGTTGTTCGGCGGTCATGGGCGGGACGTTCATCCTCGGATTTTGTAGCCCGTGCGAAGCAGGTGGACGGCCACGGCACTCACCCCGAAGGCGGCCACGGCCACGACGCCCAGGCTGAACCAGGGCGACACATCGCTCACGCCGAAGAAGCCGTGGCGAAAGCCGTCGATCATGTAGAAGAAGGGATTGAGGTGGCTCACCTGCTGCCAGAACCCGGGCAAGGAGTGGATGGAATAGAACACGCCCGAGAGGAAGGTCATGGGCATGATGATGAAGTTCTGGAACGCCGCCATCTGGTCGAACTTCTCGGCCCACAGGCCCGCGATCAGGCCCAGGGCACCCAGCATGCCCGCACCCAGCACCGCGAACACCAGCACCCACAGGGGCTGCACGAATTGCGGCGTGACGAACATCGACGTGACCAGCAGTACGCCGCCGCCCACGCACAATCCGCGGGCCATGGACGAGCCCACGTAGGCGAAGAACCAGGCCCAGTGCGACAGGGGCGTGAGCAGCACGAAGACCAGGTTGCCCGTGATCTTGCTCTGGATCAGGGAAGAGGAGCTGTTGGCGAAGGCGTTCTGCAGCACCGACATCATCACGAGGCCGGGTACCAGGAAGGCGGTGTACTCGATGCGGTCGTAGACCTTGACGTGGCCCTCGAGCACATGGCCGAAGATCAGGAGATAGAGCAAGGCCGTGAGCACGGGCGCGGCCACGGTCTGGAAGCCGACCTTCCAGAAACGCAGGATTTCCTTGTAAAGCAGGGTCTGCCAGCCGGTCATGACGCCCCCACGCTCGCCCACTGCGTGTGGCTCACTGCCCCCCGAGGGGGCCTTCGCGCCTTGGGGCGGCCCGGCGGCGCGAATGTCGCCCCCACGCTCGCCCACTGCGTGTGGCTCTCTGCCCCCCGAGGGGGCCTTCGCGCCTTGGGACGGCCCGGCGGCGCTCATGACGCCCCCACGCTCGCCCACTGCGTGTGGCTCTCTGCCCCCCGAGGGGGCC
>JBEGVR010000015.1:0-2597 GCA_041178265.1 Pseudomonadota bacterium | reverse complement strand
GGCGGATCCTAGGGGCGACCGGCCGCTGGCGGAATTGGAAGTTCGGCAAGGGGCCTACGCAGCTTGCGAAGCCCCCCGCTTGACGGCTTTCGAAGCCCTGGTTGCCGCAATGCAGATGGCGCTGGCCCAGGCGCGCCCCTAGGATCGGGGCCATGAAAGCTTCGAGGGCCGCGCGCCGCGTGGGCACGCAGACCGACATCCTGGGCGAGAGCCCGCTGTGGGATGACCGGGCCCGCTGCCTGTATTGGATCGACATCCGCCAGCCGGCGGTACGCCGCCTGGACCCTGCCACGGGCGCGCTGGACACCTGGCCCATGCCAGGCCTGGTCGGCTCCATCGCCCTGGTCGACGACGGGCGCTTGCTGGTGGCCCTCCCCCGCAGCATCGATCTGTTCGACCCGCGCAGCGGCGCGTTCGAGACCTTTGCCGCCGTGCCGCCCTTGCCGCAGTACCACCGCTTCAATGACGGGCGTTGCGATCGCCAGGGCCGCTTCTGGGTGGGGACGATGAACAACATCACGCGCGCGCCCGAGGGCGTGCTGTGGGTCCTGGACGGCTCCGGGCGCCTGGAGGCCGTGCGTGATGGCATCTGCATTCCCAACAGCCTGGCCTTCAGCCCGGACGGGCGCACCATGTACTTCGCCGATTCGCTGCGCTATGCGCTGTATGCGCACGACTACGACCCGGTGGCCGGCCGCCCCGGCGAGCCTCGCACCCTGGCGTCCACCACGGCTCCGGGATTTCCCGACGGGTCCACTGTCGACGCACAGGGCTACCTCTGGAACGCCGAATTCAACGGCTACCGCGTGGTGCGTTACGCCCCGGACGGGCGCATCGACCGCGTGATCGAGCTGCCGGTGCGCATGCCGACCTGCTGCGCCTTCGGTGGCGAGGGCCTCGACGTCCTCTACGTGACCACCGCCACCCAGCGCATGACCGAGGAAGAACTGCGCGCGCAGCCGCTGGCTGGCGCGCTCCTGGCCTTCGACGTCGGCGTGCGCGGGCTGCCCGAGCCGCGCTTTTCCCTCACCCGTCGTTCGCAACGCCCTGCGACAACTACCGCCTCCTCATGAAACCGATCCAGATTGCCTCCATCGAGGCGTTTTCCTTCCGAGTACCGGTCGCAATGCCCATCAAGGTCGCCTTCGGCACTTTCCGCGACCGCCCATTCGTCCTGGTGCGTGTGACCGACACCGAGGGCGCGCAAGGCTGGGGCGAGATCTGGGCCAACTGGCCTGCCGTCGGCGCCGAGCACCGTGCGCGCCTGGCCATCGACCTGGGCGAGCGCCTGGTCGGACAGACCTATGCCTCTCCCGCGGCGTTCTTTCACAAGCTCACCGCCTCGCTCGAGGTCCTGGTGCTGCAGACGCTGGAGGTGGGCCCGATCGCGCAGGTCGTGGCCGGTCTGGATATCGCGATGTGGGACCTCGTCGCCCGCCGTGAGGGACGTCCCCTTCACCGGCTCCTGAGTGACCGCGAGGTTCATTCGGTGCCGGTCTATGCGACGGGCATCAATCCGGACGAACCCGAGCGATTCGCCCTGGCGCGCCAGGCTGAGGGCCATCGCGCCTTCAAGCTCAAGACGGGCTTCGGCCACGAGATCGACATTCGCAACCTGCGCGCCATGCGCGAAGCGCTCGGGCCGCAGGCCGTCCTGACCTGTGACAGCAACCAGACCCACGACCTGCAGGCGGCACTCGCGTTCTCCCGCGCCATCGAACCCCTGAGCCTGAGCTGGTTCGAGGAGCCGCTGCGCGTGGACGCGCCGGCGGCCGACTGGCAGGCGCTGGCGCGCGCGTCGACGACGCCACTGGCCGGTGGAGAAAACTTCCATGACGCGCAGTTCGCCGAGGCGATTGCCGGGCCGGTTCTGCAGGTGCTGCAGCCGGACGTCACGAAGTGGGGCGGCATCACCGGCAACTGGCATGTGGCCGACAGCGCCGTCAAGGCGGGCAAGCGGTACTGCCCGCATTACTTTGGCGGCGGCGTCTCGCTGCTGGCGTCATTGCATCTGATTGCCGCCGCCGGGGGTGAGGGCCTGCTCGAGTTCGACTGCCACCCGAACGTCGGGCGCGAAGCCGTCGTGGGCGACCTGCTGCCTGTCACCGACGGGCGTGTGCCGGTGCCCAAGGGTCCTGGCCTGGGATCGGTTCCCGACCTCGAACGCCTCAACGCCTTTCGCACCTGGTCGGGCCGCGCATGAACGCCGGGGCACAGGACGTGGCCGGCCCACGCATCGGGTTCATCGGCGCGGGGCGCCTGGGCAAGGCGCTGGCCTGGAGCCTCGCGCAGCGTGGCCTGCGCGTGGTCGCGGTTGCCAGCGACACGATCGAAGGCGCTCAGGAGCTGGCCGCCCCGATACGCGGGTGCGCGGCGATGTCAGACCAGGCCGTGGCAGATGCCTGCGACCTGGTGTTCATCACCACGCCCGATGAAGTCATTGCCCGGGCGGTGGCCGCCGTGACCTGGCGTGCGGGCGTGTCGGTGGTGCATTGCAGCGGCGTCACCGAGGTGGCGGCACTGGACGCGGCGGCGGCCGCGGGCGCGGCCATTGGTGGCTTCCACCCCATGCAGACCTTCGGAGATCCGCAGGCCGC
>JBEGVR010000014.1:0-9367 GCA_041178265.1 Pseudomonadota bacterium | reverse complement strand
TGGCGGGGGTGGTGCTGGCCGCCATGGCGTTCATGTCGCTCTGGAGCATTGCCGGGCGTACTTTGTTCGGCAGGGCCCTGGTCGGTGACTACGAAATGGTCCAGTTCATGACGGCTGTGGCGGTGGCCATGTCGCTGCCCTACGCCAACTGGATGGGGGCGCATGTCATCGTCGATTTCTTCACGGCGCAAGCCCCAGCGAAGGTCAACGCGGTGCTCGATCTGGTGGCGTATGGCGTGATGGCGGTCTTTGCCGGCCTGATTGCCTGGCGCCTGGGCGTGGGCGCGCTGGACCTGCGGGCCACCCAGGACGCCTCCATGCTTCTGAGCATCCCCACCTGGTGGGCCTTCGTGCCCCTGGTGCCGTCCTTCCTCCTGCTGGGTCTGACCGCCCTGTACCAGGTGCACACCAACTTCGGAAAGCTGCGCGCATGACGGGTATCGAATGGGGAGCCCTGATGTTCGGGCTCATGCTGCTCCTGCTGGCGGCGCGCATGCACATCGGGATCGCCATGCTGCTGGCGGGCTCGGTAGGTTACGTCATGGTGGCGGGTGTCGGGCCCCTCATGAACTATTTCAAGACTGGGGCCTATGCGCGGTTCTCGGTCTATGACCTCTCGGTGGTGCCGCTGTTCCTGCTGATGGGGCAGTTCGCGACCCATGGCGGTCTTTCGCGGGCGCTGTTCCAGGCGGGCAACACCTTCATCGGTCACTGGCGCGGCGGCATGGCCATGGCGGGCGTCACTGCCTGTGCAGGCTTTGGCGCGATCTGCGGTTCGTCCCTGGCCACCGCGGCCACCATGGGCCAGGTGGCGTTGCCCGAGTTGAAGGCGCACGGCTATTCGGGGCGCTTTGCCACCGCCACGCTGGCGGTCGGCGGCACGCTGGGCATCCTGATCCCGCCGTCGGTGCCGCTGGTGATCTACGCCATCCTGACCGAGCAGAACATCGCCAAGTTGTTCCTGGCCGCGTTCGTGCCGGGCATCCTGGCGGCCGTGGGCTACATGGTGGTGATCTCGCTGTTCGCGCGACTGAGTCCGGCCGATGCGCCCGCAGGCCCGCGCCACAGCTGGAGCGAGCGGCTGCGCGCCCTGGTCGATACCTGGCCGGTGCTGCTGATCTTCCTGGTGGTGATTGGCGGCATCTACGGCGGAATCTTCACGCCCACCGAAGCCGCCGCCATCGGCTGCGTGGCCACCGCGGTAGTGGCCTGGCGTTCGGGCGGGCTGGACAAGAAGGGGTTCCTGGCCTGCATGTACGGCACGGCGGGCGCTACCGGCATGATCTTTCTGATCCTGTTGGGGGCCGACATCCTGAACATCTTCCTGGCCTTGTCCCAGATGAACACCGAGCTGGCGAAATGGGTGCTGGGCCTTGCCCTGCCGCCCCTGCTCGTGATGTTCGTGATCATCTTCATCTACCTGGTGCTGGGCTGCATCATGGACAGCCTGTCCATGATCCTCTTGACCATCCCGATCTTCTTTCCCATCGTGATGGGTCTGGACATCGGCGGCCTGGGCGCCGAAGGGAAGGCCATCTGGTTCGGCATCATCGTGCTGATGGTGGTGGAGATCGGCCTGATCACGCCACCCGTGGGCATGAACGTGTTCATCATCAACAGCATGGCCAAGGACGTGCCGATGAAGGACACCTTCAAATTCGTGATTCCTTTCCTGGCCTCCGACCTGCTGCGCATCACGGCGATCGTCTTTTTCCCGGGGATCGTGCTGTTCGTGCTGGCCTTGTAGGCGCCGCGCCGGGAACTCACCGCGGGTCAGAGACCGGCGCGCCACGTGACGGGCGGCGCCGACCGTCCAGGGCCCCTTCAGGCCAGGGGCTTGAACTGGTAGCCGTTGCCCGCGTTCTCGATCGTGCCGATCGAGGGGAACGGAAAGTGGAATCCCCCGGTGATCGCGCGGTCCTTGGCCATGGCGTCGAAGACGCGCCGGCGCGTGGCGCGGGCCATGACCGGGTCCATGTCGAAGGTGACCGCCCAGTCGGGAGAGCGCGCGAACAGCGCGGGCACGTTGGTCACGTCGGCCACGTAGTGGAAGGTCTGGCCTTCCGAGGTGGCCTGGACCATGCACATGCCCGGCGAGTGGCCGAACGCGGCGCTGGTGGTGATGCCCGGTGCGATGGTGGCGCCCGGCTCGAAGCGCACCAGCTGGTCGGCCGGGTAGTTGTTGAACACGCGCCGCGCGTTCATGAAGTTGCCGCGTGCGGCCGTCGGGGCGGCGTTCATCGTCGCGTCGTCCAGCCAGAAGGCGTGTTCGGGCACCGGCACATACACCTTGGCGCGCGGAAACAGCAAGGTTCCGTCCTTGGCGCGCAGGCCGCTGATGTGGTCGCCGTGGTAGTGGCTGATCACCACGTCGGTGATGTCGTCGAACTTGAAGCCGGCGGCTTGCATGTTGGCGCGCAGGCGGCCGGTGGTCGGCGGGCCGTTGTCGGCAAAGCCGGTGTCCAGCAGGATGCGGCGGTTGCCGCTCACCACCAGGAAGGGCGTGAAGGGGATGTCCACGTAGTCGGTGGGCAGGCCCTGGGAGGCCAGGGCGGCCTTCACCTGGTCCAGCGGCGTGTTGGTGACGAACTCGTCACCCAGCGGACGACGCAGCGCGCCGTCGTTGATCGCGATGATCTCCATCGCACCCAGCTTCATGCGCCGAAAGCCCACGGGCGGCGGCGTGGGTGCGCCCAGGTTGGACGTGGATTGCGACCACACCGAGCCGAAGGCCAGGGCGCTCGCGCCGAACATCGTAGTGCCGAGGAAACGTCTTCTGTCCATGGGGTCGTCCGTTCTTGAGGGGCTGAAAAGAGCCGAGTGCGCGGATGTTCAGCCCAGACGTGTATTGAGCTGCTGCATCAGCGTGCGCAGGCCAGGGTCTTGGACCAGGGCGGCTGCGTCCCGGGCGGTGTCGGACAGAGGCGCCTCGTGCGGGCCTGGCTCGGGGGGGGCGGTGGGCGCCGCCGCCGGTCGCGAGAGCCACAGCAGGCCGGCCACCAGCGACGTCGCGGCGCCAAGCGCGGTCAGGAGCGCCCCCATCAGGATCCACACGGCGCCGCCGGAGACAGCTGCACCACCGGCCAGAGCCTGTTCGAATTCCGTGCCCCAGGTGGTCCAGGGCAGGCTGGCCAGCCAGGAGCCTGCCGGGTGCTGCATCGACATCAGCAGGCCGGCGACGGCACAGGCGTACCAGTTCGCCAGGTAGAAGGCCAGCCACTTGTGTCTCATGCCAGGACCTGGACTCAGGGCTTGCCGGCCTCGGGCAGGCGCCGCGCCAGCTGCTCGAGGATCTCGCGCCGGTACTGCCGCAATTTCAGGTTGCGGTCCTCGCTGTCCCGAGCGGCGTCCAGGTCGGCGCGCACCTGCACCTGCAAGTGCGCCATCTCCTGCGTGATGTCGGCCAGCACCCGTTCGAGTTGCCTCTTCTTCGTCGTCAGGTCGTCCAGCGTCTTGAGGTTGTCCGAGACGCGCGCCAGCAGCGCCTGCGATGGGTCGGCCTCGTCCAGTCGCTCAAATAATTCGCGCACCATGCCTGCGGTCTCGGCGGGGGCACGCAAAAAGGACTCGGGTGGCGCGGTGTCGCGGGTGCGGAGCACCGCAGGCAGCGCTGGCCCATCGTCCGGGAGCGCTGAGGCCGGCGCCGCGGCCCGGCCCTCTTCAAGTCGGCTGGCGTGCGAGGGATGGTCCTGCCGGTTCAGGTGCACCACGCTGGTCGCGTGGGGCAGGGGTGTGCCCGCATCCGAGTCGGGTCTGGCAGGCTGGCCGCTGTTCGAGATCCAGCCGACGGAGGGGTCGAATTGCTTCATCACGCCATGCGGCTCACATGCGATTTCGCAGCAGGCCCATGAGGTTCCCGAAGGCCCCCGGCTTGGCGGCCTGTGCCTGAGTCTGTGCCAGGGTCCGCGTCACGGGACGACCGCCGCTGCGCTGCTCGAAGACGAAGCTGTCCAGGACGCTGGCCCCATGCCCGGTGCGTCGCTTGATGCTCTGCCAGATGGGAGTGACCTTGCGGGTCGTGTCGGCCTGCTCGCGCGCCCGTCCGATGGTCTGTGCCACTTCATGAAGCTCGTGGCCGATCTGGAAGAAGCTGTCGCGGCAGACGGTGTTGCTGGAGTTGAAGATGTAGTCCTGCCCGTAGATGGACTGGATTTCCAGTTCGAAAGGCAGCGGGCTGGTCAGCAAGAACTTCACCGGGAAGTTGTGCTGCGTGAAGATATCCAGGTAGTCCTGCGTGCGGTGCAGCCGGCTGGGAACCAGCGCCAGCTGCGGCCGAAGCTCCGTGCCGCCGTTGAACACCTGTGCGAAGCGCGAGACGAACTCGATCGTGCTGGCCAGTTCGACCTTTGAAAGCGACGTGGGCACCAGCACCATGTCGAAGTCCAGCATCAGCGACTGCGGAAAGATGTTGACCCAGGTGAGGTCGGCGATCACCAGGTCCGACACCCTCTCGGCGGCGCGCAGCGATTGCTTCATCTTCAGCACCGCCAACTGCGGGTCGCGCTCCGTGACCAGGTCGCAGACCACCGGCATGACCCCGGGCACGGGCGCCCGCTCGATCCATTGATAGGACGACGCCTGGTGGTCGAAGTCGATGAGCGTCACCTGGCGTCGCTCGAATTTCGCGAAATACGCGGCCAGGTTGGCTGTCAGCGTGCTCTTGCCGACGCCGCCCTTCTGGCTGGTGACGAGGATCTTGATCGGGCCCATGCAATACGCCTGTTGAAACGGGAGGGCAAGGGTACGCAGGGACGGGGGCGGTGGCAAGCGGGTTGCCCCGATCTGGCGGGCGCAGATACAACGGATAGCCCAAAAGGACTAGCTTCAGATCAGGGGAACGAGAGCCCCGTCCATCGCCACGTTGGCGCCGGTGATGTAGCTGGCCTGCCCAGAGGCGAGAAACACCACTGCCTGCGCCACCTCCTCGGGTCTGGCGATGCGCCCCAGGGGCAGTTTCTCCACGATCCGGGACAACGCCGCTTCAGGGGTGATGCCGCTGTTGCGTGCATCGGCGCCGATCGCCTTCTCCAGGCGCTCGGTGAGCGTGCTGCCCGGATTGACCGCGTTGACCCGGATGCCCTGGCCCGCATACGCGTGGGCCAGGCCTGCCGTCGCCAGCATCAGGGCCGCATTGGCCGATCCGCCCGGCAGGTGGATCGGACTGGCCACCTTGCCGCCGTTGCCGATCACGTTGACGATCGCGCCCTGGCCGCGCGCCGCCATGGCCTTGATCACGGGATCGATCATGTGGATGTAGCTGAAGAACTTTGACTGCATCGCGTCGTGCCACGCTTGCGGCGTGAGGTCGGGGGCCGGCGTGCGCTTGGCCGCACCAGCAGAATTCACCAGCACGTCGATCGGACCACCCAGGGTCTGGGCGCGCGCCAGCGCGTCGGCCGCGGCCTGCGCGTTCGTGAGATCGGCCGCCACGGTGTGCACCTGTGCCCCTTCGTGCGCGGCTTCCTTCAGGGTGCGTTGCGCCTGGGCCAGCGTGTCCGCGCTGCGCGCGACCAGCGTGACCCGCGCCCCTTCCGTCAGAAAGGCTTGCGCACAGGCCAGGCCGATGCCCTTGCTGCCGCCGGTGATCAGGACGTGCTTGTCTTGGAGATGGAGGTTCATGGTGAGCGTGCGTGGGGAGGAAACAAAAGGGCGGACGGACCCCGACGGGGTCAGGGGCCGGGCAGGGTCATTGCGATCAGCGCATTGGCGTCTTCACCTTCCGCAAATCCGGTAAGGGCCCGCAGCAGCCGGTCGGCATCGCAGTGCGGCGAGCCGAAGGCGACGAGCTCGCGGAATTTGCGTTCGAGTGCGGCGTCCGACATGGGCGCAGATCCGCACGGGCCCGCTTCGGGTTGCCTGCGAATGACCTGCGACCCGTCACGCAGGTGCACCTGCAGACGCACATGCTCCTGAGGCAGGCTCGGGTCGGACACCACGCGCACCTTGGCGCGCAGGGCCCCGGCCTGCGGGTCGGCCGCGGCCTGATCGGTGAAGCGGCTCACCCCGGCATCGCCGTGCAACAGGGCCACGGCCACCGCGTGCTGCAAACTGAGCTTGGCGGCAATGCCGTCGGCGGGATCCTGCCGATCGGCCCGGGCCGCCGCCAGGGGCGACACCCGCAGGGTGATCCGGTCGATCTCCCGCGCGTGCGGCAGCGCCGTCCCGCCCGCTGCTGCGTCCGAGGCAAGGCAGGCGTCCAGTGCCGGGTGCAACAGGAACCCGCAGGGATAGGGCTTGGGGGTGTTGCGCGCGGCCTGCCAATCGCTTCCCAGGTCGGCGCACAGGGCCTGCGTCAGGGGTTGAGGCCCCATCACGTCACCAAACCCGAAGCGCGCTTCCAGGGCGCGGTCGTTCGCGGTGATGCCATGCCGCGCGAGTTGCGCGGCCACCAGTCCGTTGCGGGCAGCGCAGGCGATATTCAGGCTCTTGGCCTGCGTGCCCAGGCTGGCCACGAGTCCGCTGGACTGCGTTGCGGCGTGGCCGATGGCCCAAGCCGTCTGCTGCGCGTCCAGCTGCATCGCACGGCTCACGGCCAAGGCCGCCCCGAACACGCCGCAGGTGGCGGTGATGTGCCAGCCCTTTTCGTAGTGGCCGGGCGACACGGCCAGGCCGATGCGGCATTGCGCCTCCATCCCCAGCAGGAAGGCGTGAAGCAGTGTTTGTGCGTTCAGGGGCTGCAGGCTCGACCAGGCGACCAGCGCCGACGCGACGGGTCCGGCCGGATGGATGGCCGTGGCCCAGTGGGTGTCGTCGTAATCCAGGATGTTGGAGGCAAAGGCATGGAGCAGGGCCGCCGAGGCCGGATCGGTGCGTTCGCGGCGTCCGATCACCGCCGAAGTGCCGCTGCATCCCATCCCCCGCAGGGCGAGCACCAGGCGATCCAGCGCGGGGTCGCTGGCGCCGCCGAGCGCGCAGCCGAACCAGTTCAGCCAGGACCTGCGGGCGGCGGCCCTGGCGCCGTCGTCGATCTCTTGCCACTGCGAATCCACCACCCAGCGGGCCAGGGCCTGCGTGGGTGATCCGGTCGGGTTCATCAGGTCAGTTGGCGACGACGCCCGCCTTCTTGACGACGGGTCCCCAGCGATCGAGTTCCTGCCGGACGAAGGCGGCCGCCTGTTCGGGGGTGCCGCCCACGGCTTCAGTGCCCTGCGCCGCAAAGCGTTCGAGGACGTCGGGTGCCTTCAGGGCCTGATTCACCTCCCGGTTCAGGCGGGAAATGATCTCCGGCGGGGTGCCAGCGGGCGCCATCAGGCCGTACCAGAGCGCCACATTGACCGAGGGGTACCCCAGTTCGGCGAAGGTCGGCACATTGGGAAGCAGGGGATTTCGGCGGGGGCTGGCTGCGGCCAGGGCCCGGATCTTTCCGGTGGTGATGTGGGGCAGCAGCGAAGGCGCGCCATCGAACATCACCTGCACCTGCCCGCCCACCAGATCGGCCACCGCCGGGCCGCTGCCGCGGTAAGGCGCGTGGATCATGTCGAGCGAAACCGCGATCTTGAACAACTCCCCGGCCATGTGCGGGGCACCGCCGTTGCCCGAGGAAGCGAAAGCAAGCTTGCCCGGCCTGTCCTTGGCCACGGCCACGAACTCGGGCAGGGTGGCGGCCTTGAGGTCGGCGTTGACCGTCATGATCAGGGGCAGGCTGGCCAGCGTGGCGATCGGGGCGAACGACGTGACCGGGTCGTAGGGCAGCCTGGGCATCAGGTGCGGACCGATGCCGTGCGTCGTGATGGAGCTTTGCAGCAGCGTGTAGCCGTCGGGCGGGGACTTGGCCACGAAATCGGCCGCCAGCGATCCGCTGGCACCGGCCTTGTTTTCCACGACGACCTGCTGGCCCATGGACGCCGAGAGTTTGGAGGCCAGCAGGCGCGCAATGAAGTCGGCGGCGCCCCCGGGCGGCACGGTCACGATCAGCTTGATCGGCCGGCTGGGGTAGTTGCCCGCGCCTTGAGCCCAGGCGCCCGTGACGCCCAGTGCCGTCAGGATTGCAAACCCGTATTTCCACGTTTTCGGCGCCATGAGCGAACCCTTTCAGGCAAAGGAAAAGACCGATTTTGACAGGGGGCAAGCGCGCTGCGCGCAATCACCCGAGTGCCGAGGACACGTGCGGGGACTCTTGCTTGCGATCAATGTAGCAGGTGTGGTCTTTGGTGGGCACCGTGGGTCCGCAGACCGAGGGCTGCGCCATCACGAGCAGCCTCGAGGGCAGCAGCGGGGAAGGCATGGCGCCACACGCGAGAGCCTCTATTGTGGCTGCCCAGACCGTAAACGCCCGCCGATTTGCATACACTTCGCGCCTGTCCCGATTTTTCCCCCTGCTGCGCCCGCGCCCGAAGGCCCGTCCATGAAATTCCGCTTCCCCATCGTCATCATCGACGAAGACTACCGGTCCGAGAACTCCTCGGGCCTGGGCATCCGCGCCATGGCGCAGGCCATCGAGGCCGAAGGCTTCGAGGTGCTGGGCGTCACCAGCTACGGGGACCTGGCCCAGTTCGCGCAGCAGCAAAGCCGCGCCAGCGCCTTCATCCTGTCGATCGACGACGAGGAGTTCACGCCCGGTCCCGACCTCGATCCCGCGGTCGTGAACCTGCGCAGCTTCATCCAGGAAGTGCGTCGCAAGAACTCCGACGTCCCGATCTACATCTACGGAGAAACCAAGACCTCGCGGCATCTGCCCAATGACATCCTGCGCGAGCTGCACGGCTTCATCCACATGTTCGAGGACACCCCCGAGTTCGTGGCCCGTCACATCATCCGCGAGGCCAAGAGCTACCTGGAGGGCGTTCAGCCGCCGTTCTTCAAGGCGCTGCTCGATTACGCCGAAGATGGCTCCTACTCCTGGCACTGCCCTGGCCACTCCGGTGGCGTGGCCTTCCTCAAGAGCCCGATCGGCCAGATGTTCCACCAGTTCTTCGGCGAGAACATGCTGCGCGCCGACGTGTGCAACGCGGTGGACGAACTGGGCCAGCTCCTTGATCACACCGGGCCGGTGGCGGCGTCCGAGCGCAACGCGGCGCGCATCTTCAATGCCGACCACTGCTTCTTCGTGACCAATGGCACCAGTACCTCCAACAAGATGGTCTGGCACCATGCCGTGGCACCGGGCGATGTGGTGGTGGTTGACCGCAACTGCCACAAGTCCATCCTGCACTCGATCATCATGACCGGTGCTATTCCCGTGTTCTTGAAGCCCACACGCAACCATTTCGGCATCATCGGCCCGATCCCCAAGAGCGAGTTCGAGCCTGCGGCCATCCAGGCCAAGATCAAGAAGAACCCTTTGCTCAAGGGCGTGGACCCCAAAAAGGTCAAGCCGCGCATTCTGACGCTCACGCAGTCGACCTATGACGGCGTGCTCTACAACACC
>JBEGVR010000013.1:0-11184 GCA_041178265.1 Pseudomonadota bacterium | reverse complement strand
ATCGAGTTCATCGAGCAGCTGCCCATGACTACCACCGGCAAGGTGCAGCGACGCGTGCTGCGCCTGCAAGAAGAAGAACGCGCCCGCGCGCGCCTGAACGCATGACGACTTTCGATTGCGCCTCCCTCACGCCCGACGCCGGCCGGCTGCTGCTGCGGGGCCTGTTCGAGGCTGCCCTGAAGGCAGTGGACCCCCTGGAAAGCGTGCCGCGCCACCTGCCGCTGCGCCCGCGCGGACGGACCGTGGTGGTGGGTGCCGGAAAGGCCGCCGCGCGCATGGCGCTGGCCCTGGAGCGGTCCTGGGAGGGGCCGCTGTCAGGGCTGGTGGTCACGCGTTACGGCCATGGCGAACCCTGCCGGCAAATCGAGGTCGTGGAGGCGGGCCATCCCATGCCCGATGGCGCCGGCCTGCAGGCGGCGCAGCGCATACGCGAGTTGGTGACCGGCCTGGGCGCCGACGACCTGGTGATCGCACTGGTCTCGGGCGGCGGATCGGCCCTGCTCACTGCGCCGGCCGAGGGCATCACCCTGGAGGACAAGCGCGCCGTCACCAGCGCCCTGCTGCGGTCCGGAGCGCCGATCGGTGAAATGAACTGCGTGCGCCGCCACCTGTCGTCCATCAAGGGCGGCAAGCTGGGTGAGGCCTGCGGCGCGGCGGCGGTATGGACGCTGGTGCTGTCCGACGTGCCGGGCGACGACCCGCGCACCGTGGCGTCCGGCCCCACGCTGGCCGACGACTCCACGCCGGCCGATGCCTTGGCGGTGCTGCGCCGGCACGGCATCGCGCCGCCCGAGGCGGTGCTGCGTTTGCTGCAGGCCGCACCCGAGCGTCGTGCGCAGACGGCCTGCGGCCCGCGCGAATGCCGCGTGATCGCCACCGCCCAGGGCGCACTGGACGCAGCCGCCGCGGCGGCGCAGGCGCAGGGCCTGCGCGCGCTCGTCCTGGGCAATGCGCTGGAGGGCGAGGCCCGGCACGTCGGCCTGGTGCACGCCGGGCTGGCGCGCCAGGTGGCCCTGCATGGCCAGCCCGCGCCGGCCCCGCTGGTGCTGCTGTCTGGGGGCGAGACCACGGTCACCGTCATCGGCCAGGGGCGGGGCGGGCGCAATGCCGAATTCCTGCTGGGGGCGCAGATCGGCGTGGCCGACCTCGCGCAATCGACCGGCCGGGTCTGGGGCCTGGCGGCCGACACCGACGGCATCGACGGGTCCGAGTCCAACGCGGGGGCGGTGTTCGGCCCCGACAGTTGGGCCCGTGGCCAGGTGCTGGGCCTGGCGGCCCGCGAGATGCTGGCCCGCAACGACGCCTACAGCTGGTTCGAAGCGCTGGACGACCTGGTCGTGACCGGGCCCACGCGCACCAACGTCAACGATTTCCGCGCACTCCTGATTGCCTGACCTTTCTTGAACATGAGCTTGAACATGAACCTCGTCCGCCTCGGTCACAGCGACCTGCACGTCACCCCCATCTGCCTGGGCACCATGACCTTCGGTGAACAGGTCGGCGAGGCACTGGCCCACGACATCCTGGACCGCTCGCTCGAGCGGGGCATCAACTTCCTGGACACCGCCGAGATGTACTCGGTGCCCGCACGCGCCGAGACCTGCGGCGCGACGGAGACCATCATCGGCAACTGGCTGGCCAAGCGCCCCTCGGCGCGTGCCAAGCTGGTGCTGGCCACCAAGGTGGCGGGTCCTTCGCGCGGCATGCCCTGGGTGCGCGCGGGCAAGGGCATGACGGCGGCCGACATCGTCGCGTCGTGCGAAGGCTCCTTGCGCCGTCTGCAGACCGACGTGATCGACCTGTACCAGATCCACTGGCCCGAGCGCCATGTGCCGGCCTTCGGCGTCACGTACTACAACCCCGCCAACGAACGTTCGCAGACGCCGATCCACGAGCAGCTGCAGGCGCTGGACCGCCTGGTGCGCCAGGGCAAGGTGCGCGCCATCGGTCTGTCCAACGAGACGCCCTACGGCGTGCACGAGTTCGTGCGCCTGGCCGACCAGCATGGCCTGGCTCGCGTGGCCAGCGTGCAGAACGCCTACTGCCTGATCAACCGCAACGTGGAAAACGGGCTGGACGAGACGATGCACCGGCTGGACGTCTCCCTGCTCGCGTACTCGCCGCTGGGGTTCGGGCTGCTTTCGGGCAAGTACGACGCCGCCGGCACCACCGGCCTGGGCGCGCCGGGTGACGCGCGCATCGCCCGCTACGAATCCGTGCGCGAGCAGCGCTGGGGCCGGGCCGAGGCGCTGGCTGCCGCACGCCGCTACAACCAGCTTGCGCGCGACCACGGCCTCACGCCTACGCGCATGGCGCTGGCCTTCTGCTACACCAAGTGGCAGGTGGCCAGCACCATCATCGGGGTGACGTCGATGGCGCAGCTCGATGAGGACCTGGAGGCCTGGGGCACCACGCTGCCCCCCGAGCTGCTGGAGCAGATCGACAAGGTCCGCTGGGAGATGCGGGATCCGGCGGCCTGAGGCCTGAGGACGGTTACCCGTCCCTTCGCCGTACGCTGCTCTCCCTTTCCTGAGCGTTCGCTGTCCGCTGCCCATCAACGTAGGAACCCATCCGCAAACCGAGGTACCCATGCCCGATCGATTCGATTGACTCGCATGGGAGATGGTGATGCAAGGTTTAGGGCGCGGCTCGTCGCCGCTTGGGGACTTGAGAAAATCGGAGGGCCTGGGTACGGGCGACGGGAGCGGAGTCCAGCGCCGCCAGCACCCCTCGGGTCAGCGCTTTGTTCGCGTGCGAGCCGCGCACCCGAGGCCAATGCCGGCTGATTCCCTGGTCCCAGGCCGCAGCTCGGCCCCCATGCAACTTCCAGTGCGCGAAAGGAAGGCCAGCCAACCGGCTGCACATGAATGGGATGACCTGGCGGTCGTTTGGCACGAAGGCTCTAAAGCGGGGCAGCACGTGCCGACAGGCGGGACATCGAGGTCGGAACCGCAACTCACGATCCTTCAGGGGGTCGTACAGGACGCATTGGATCAGTCTCAGTCGAGCGGGGCGGGTGACCTGCACAGAAGGCACCAATGGCTGAAGTCGCTTGAGGGCGAATTGGCTCGATCGGCTTCGGATTCGCTGGAGGGCCAGCAACTTTTGACACGTCTGCGGGACCGCCTCACCCACACCGAGACCTTGCTGCGCTCCAGCAGTTTCAACGCCTGTCGCACCCTGCAAGGGCGTGCCCGTCACTGGGAGGCTGCGGAAGAAGTTCTGGCGCAGCAGATCGCAGCGCTTGAGGCTTCGACGGTGAGCGCTCCGGCGATAGCTGCCGGGATTGCCAAGCTGGACGGCTACAGGGTCATGTGCCAACAGCAGTCGCTCGCATTGGACGCGCGGGCGCAGCAAGTGAACGCGAAAGACCCCTTCGCAGTCCTCGACGCCGCGGATACCCAACGGGCCGCCAAGCCTGCCAAGCCCAAGCGCTGGGGAAGGACAGATGAGGGCTTCAAACGTCATGTGGGCACCCTCCTGTCACGGCAGCCTGGCATGGCTCAGGCTGTGGATCGGGAGGGGCACGTCGATGGCTTGGCGCAGTCCCCTTGGAACGACCAGAGCCTCGCCCTGAAGTGCCTCGAGCGGGCGCTCAAGGAATCCGCCGCCGCCCTCAGATCCGCAGGACTCGGCGAGGGGCTGACACCCAAACAGCAGTTCAAGGCGTCCCTCGCACAGGTCCTGAGCCGGCGCGACAATCCTGTCATCCAAACGACGTTGTGCCTGCCCGTTCGCGGAGTGCGGCAAGTCGACGGCAGCGCAGCGTCCGACACGAAATCCCTCCAGCTTGCGGAGCGGATGGTCCACTGCGTCCAGACCCCGGCCCGGCACCTGAGCGACAACTTGCAGGCTGCCTACGACCGTGATGAGCTGCAGGGTATCGTCTGCCACGACGACGCCCAGCACCAGCATGCCACCACCCTGTACCGCTCGGAGTTGCGCGATGCCAAGGACGGCCATTCCTTGCTCACATTGACCCGGCACGGCGCGATCTCGGCCTTCGGGTTGACCCGCCGTGGCATCGAGACCTTGTCGGATGAACGGCTCGGACGCATCGCGATGGATCTGACTCCAGTCGAGAAAACAGCGTTGTGGGGGCGTAAACAAACTGACGCGACCGACGGCCTGGGCTCCGACCAAGCGCAGGCGCGCGAGGTGGGCGCCTACGTTCGTCGCCTGGCTTCGACCGAAGCGGGCGTGCGCCTGCTCGATGGCATGCGAAGCGCGGCCAGCCAGCGCCGGGCCAAGGAAGTGGCGCAGGCGGCTCTGTGCGGCCTGCCAGCGGAGGAGATTGTGCGCATCCGGGCAGCGTCGTCTGCAGGGAATGTTCCCATCGTGCGACTCGCCTCGGTCGCCCTGCTGACTCCAGATGCCTTGCGACATGACTCGGTCGTCGCGAAGTACAGCAGTGACGAGCGCCAGATGTGGCTGGATCAGCGCGATGCCTGGCAGGCGCTCGAGGGCGAGCTGCAGCTGCAGGTGCCGCTTCTCGATTCAGGTGGCCAAATCGGGCGCGATGAGAGTGGGCAAATCCAGACTTCGCCGCTCAAGGTCAAGCTCGAAGTCGCTGCTTTCGACCTGCCGGTCAACAAGGGCGGCGTGTCGAGTTTGAGTCTGGCCAGTGGGCGTACCCTCACCGAGCCGAGCAACCGGCAGGCCCTGGAAAAGCTCCTGGGGCACCTTCCTGCGCAGGACGGTCTCACTGGGTATGTACCGGCCGTGAAAAGTTGGGTCGGCCAGGCCCTGCAGGCGCTTTCGCAGGAAAGTCCAAAACGTCAGCAGATCCTTGAGCTGTCCCGGCAGGTGGCCAGCCTGGTGTCGCAGGGCAGACACCTGAGCCGCGCAGACGATCCCTACATCCTGGTCCGGCGACTGCTGGTGCTGGCAGACCTCACCGGCATCGTCGCGCCAGCCGTCAACTGCCGCAGCGGGAAGGATCGCACCACGGAGGCGGAAGCCCAGGCACGGCAGCTGGCGTTCGAGATCGCAAGCACGGGCCGGGTGCCTGCGCTGGATGGGGCTGCGGTGGAACGCCATGACGATGCAGGTCGCCAGTTGCGTGAGCAACAACTCTGGTCGCTGCACAACGGCGGTGGGGCGCGGGAGATTCAGGCCTGGAGTACGACCGTCGCAGGCACCAAGCTGGACATGCCGGCCCTGACGGCGCAGTACGGCATCGGCGACGATCCCGCACTGAAGCGCGAGTACATCGGCCTGTCGAAATCGACCGCGACCTGAGTCGGGCGGGGGCTCTGACGCAATGCGGCAGAATCCGCCCCCATGCCGTCCCTACTTCCCGCCGCTGCCGCCCTGGCCGCCTACCTGGTCGGTTCGTTGGCCTTCGCCATCATCGTCAGTCGCGTCATGGGCCTGTCCGACCCGCGCACCTTCGGCAGCGGCAACCCCGGCGCCACGAACGTGCTGCGTTCGGGCAGCAAGGCCGCCGCCATCGTGACCCTGTTGCTGGACGCGGCCAAGGGCCTGGTGCCGGTGCTGCTGGTGAAGGCCTGGGGGCCGTCGTACGGACTGGGCGAGGGCACGATCGGAGCGGTGGCCCTGGCGGCCTTCCTAGGTCACCTGTATCCGGTGTTCTTCCGTTTCCAGGGGGGCAAGGGGGTGGCGACCTTTCTCGGGGCGGTGTTCGGGATCGACCTGCTGCTTGGGGTGGCAACCGGCGCTTCCTGGCTGATCATCGCGTACTTCTTCCGCTATTCGTCGTTGGCGTCGCTGGTGTCGGCGGTGTTCGTGCCGGTGTATTTCCTCATGGGCGACGGTATCGCGTGGTCGGCCGATCGGCCCGTGGTCGGCGCCTTGTGCGTGATGGCGCTGCTGCTGGTCTGGCGGCATCGGGAGAACATCAACCGGCTGGTGTCGGGGACGGAGTCGCGGTTGGGGGCGAAGAAGCAGGGGTAGCTTTTACACGCACTGCAACGCGCTTGTCCTGCGTGACATTGCTTCTTTGGCCTGCAACGCGCTGGGCATGCGGGGCGGGCCTGGGGGCTTCAAGTGTGGGGGCCCTTCGGGCTACCCTGCGGTGCTCGGTCGCTGGGGGCACGCGCGACAACTCGCCCTGCGGGCTCAGACACGTCGCGCTTTCCACCCCCATCGCCCGGCGCTCCTCGGCCCCACACAGGCGCCCCCAGACCCACCCCGCACGCCCGGCGCTCCCCTCCGGCGCGAAGCCTCACGCGTGAGGTCTTACGCGTGAAGTCTTACGCGTGAAGTAAGCGCTGGGTGGGTGGCATGGGTTCGGGGGCGCCTATGCGGGGCTGAGGAGCGGAGCAACGGGCGGAAAAAGAAGCGCGCATGTTTGAGCCGAAGGCGAGTTTGCGCGCTTCCCGCCTGTTGCGAGCACCGCAAGGGAGTCGCGAAGCGACCCCCGCATCGAAGCCCCCGGGCCCGTGCCGCCCGCCCGGCGCGTTGCAGGCCAAAGAGGAAATCACAGCATCCAAGCCCCCGAAACCCATGCCACCCGCCCAGCGCGTTGCAGGCCAAAGGAGCAAGCAAGACCTCGGACGAAGCCTCAAGAAAGCCCGACCGATCAATCCCTAGATCTGCTCGATCAAGAACCGCGTCACCCGCGGCGGTTGTTCCCCCATGTGGAAGGCCATGCGCCGCTCCCGCAGGTTTGCATCCGAAGCACTGATGCGGTCAAAGCGCCGAAGGTGCTCGGTCCATGACTCGTCGATGATCTGTTCCACGTAGCGCCCCGGCTCGGACAGGTCGTGCAGCAATTCCCAGGAGAGCGCCCCCTGCCGCAAGCGGCTGCTGCGGCTGGCCTCCATGAGCGCGAGAAACTCGGGCGCCCGCGCCGGATCGATCAGGTATTCGATGCGTGTCTGCACTCGCCCATCGTTCTCGGGCGCGCGGATGTCGGGCACTTGCAGCACCTGCGACGCTGAAAGATCCTCCTCGGCATCGCGGTCCGGCGTGAAGCGCTGCACCAGCAGCATCACCACCCCCATCGACACCGAGGCCGTGATCACGGCCTGGTGGATATTCCCCAGCGTGGCGATCTGTCCCCACAGGGCCGCGCCCGCAGCGCTGGCGCCCATGATCGCCATCTGGTAGATCGACATGCCCCGCGCACGCACCCAATCGGGCAGCGCCATCTGCGCTGCCACCGTGATCGCGTTGGCCACCGTGATCCAGGCGATGCCGCAGGCGAACATCGCCGGCACCGCCACCCACAGGTTGGGGGCGTAGGCCACGACTGCCGCTCCCACCGCGTGCAGCACGCTGCCCACGGCTACCAGCTGCTGCAAGTGCATCAGGCGCCGGATGCGGGGCATCAGCAGCACGGTCAGGATCGCGCCGGAGCCCATGGCCGCCAGCAGCAGGGTGAAGCTGCCCGCACCACCCCCCGGCAGCGCCCGCGCGATCAGCGGCAAGAGCGCCAGGACGGCTGTGGAATGCAGGAAGAACACCCCGATGCGCAGCACCAGCGACCGCATGCGATAGGACTGGCTCACGAACTGCACGCCCACGCGCATGGCACTGGCCAGGCGCTCGCGGCCCAGGGGGCTTTCCTTGTGTTCGCGGCGCCAGCGGAAGATGGCGAAGGCCGCCGCCAGCGACAGGCCGGCATTGAGCACGAAGACCCAGGCGCTGCCGACACTGGCGATCAGGGCGCCTGCCATCAGCGGGCCCAGGATACGCGAGCCGTTCATCGCAATGCCATTGAGCGCCAGGCCCTGCGCCAGTTGCTCGCGTGGGAGCACCTCGGGCATCACCGCCGAGAACACTGGCCAGCGCATGGCCAGTCCGATGCCGTTGGCGAACGTGAGCACCAGCAACAGGGCTGGGCTCATCCAACCTGCCAGCACCACGAGGCATAGAACCGAAGCCGTGCCCGCGAGCCACAACTGGGTCACCAGCAGATAACGCCGGCGGTCGACGATGTCGGCCAGCGCGCCACTGGGCAGGCCCAGAAGGAAAACGGGCAGGGTGGAGGCTGCCTGCACCAGGGCCACCCACAAGGGCGAGGGCGCCAGCGATGTCATGAGCCACGCGGCGGCTACGTCGTTCATCCACATCGTGGTGTTGGCCACGAACCAGGTGAACCACAGCAGGCGAAAGACGGGCAGCGACAGCGGCCCGAAGGTCGAGGAGGATTCCGGGGCCGCCTGCACCACGGGGGCCTGGGACTCAGTCGCGGAAGTTGTTGAAGGACAGCGGCAGGTCGGCCATTTCCTTGCGGACCAGGGCCATCGCGGCCTGCAGGTCGTCGCGCTTGGCGCCGGTGACGCGCACCGCGTCACCCTGGATGGACGCCTGCACCTTCAGCTTGCTGTCCTTGATGACCCGTTGCAGCTTCTTGGCGGCTTCGGACTCGATGCCGCTGCGCACCTTGATCACCTGCTTGACCTTGTCGCCGCCGGCCTTCTGGATGTCGCCGCGATCGAGGAAACGCACGTCGACGCTGCGCTTGGCGAGCTTGGCGGTGAGGACGTCCTCGACCTGCTGCAGCTGGAAGTCGGCGTCGCCCCAGAGCGTGATTTCCTTGTCCTTGACCTCGATGGCGGCCGATGTGCCCTTGAAGTCGAAGCGCGTGCCGATTTCCTTGGCGGCATTGTCGACGGCGTTCTTGACCTCGACCATGTTGGGTTCGCAGACGGTGTCGAAAGAAGGCATGCAAGGGCTCCCGGGGCTCGGTTCTCGAATGCGACAATTCTCCCATGATCGTCGAGCACAACGTCCCGCTGCAGGCGTACAACAGCTTCGGCATCGTCGCCAAGGCGCGCGAGCTGCTGCGGGTGCGTGCGCCCGAGGACCTCTCCGCCCTCCTGGCCGACCCCGCCCGGGCGGCGGCGCCCAAATTCGTCCTGGGTGGGGGCAGCAACATCGTGCTGACTGGCGATGTGAAGCCTATCGTTCTCAAGGTGGAGGTCATGGGTCGGCGGGTGATCGACGACGGCCCCCGCGCCAGCGTCGTCGAGGCCGGGGCGGGCGAGAACTGGCACGACCTCGTCACCTGGACGCTGGACCAGGGCCTGCCGGGGCTGGAAAACCTGGCCCTGATCCCGGGCAGCGTGGGCGCCTCGCCGGTGCAGAACGTCGGGGCCTATGGGGTGGAGTTGCAGGACCGCTTCGAGTCACTGGACGCGATCGACCTCACGAGTGGCCGCGGGTTCACCCTGGACGCAGCCCAGTGCGCCTTCGGCTACCGCGACTCGGTCTTCAAGCATGCGGCGCCCGAAGGAGTTGAGGGCGGTGCCGCGGGGTTCGGCCTGGCGGGGCGGGCCCTGATCCTGCGGGTGCGCTTTCGCCTGCCCAAGCCCTGGAAGCCCGAACTGTCCTACCTCGACCTGCAACGCAAGATGGCCGAGACCGGGGTGTCGCAGCCGACGCCGCGGCAGGTCTATGACTGGGTCTGCGCCATCCGCAGCTCCAAGCTGCCCGACCCGCGCGTGATCGGCAATGCCGGGAGCTTCTTCAAGAATCCCACCGTGTCGCCCGAGCAGTGCCAGGACATCATCGCGCGCGAGCCGAACATCGTGCACTACCCCATGCCCGATGGCTCGGTGAAGCTGGCAGCGGGTTGGCTGATTGACGCCTGCGGCTGGAAAGGCAAGTCGGTGGGCCAGGCCGGGGTCTACGAGAAGCAGGCGCTGGTGCTGGTCAATCGCGGCGGGGCGACTGGGGGCGAGGTGGTCACGCTGGCGCGGGCGATCCAGACCAGCGTCTACGAACGCTTTGGCATCCGGCTGGAGCCGGAGCCTGTGGTCGTCTAGTTATTTCCCGCCCGTCAGCCGCAGCAGGTGATGTTCGTCGCCCGCCGACAGCAGGCCGGCGTCCGAATACACACCCAGCTTCTGGCGCGTGTCCGTGATGTCCAGATTGCGCATCGTGAGCTGGCCGATGCGGTCACGCGGCGAGAACATCGATTCACCCTTTTCCATCGTGAGCCGCTCGGGCTTGTAGGTCAGGTTGGGGGAGTCGGTATTGAGCAGGCTGTAGTCGTTGCCACGGCGCAATTCGAGCGTGACCTCGCCGGTGATGGCGCGCGCCACCCAGCGCTGGGCGGTCTCGCGCAGCATCAGGGCCTGCGGGTCGAACCAGCGGCCCTGATAGAGCAGGCGGCCCAGGCGGCGGCCGTTGTCGCGGTATTGCTCGAGGGTGTCCTCGTTGTGGATGCCGGTGGCCAGGCGCTCGTAGGCGATGAACAGCAAGGCCAGGCCGGGGGCCTCGTAGATGCCGCGGCTCTTGGCTTCGATGATGCGGTTTTCGATCTGGTCGCTCATGCCCAGGCCGTGGCGGCCGCCGATGCGGTTGGCCTCGAGGATCAATTCGACCGGGTCGGCGTACTCGCGGCCATTGAGGGCTACGGGCGTGCCTTCCTCGAAGCGCACCGTCACTTCTTCGGCCTTGACGGCCACGTCGTCCTTCCAGAAGGCCACGCCCATGATGGGGTTGACGATGCGGATGCCGGAATTGAGGTGCTCCAGGTCCTTGGCTTCGTGGGTGGCGCCCAGCATGTTGGAGTCGGTGGAATAGGCCTTCTCCACGGACATCTTGTAGTCGAAGCCGTTGGCGATGAGGAATTCACTCATCTCGGTGCGGCCACCCAGCTCGTTGATGAAGGTCTGGTCCAGCCAGGGCTTGTAGATCTTCAGTGAGGGGTTTGTGAGCAGGCCGTAGCGGTAGAAGCGCTCGATGTCGTTGCCCTTGAAGGTACTGCCATCGCCCCAGATGTGGACGTCGTCTTCCTTCATGGCGGCCACGAGCATGGTGCCGGTGACGGCGCGGCCCAGCGGCGTGGTGTTGAAGTAGGTGACACCCGCGGTGGAGATGTGGAAGGCGCCGCACTGCAAGGCGGCGATGCCCTCTTGCGCCAGCTGGCGGCGGCAGTCGATCAGGCGGGCCTTCATGGCGCCATAGGCCAGGGCCTTGCGCGGGATCTCGTCGTAGTCGGGTTCGTCGGGTTGGCCCAGGTTGGCGGTGTAGGCAAAGGGCAGGGCGCCCTTTTTCTGCATCCACAACAGGGCGGCGGAAGTGTCCAGGCCGCCGGAGAAGGCGATGCCGACCTTCTGGCCGACCGGCACGTTTTCGAGGATGGTGCTCATGGCGGTGTGCGCGCGAGTGGTGCGGATGCGATCAGCCGAAGTGGCAGATGTAGTGATAGGCGTCGGTCACGCGGATCTCGAACTTCGAGTTGCCGGGAACCGAGAACTTTTCGCC
>JBEGVR010000012.1:0-6555 GCA_041178265.1 Pseudomonadota bacterium | reverse complement strand
CGCTGCGCTCGACATGACTGCCCCCACGCTCGGCACTGCGTGTCCTTCGCTGCCCCCCGAGGGGGTACGAGCTTGCTTGGGGCGGCCCGGCGCTGCGCTCTCATGCGTTCCTCTTGGCGAGGACGTCCTGCTGCAGCGCCTCCATCTTCGCCTTGACGAACGCCGTGCGCGCGTCGCCCTTGAGCTTTTCCGACTCGGTGAGGATCGCCACCACCTGCCTCGCCAGCAGGCGGCGCAGCGTGACTTCCTCTTCGGTGGTGCGGCCCACCGGCAGCTCGAACACATTGCCCGAGCAGTAGCTGTTCGGTCTGCCTTCGCATTCGCGCAGCCACTGCGCGAACTGCTCCGGCCCGGCCTGCGGGTTGGCCCCCCGCACGGCATCGCGCAGCAGCTTGCGGAACATGTACAGGCCCGCGTCGAACTTCGTCGGATTTTCCAGGGCGTGGATCGCGATCGGGCGCTGGCTGATGATCGCCTCGTAGTCGCCGGGCGCGTACTGGGCGTCCTTGTAGTGGGCACGCGCGCGGTGGTCCGAAGGAATCGGTGGCATGTCCTCCAGCTTGTACTTGCCAAAGCGCTCGGGCCGGCGCATCGCCACCTGGCCCTCCAGGAAATCGATGGTCTCGTAACCGACCAGGGACTTGTCGCCGATACCGCGCGTGTCGATGCCAGGGCCCATCACGCGCCATCCGAGCATCTTGCTGTTGCGGTCGTCCACCGGCACGGTCCACCGGATCATGTGGAAGCGGCCGAACAGCTTCTTCTTGTGCCCGTCCTCCGAGGTGTAGGCGTGCAGGCTCAGGTTCGGCAGCACCTGGTGCTGGACGCGGATGTACATGTGGCCGTCGTCCGAGCGGCGCGCACCCGAGCAGGCCAGGCCCCGACCTCCCTGGATCGGGACGAACACCATGTCCGGGGGCACCTCCATCGAGGCCGCGCCCACTTCGTCAAAGGTGGTGCCCTGGTAATGCTCGCCGGTCACCTGGCGCTTGGCGTGAAGGGCCATCGTGTGGTAGTTGTCTGCGGCGTTGTCCTGCACCTGCAGCCAGTTGCAATGCTGGAAGTTGCTGTAAGGCACCAGTTCGTCGGTATCGGCCGCCGTGAAGTTGCCCTCCCACTCCGGGAACGGTGGCTCCTCTTCGGGCGGGCCCATGTAGGCGAACACCAGGCCATGGCGCTCGAAGGCCTTGTAGGCGCCCTGGCGGATGGAGCAGCGATAACGCTCGCCCTCTTCCTCCTCGCCCGCCGGGAAGGGCACGCGCAGGCAGGTGCCGTCGATGTCGAACACCATGCCGTGGTAGCAGCAGGAGATTCCACGCTCCAGGATCTTCCCGTACTCCAGCGAGGCCCCGCGGTGCGCGCAGTGGGCGTGCAACAGCCCCACGCGGCCCGAGCCGTCGCGGAACGCCACCAGTTCCTCGCCCAGGATCTTCAGGAAGCGCGGCGTGTCGGTCAGCTCCATGGCCATGCAGACCGGGTGCCAGAAGCGGCGCAGGTACTCGCCGGTCGGCGTGCCGGGCCCCACCTCCGTCAACTCGGGGTCATGGCCCGGCTCTCGGTTGGTGTAGTAGCCGCCGAACGGGATCAGCTTCTTTTCGACCGCCGGCATGGCTGCCGGGCTGTTCTTGTCTCGGGTGTTCATGGGGGATCTCCAAAGGGGAGTAGGTGGGCGCCCTGGTTTCTGTATTCTGTATACAGAGTTTAAGGAGCCCCGCCGCCATGAAAATCAGGGATTACCCTTATCGGATCCAGCCGTCCACAATACGCAGCCCATGCTGAACTACCTCACCGTTCCCGTCACGCCCTTCGCCCAGAACTGCTCCCTGGTCTGGGACGACCAGACGATGCGGGCCGCCGTCATCGACCCCGGCGGCGACCTGGACCTGCTCCTGGGTGAAGTCAAGCGCCTGGGCTTGAAGCTCGAGCAGATCTGGCTCACGCACGCCCACATCGACCACGCCGGCGGCACCGGCGAACTCGCGCGGCGCCTGGGCCTGCCGATCATCGGACCGCACCCGGGCGACCAGTTCTGGATCGACGGCCTGCCCCAGCAAAGCGCGATGTTCGGCTTTGCGCCGGCCGAGCCTTTCGCGCCCACGCGCTGGCTGCACGATGGCGACACCGTCACCCTGGGCGCGCACACGCTGCACGTGCGCCACTGCCCGGGGCACACGCCGGGCCACGTGGTGTTTCATTCACCCGAATTGAAGCGGGCCTTCGTGGGCGATGTGCTGTTTGCCGGCAGCATCGGCCGCACCGACTTCCCGCAGGGCGATCACGACACCCTCATCGCCAGCATCACGCAGCGCCTGTGGCCGATGGGTGATGACACGGTGTTCATACCGGGGCATGGGCCCGAGAGCACCTTCGGGCGCGAGCGGCGCACCAACCCCTACGTGGGCGGGACTTGATGTTCAGAGGGCCACGGCGGTCCAGGTTGCGCGGGCATCTCAGCTGAGTCGATCGGGCAGCGGCGCAAAGCACCCGGCCCACGGGTGGATCTCGTCGGAGTCCAGTCCTTGGCCCGTCAGGACTCGCGTCCACCCGGACACCACCTTGCCCTGGATGTCATCGACGATGTCCGTCGCTTCCTGCGCGCTCAGACCGAACGCGGCACATTCGCTCAAGACATTGGCACGCGTCGCGACGAATCCGTCCTGGCCGATGCCCAGGGCGTGCTCGCGGCGCCGGGTTGCATGCCTGCGGGGGACCATGTCATAGGCGGGGGAGAGCTGAAACCGGCCCGGGGTGTCACTGGCCAGGAAGCCGTGATTGCGCTCATGGTCGTCCGTGTTGGAGATGCAGCAGTTGAAGACCATGCGCCGGTAAAGCTGCTCCCGCTCCCTCACCAGCTCGTCGCAGAACTTCGCCATCTCCAGGGCAAGCCGTGAATAACTTCCCGAGAAGGCATAGGCCTGTACGGCCGGGTTCGCATTGAAGACCGTTTGCGCACTCACGAAAGCGTCGCGCCGCCACCCTTGCTTGTCCTCGGATCGAGTGCGGTCGAACCTTTCCACCAGAAGAATGTCTCCCTGGTGCACCACCACATGCGCCGTGCGGATCCCGCACTCGGCGGCCAGGGTCAACATGGCGCGCTCCACACGCGCAATCGGCGCGCCCCGATCTTCGCGCGCAGGGAATTTCGCGATCCACTGGCGCCCCTCGTGCGCGATAGTGATCTTCGGCCGCGCACCACCCAGGCCGGTATTGGGCCGCACGATCCGGGACAGGACGGGATCGACGGGGCGGCCCGCTTCGAGACCCTCCAGCACCGCACGCGCGGATTCCAGGATCTCGATCCCCGGCAACGCGCACGTCTGCGGCGCTTCCTCGCGTGAAACGCTGAAGCCCAGGTTCCCGATGTGATCGCCGCCGGTTTTCAGCAGATAGTCCGTCAGCGCCTGCTGCGGGCCATGGATCCTGTCGATGACATAACGGCCCCAGTCATCGGGCATGGCATCGCGCAAAGGTCCGAAGAACCCTTCGAGCAGGGCCGTCTCGTAGGTCCGGTCGGCAAGCCGCAGCTGCAGCGGGTCCAGCGCCAATGCATCGGGATGGGTCAGGTAGCTTCGACCATAAACGAACTCACCCCGGTAGGCCGGTCGTCCACCACCCGGCAGGCGGGCGTGCCTGAAGCGCCCCGCGAGGGTCGGGGCAATATCCCCAGGCAGCCAGCACCAGACCCAGACTTCAGAAGTCATTGTCTGTTCCTCGCCTCACGCGTACCCGCCGTTCGCCCGGCGTGTATTCAAGCGCCGCGCCCTCCCGGTCAATGGCAGGGTCGGCGACAACTTCAAGCTCCCGGTCCAACCCCATCACCCATAGCGCCCTCGCGTAGGCGCCGATGGCCGTCTCGGGACTGCCCCGCTCGATAGCCTCCACCGTCGATCGAGACAAGCCGGCGCCCTGCGCCAGATCGATCTGGCGCAGCTTGCGATGAAGCCGCGCGTCCCGGATGCGTTGGCCCAAGGCCACCAGGCGCTGACCGACGTCAGGCGGTAGCGGGGCATTGATGGAGCGTCCCATAAAATGCATTATGGCATTTAATGCATTCTATAAAAGGAATTAAATGATGCGGGGCGTCTGGCTAACCCCGTGGGTTTCGGGCGCTGTCGCCCGAAACCGCGCCTACCCTCAGCGCCGCGCCGCCGCCTGCTCGTACAGCCCCTGAACCCGCGGCACGTTCTCCTGCAGGCGCGCGATGCGCTCAGGCCCGCGCGGGTGGGTGGACAGAAACGCCGGCCCGCCGCTGCCGCCGGAGGCGCGCCCCATCTTCTCCCAGAGGCTCACCGCCGACTGCGGCTGGTAGGCGCCGCGCGCGGCCAGTTCCAGCCCCACCAGGTCGGCGTCGATCTCGTCGTCGCGGCTGAAACGCAGCGTGAGCAGCTGCGTGCCCACGTCGGCGGCGATGCTTCCGAGCTGGCCCAGCCCCAGCACCTGCGACAGCACCGACAGGCCGATGCTGGTGCCCTGCGACTTGGCGATGCGCGCACGCGCATGTTCGCGCAGGGCGTGCGCCATCTCGTGGCCCATCACCATCGCGGCTTCGTCGTCGGTCAGCTCCAGCTGGTTCAGGATGCCGGTGAAGAAGGCGATCTTGCCCCCGGGCATGCAGAAGGCGTTGATCTGCTTGCTCCCGATCAGGTTGATCTCCCAGCGCCAGCTCCGTGCGCGGTCGTTCCAGCGGGTGGCGAAGGGCACGAGGTCCTGCGCAATATCGCGCAGGCGTTTCAACTGCGGATGCCCCTCGGGCGCGAGCGCGCCCTGCTGGCGGGCCTGCGCGATCATCTGGCTGTATTGCTGTCCGGCCGCGGCCTCGAGCTCGCCGGCCGGCACCAGGTTACGCAGGCGCGAGGCCTCGTCCACCTGCACCTGGGCCAGCGCCGGCGCGGCCACCGCCGTCCCCGCCGCCAGCAGGAAGGCGCGGCGCGGCATCCAGCGATGGGGGGCAGGCGGGTGAAGGGACTCGGCGGCGCCGTAGCAGGCGATACACATATCAGTCTCCGCCGAGCCGCCTCAAGGAGGCTGAGGCCCCCCCGGGGGGCAGTGCGTACGCGCAGCGACGAGCGTGGGGGTGCATACCCGCCATGATAATGACGCCCACCCATGGCCCTCACAGAGACCCCTTCCCCGCCGCCACCTTCGGCCGGCACCGAGAACAACGCCACGGCCACGCGCGCCGACCCGCGCGGCGTCGCGGGCTGGCTGGCCGCCCTGCGCGTCTACCTCGAGCCCGCCACCCTGCGCATGTTGTTCCTGGGTTTCTCGGCCGGCCTGCCCCTGCTGCTGGTCCTGGGCACGCTGGGCTTTCGCCTGCGCGAGGCGGGCATCGACCGCACCACCATCGGTTACCTCTCGTGGGTGGGCCTGGCCTATGGCTTCAAGTGGGCCTGGGCGCCGCTGGTCGATCGCCTGCCCTTGCCGGGGCTCACCCGCGCGTTGGGCCGGCGCCGCAGCTGGCTGCTGCTGTCGCAGCTGGCCATCGCGGGGGGCCTCGTGGGCATGGCGCTGAACGACCCGCAGCTGCAGCTGCAGGCGGTGGTGGTGTGCGCGCTGGTGGTGGCTTTTGCCTCGGCCACGCAGGACATCGCGCTCGATGCCTTCCGCATTGAGTCAGCGGGCACCGAGCGCCAGGCGGCCCTGGCTGCGGCCTACCAGAGCGGCTACCGCCTGGCCATGATCTGGGCCGGCGCCGGCGTGCTGTGGATCGCCGCGCGCGCCGAAGTGGCCAGCGCTGCGGCCTACCAGCACGGCGCGTGGCAACTGGGCTACCTGGTGATGGCGGGCTCCATGCTCGTGGGCGTGGTCACCGTGCTGCTGTCACCCGAGCCGGCGCACCGCGTGCTGCCCCCGGCGCGCAACGCCGCGGCCTGGGTGCGCGAGGCGGTGATCGAACCCTTCGCGGATTTCCTGCGCCGCTACCGAGGGCAGGCCGCCCTCGTGCTGGCCCTGATCGCCGTCTATCGCATCAGCGATGTCGTCATGGGCATCATGGCCAACCCCTTCTATGTGGACATGGGCTTCACGAAAGACGAAGTGGCCGCAGTCACCAAGGTCTATGGTGTGATCATGACCCTGCTGGGCGCCTTTGTCGGCGGCGTCCTGGCGCTTCGCCTGGGCGTGATGCGGGTGCTGATGCTGGGCGCGGTGCTCAGTGCCGCCACCAACCTGCTGTTTGCGTGGCTGTCCACGCACGGGCACGACGTGGGGGCGCTGGTCTTCGTGGTGTCGGCCGACAACCTGGCCTCGGGCATTGCGTCGGCGGCCTTCATCGCCTACCTCTCGGGCCTGACCAACGTGAGCTATTCGGCCACGCAGTACGCGCTTTTCAGCTCCATCATGCTGCTGGCGCCCAAGTGGCTGGCGGGCTTCTCGGGCCAGTATGTCGACCACTTCGGCTACGCGCACTTCTTCCTGGCCACGGCGGCCCTGGGGGTGCCGGTGCTGGTGCTGGTGTGGCTGGCGGGGCGGCTAAAACGCGAAGCTGTCGAACCCGGCGAAGTCGGCTGATGTGATACCGGTCACCCCAAGCAGGGTCACTGACCAGTCCACCCC
>JBEGVR010000011.1:0-3381 GCA_041178265.1 Pseudomonadota bacterium | reverse complement strand
GGGCACAATGCGGGCGCGCGCGAGATTGCCCCCGCGCGCTTGAGTGAAAAACAGGAGACCCCCCATGAATATCGAACGCTTGGCTTCGCCTCGCCGCGTCTTACTCCAGGCTGCCCTCGTGGTGGCCGCAGCCTGGGCCCCCCAGGCCCACGCCCAGGCCTGGCCTTCCAAGCCAATCCGGGCCGTCGTGCCCTTCGCGGCCGGCAGTGCCACCGACCAGATCGGCCGCGCCTTCGCCGCCGAGATGTCCAAGACCCTGGGCCAGTCCATCGTGGTGGACAACAAGCCCGGTGTGAACGGCATGCTGGGCGCCGCCGAAGCGGCCAAGGCCGCACCCGACGGCTACACCATCCTGATCGGCACCAACAGCACGAACGCGGCGCTCAAGAGCCTGATGAAGCAGCTGCCGTACAACCAGGACACCGCCTTCGCGCCCGTGGGCTACATGGGCTCGGTGCCCCTGATCGTGGCCGTGAACAACGACGTGCCGGCCAAGACCCTGCCCGAGCTCGTGGCCCTGGCCAAGACCAAGCCAGGCCAGGTCACCTTCGCCAGCGCCAGCACGTCGCAGCTGGTGTCCACCGAGATGCTGGCCAGCATGGCCAGCGTGCAAATGACCAACGTGCCGTACAAGAGCGGCCCGGCCGCCATGACCGACCTGATCGGCGGACAGGTGAACCTGTTTACCGCCGACTTCGCGGTGATGCTGCCCCAGGTCAAGGGCGGCAAGGTGCGCGGGCTGGCGGTGACGTCCACCCGGCGCTCGCCCGCCATCCCCGAGTTGCCCACGGTCAACGAAGCGCTGGGCCTGAAGGACTACGAGCTGATCGCCTACTTCGCGGTGTTTGCGCCGGCCGGCACGCCCGCCGATGTCGTCGCCAGGCTCAATCAGGCGGTCAACGCCGCCGCCAACAGCAAGGAGCTGCAGGAGAAGTTCGCGCCCATCGGCTTTGTGGTCGAACCCGGCACCCCCGAGGCGCTGGCGCGTCGCACCCAGGTCGAGACGGCCAAGTGGGCCAAGGCCATCAAGGACGCGAAGATCGAACCGCAGTGACGCGCCAGGCCGGGTGAAGACCGGCGTGCCGCACCGGCGCCTAAGCCCCGTCCGCGTCCAGCTGCGCGCGCGTGGGCAGTCCGTCCGAGTCCCCCGGAAACTGCACGACGCGCGCGCCGATGGCGTTGCCGCGCGCGACGGCCTCGGGCAGCTCAAGTCCCTCCAGCAGGCCTGAGATCACACCGACGGCGAAACCGTCACCGGCTCCCACCGTGTCGATCACGCGCGCGACCTGCCGGCCCGGCACCCGGCCCCGGCCCACAGCGCTGGCATGGAAGGCGCCCTGTGCGCCCAGCTTGACCACCACCACCCGCGCGCCCCGCGCCAGGTAGAAATCGGCGATGTCCTCAGGATGGTCATGGCCTGTGAGCAGGCGGCCTTCGTCCAGCCCGGGCAGGACCCAGTCCGACAGGCTGGCCAGGTGATTGAGCGTGTCCACCATGTCGGCCCGGCTGGCCCACAGGCGGGGCCGCAGGTTGGGATCGAAGGACAGGCTGCGACCGGCGGTGCGTGCGTCCTGCGCTGCCCGCAGCACGAACTCCCGCGTCGATGGCGAGACGGCGACGTAGATGCCCGTGAGGTGCAGGTGGCGTGACGCCGCGAAGTAGTCGCCCGGGTAATCCGCAACGCGCAGGTGGCTCGCCGCCGAGCCGAGTCGAAAATATTCGATGGCCGGGTCGCTGCCGTCGTCGTTGCGTGACTTGAGCATGAAGCCGGTGGGATGTTGCGCGTCCATCGCCAGGTGGCGGCGGTCGATGCCCTCGGCGTCGAGCACGGCCTGCAGGTGGCGCCCGAAGGAGTCGTCGCCCACGCGGCTCACGTAGCCCACCTTCAGGCCCAGGCGGGCCAGGCCGATGGCTACGTTCAGTTCGGCGCCCGCCAGCGCACGCTGAAAGCCGTCCACGGATTCCAGCGGACCCGCCTGCTGCGCGGCGAACAACGCCATGGCCTCCCCGGCGGTGACGACGTCCAGGGCCGCCGCACAGGCGAAGTCGGGTGGCTCGATGGCTGGCACCGCGCGAGTGTATGCCGGCGCGTTGGAAGGGCGCACCGGACTACGGCGCGCTGTGCCTGCCGTACCCACAGTGCGGGCCCGGTGCCTTGGGCGCCGGAGCGATGCCATGACCGACGCCGACCTCGAGCCCCACGGGCATGTCCTCCAGGAGGGGGGCTATCGGGCCGTGTTCGACCCGCGCGGCGACATCGATCCGTTGCCGGGTGGCCAGGGCCTCTATTGCCAGGGCGTGCGCTGTCTCTCGCGCCTGGCACTGACCATCGAAGGGGCCACGCCGCGTGTCGTGGGCACCTCGCTCAAGGAGTCGCACACGCTGGGAATCGTCGAGTCGACCACCCCCGACCTGCTCCCCGACCAGGGTCCCCCCGTCACGCAGGGGGATCTGCACCTGTTTCGTGCGGTGTTCCTGTGGCAGGGGGCCTGCTACGGGCATGTGCGTATCAACCACCACGGACGCGAACCGGTGCACGTCGAACTGGTCCTGCAACTGGGCGCGGATTTCGCGGGCGCGGACACCGATGCGTCCGTGCAGTACCTGCCCCCCGAATGCCTGGGCGCGCAGCTTCGCCTTTGCGCGCGTCTGCCGCAGGGGCGCCTGGCGCGCACGCGCATCACCCTGCGCCCCGTCCCTGGCCACCTGGACCCGCAGGCGGCCCGCTGGCTCGTGCACCTGATGCCACAGGGCGAATTCCACCTGTACTTCGAGGTGCGCGGGCAGGTGGGCCAGGCCTGCCTGGCGGATCGGGCGTGGGATGTGCCGGTGGACTACGAGACCGCCTACCGCGCCAACGTGCAAGCCCGCGCGGCCTCGCGTGAGGACCGGCCTGGCCTGCAGGTGGCCGATGCGCACCTGCAGGATTGGCTGGCCGCGTCGCAGGCCGATGTCGCCCTGCTGCTCCCGGGCGAGCCGGCCTGCGAGTCCCTGCACGCGGCCCGCCTGCTGCTGGGGCTGGACCCTGCACCCGCGCGCGCCGTGCTGGCGCAGGCGGCGGCTTCGCCCCTGGTACGGGCCAGCGTGCGGCAGGTGACGATGTTCGTCGCGCTGGCCGGCGCGTACCACCGGCGCACCGGCGACCTGCAAACCGTGCACGCGCTCTGGCCTCGCCTGCGCGAGGCGCTGGGTCTGATCGACGACGCGCAGGACGCCCGAGGGTTCATCGTCTGTACCGACCCGGACCCGCAGGCCACATACTTCCATGCCGACGGGCGCACAGCGCCAGGGCCGCTGGCGCTGTGCGAGGTGCAGGCCCAGGCCTACGAGGCCCGCTTGCAGGCCGCGGACCTGGCCCGTGCGCTGGGAGAAGCCGCTCTC
>JBEGVR010000010.1:0-2852 GCA_041178265.1 Pseudomonadota bacterium | reverse complement strand
TGCCAGCCGAGTCCCTGCGCCTCGAGCGGGGCCCCTTCGGGCTCGCGACCGACGTGGCTGGCGGGACCGGCGCCGTGGGTCTTGCCGAAGGTGTGGCCGCCGGCGATCAGCGCGACGGTTTCTTCGTCGTTCATCGCCATGCGACGGAACGTCTCGCGAATGTCCCGCGCCGCGGCCAGTGCGCTCGGCTGACCGTTCGGGCCCTCCGGATTCACGTAGATGAGGCCCATCTGCACGGCAGCCAGGGGTTTTTCCAGTTCACGCTCGCCACTGAAGCGGCTGTGGGCCTTGTCGCTGGTGGCCAGCCACTGGCCCTCGGACCCCCAATAGATGTCTTCCTCCGGTGCCCACACATCCTCCCGGCCACCCGAAAAGCCAAATGTCTTCAAGCCCATGGTCTCCATGGCCACATTGCCGGCCAGGATCATCAGATCGGCCCAGGAGATCTTGTTGCCGTATTTCTTCTTGATCGGCCAGAGCAGGCGGCGGGCCTTGTCGAGGTTGCCGTTGTCGGGCCAGCTGTTCAAGGGCGCAAAGCGCTGGCTGCCGGAGCCGGCGCCGCCGCGTCCGTCGGCGGTGCGGTAGGTGCCGGCCGAATGCCAGGCCATGCGGATGAACAGGCCGCCGTAATGGCCCCAGTCCGCGGGCCACCAGTCCTGCGAGTCCGTCATCAGCGCGGCCAGATCCTTTTTCAGGCCTTCATAGTCCAAAGTACCGAACTCATGCCGGTAGTCGAACGCCTCGCCCAGCGGATTGGAGGCGGGCGCATGCTGGTGCAGGATCGCCAGATTGAGCTGGTCGGGCCACCAGTGCCGGTTGCTGCGCATCACGGGCGCGGGCTGGGCGGCATGGAGGGGGCATTTGGGGAGGTCCGACATGGTTGAGTTCCTTCTTCGTTGGCTGGGGGAGTTTTGGCGCTGCGGCCACAGAGGGCGTCTATCGAGGTGCAACGAAGAATAGTTTATTTAATTAAAACTCAAGTATCTAATTGAGAATTTCTATTAATTAAATAGAAGACACAATTTATCGACAGATGCTGAGGCGGGGGCGAGAATCTAAGGAGGTAATCCGCCAACTCCTCTGCTTTTTGTCATGAATCCTCGGCATTCGGCCACATGAATCTCTGCCATGGGATGAAATACAGTCAAGTCCATGAGCAGCAGTCCGTCCACGCCCGCCCGCGCCGCCCCCGTCAAGGCGGTGCTGTTCGACGCCTATGGCACGCTGTTTGACGTCTACAGCGTGGGCCACCTGGCCGAGCAGCTGTTTCCCGGCCAGGGACAGGCGCTGGCCGTGCTGTGGCGGGACAAGCAGATCGAATACACCCGGCTGGTGACCACCAGCAAGAAAGGGCCGCGGCGCGAAAGCGTGTACCAGCCCTTCTGGGAACTCACCCGCGCCGGCCTGCGCCATGCCTGCAAGCGGCTCGCCCTGCCCTTGTCGGCCGAGTTCGAGGAGCGGCTGATGAACCAGTACCGGCACCTGTCGGCCTTTCCTGAAAACACCGAGGTGCTGCACGCGCTCAAAGAGCGCGGCATCGTCACCGGGGTGCTGTCCAATGGCGACCCCGGCATGCTGCGGGCGGCCATCGAATCGGCGGGCCTGTCGGGCCTGCTGGACCATGTGATCAGCGTCGACGCCCTCGGCAAGTACAAGACCGACCCCGAGGCCTATGCCCTGGGCGAGCAGGCCACGGGCCTGGCGGCGCGCGAGATCGGCTTTGTCAGCAGCAATGCCTGGGACGCGCTGGCCGCCACCTGGTATGGCTTTCAGACCCTGTGGGTCAACCGCCAGGGCCTGCCCTATGAAGACATCGGCCCGCCGCCCACCCACACCGGCACCAGCTTGCGCGCCGCACTGGACTGGCTGGCCTGAGCCGATCAGGCGCTCGTCAGCCCCGTCCGCTACCCTATCGTCCGTTTTTTCAACCCTCCCCACCCCAACCCATGACCGAACGCACCCCAGTCCATCGCCTGCAGGTTGCCACAGAGCTGCACCGTTTCATCGAAGACCGGGTGCTGCCCGGCACCGGCGTCGCGCCCACGCAGTTCTGGCAAGGCTTTGATGCCGTCGTGGCCGACCTGGCGCCCAAGAACATTGCCTTGCTGGCCGAGCGCGATCGCCTGCAGTCCGAGATCGACGCCTGGCACAAATCCCACCCCGGTCCGGTGAGCGATGCCAAGGCCTACCGCGCCTTCCTCGAGAAGATTGGCTACCTGGTCAAGGCGCCCAAGTCGGTCAAGATCACCACGAGCAGGGTCGATGAAGAATTGGCCATCCAGGCCGGCCCGCAACTGGTGGTGCCGGTGCTCAATGCGCGCTACGCCCTGAACGCCGCCAACGCACGCTGGGGCTCGCTGTACGACGCGCTGTATGGCACCGATGCGATTTCCGAGGCCAATGGCTGCGAAAAAGGCAAGGGCTACAACCCCAAGCGCGGCGCCAAAGTCATCGAGTACGCGCGCTACGTGCTGGACCGCACCTGCCCGCTGCGCAAGGGCTCGCACATCGACTCCGTGGCCTACCGCATCAAGGACGGCAAGCTCGCCGTCAAACTCAAGGACGGCAGCCACGCCTCGCTGGCCAACCCCGCGCAGCTGGTGGGCTACCAGGGCGAGGCCGCCGCGCCGAGCTCGGTGCTGCTGGTGCACAACGGGCTGCACCTGGACATCCGCATCGACCGCAGCACGCCCATCGGCGCCAGTGACGCCGCCGGCGTGTGCGACCTGGTGGTGGAAGCGGCGCTGTCGACCATCCTCGACCTCGAAGACTCGGTGGCCGTGGTCGATGCCCAGGACAAGGTGCTGGCGTATTCCAACTGGCTGGGCATCCTGCAGGGCACGCTCACCGAG
>JBEGVR010000009.1:0-2702 GCA_041178265.1 Pseudomonadota bacterium | reverse complement strand
TGCTGTTGTAGCCGTTGCCCACGATCACGCCCAGCTTGCCGTTGTTCAGGGGCGTGACCAGCGGCCGCCCCAGCATCAGCCCCAGGTCGCGGTCCGACGCGCCTGACGAGGCAGGGCCGGCGGAATAGTCCCAGAGCAGGTCGCTGGCCGAGAAGCGTCCCGGCTCGGATACGTGCAGCGAGAACAGGCCCTTGCCGCCGCGCCCCAGCAGTGCGATCAGGTAACGGCGGTTCTGGGTCAGGGGCCCCCGAGGCGCCAGGACCAGCTCGCCATCGAGCAGGTACTGGTGGTCATAGGTCAGGGAGGCCAGCTGTGCGACGCGCCCGGCCGCCGCCTGCGGAATGAAGGCGAAGCGTTCGCGCCCATCGCTGCCGAAGGCATGGAGCATGCCGTCGTTGGCGTTGGCGTAGACGGTGTCGGTGTCGGTGTCGTGCACGGGGGAGGCGTGGACGATGTCGCCCAGCGGGCTGTTGCGGTCTCGCAGGGGACCCCCTTGCCGCAACTCCTGGCTGCGGTCGCCCCGCACGAACTGAAAGACCTCGGTGGAGGCGCTGGTCAGGGTGTCCCGCGTGAATGCCTGCACGCCACGCGTGTCGGTGTGGATGAAGATCCTGCGCTCTTGCCAGGGCGGCAGCGCCTGCGAGGCCTGCCAGTCCGGTGAGGCCGCTACGCCGTTGGACGTGACCCGCCAGGCCACAAGATCGCCGGACCAGCGCTGGGTGTCGAAGACGGCCTGGTACAGGCGCGTGCTGCCCGTCGCGCGGGTGCTGTTGCTGGCCAGGCTGGTGGCCGAACTCGCGCGCGCGACGATGTTGTCCAGCGTCTTGCGCAGGGCTTCGCGCAGTTTCAGCGGGTTCTGGACCGGCAGGTAGGCATCGGGGATGCCGTCGCCGTTCTCGTCCCATTCACTGGCCAGGTCCGGCTGCTCGTTGCCGTTGCGGTCCTTGAAGGCGCCCCACTTGGCGGCGTACCACAGCGGGTCCTTCAGGAGCGTGGCCGCTGCCCCGGTGCGGGGGGTGAACGTGCGCGTGGCCTCGCTGAAGCCCGCGGGGCCTGCGAGGTAAGGCAGGCGCTTGCAGTCGGCGGGCAGGGGGTTGGCATCGCAGTCGCCCGGGTTGCGACCGGGCGGCGTGTTCAGGAAGTAGGGGGTCTCGTCGTTCTCGTCCTGCACTTCCAGGTAGACACCGTCGCGCTCCGTGCCGGAGATCACATAGCCGATGCGGTGCTTGTAGCCACCGCCCTGGTACAGCGGTTGCAACCGCACCGTCACCCGGTTGTCGGCATTGAGCGTGACGGTGTATTGCACGATGACGTCCATGTCGTGGTCGGCACCCTGCTCCATGTCTTCGTAGTTGATCCGGAAACGGGCTTCGTAGCGCCCCTGGTTGATCGAGGGATCGGCGTCCGCGGGCCCTGAATTGGCGATCCGCTCCACATGGAAGTCGACGATCTGGTTGGTAGGCTGGTACTGGCCCTTGGTGTTGGAGATGGTGCCGCCGCCCACGGACTTTGCGAAGGGCACCAGGGTGATGCGCCGGTCGCCAGGCACGGGCACCACGATCCGGGGCAGGGGGGAGGCCAGGGCCACAACGAAGGTCTCGACGCTCTGGCGGCCTGGCTTGTCGGGCCGCAGGTCTGCGCGCTTGCCGAAGTAGGCCGCCGCCGCCGCGTAATAGCTCCCCCGCTTGGTCGGCTCCTCGGGAGCCAGGCCCCGGATGCCGCCCAGGGAGTCGACCTGCTTGGCGGTGGGCGCGGCGTCGGACACGGCGCCAGACTGCCCGATGAAGCGCAGGCCGGTGACGTCCGGCTCGCCGCGCGTGATCGTGGCGGCCTCCTGGGTGGCCTGGAAACCCTCCAGGTCTCCGGCGAAACCGGGCTGCGCGAAATTCGGGTCGGCCCCTGGCACCTGGTCCGAGTCGAAGGACAGGTTGGTGTCCGAGATCACCAGCAGGTTGGCGCGTGCACAGATCGGCGCCTTTGCCGCGCTGTCACTGGCATAGGGGTCGTCCCAGGCGGGAGCGGGCAGGCCGACGGCGGCATCGACCCTGTTCGTCCCGCCAAAGGCGGGTGACGCGGCGCGCTTGCCTGCGAAGTAACGCAGGGCCTCGTACATCATCTCGCCGACCGGGTTGCCCCAATCCGGAAAATTTCCTTCGGCTGGCGTGCGGTTGTCGACCCAGCCCGAGCGGTAGCTGTTGTCGGTGCGGCCGTTGTTGAAGTCTCGGATCCGCAGCGCATTGAAGGTCCCGACGAGGGGTGCGTCCGGCTTGAACACGCCGGTGGCGGCATCCACTTCGTCCTTGAACGAGGCCACGGCCTTGCGCAGGCGCCCACCAGACAGGTTGCGGTCGTAGCTGCCGGTCAGCAGCCCGAACAGGAGGGCGTCCTGCTCGCCGAATTCGTGCAGCAGGCCCACCGGCTTGTGGGCGGTGGCGCCATAGCGCTTGCAGCCATCGGTGTAGCCCTCGGCGCAGGCCAACACGCGCACCGTGTACTCCGACAGGACGCCCCGGTGCCGGTCGGCCGCCCAATTGAGCACCGGCCGCTCGGACGAGGCCCACTCCCAGACCCGCGCCGTCGAGTTCGTGACGACCGACAGCAGGGGCGGGCGTCCGCTGCAATCGCCCAGCGTGGCGCAGTTGATGCCGGCGACCCGGGTCAGGTTGCCGAAGAAGTGGCGCTTGCCGGCTTCGGGGGCGGAC
>JBEGVR010000008.1:0-6058 GCA_041178265.1 Pseudomonadota bacterium | reverse complement strand
GATATCGCCCAAGGATTTTTTGAAGTCACCCACAACGGCTCTGCCCTGCTCGGGCTGGGCGTGGTGTTCGCCGCCCTGACCCTGACCCTGCGACCCGACCTGCGGCTGACCACCGAGACCCATCTCATGGAGTGGCTGCAGGAACGCCAGGCCGATGCCCTGGGCATCGTCTCCGACATCAGCGCCATCGGCCGGGCCACGGCCGCCAACCCCCGCGAGCTGCCCAAGCCGCAGGCCGCCTTGACCTATTGGCTCAGCCGCAAATACCGGGTGGCGCCCGAGCCGGTGAGCGCCCTGGTGGCCGAGGCCTATGCCCTGGGCCCCCGCACCAAGCTCGACCCGCCCCTGATCCTGGCCGTGGCCGCCATCGAGTCCGGCTTCAACCCCTTCGCCCAGAGCCACGCCGGCGCCCAGGGACTGATGCAGGTCATGACCCACGTGCACACCGACAAGTTCGACCGCTTCGGCGGCAAGCTGGCCACCTTCGACCCGGTGTCCAACCTGCGGGTGGGTGCCAAGGTGCTGCAGGAGTGCATCCAGCGCGCCGGCTCCGTGGAGGGCGGACTGCGCTTCTATGTGGGCGCGGCCAATCTCGAAGAGGACGGCGGCTACGTGGAGAAGGTGCTGGCCGAGTACGAGCGGCTCAAGCAGATCGCCGCGGGCCAGACCCCGGTCTCGGCCTGGCCCGTCCTGCCTGCGGCGTCCTGAGCCCCGCCCTGGGCGACCACCCTGGGCTACACTAGCGTGGTACGCGACTGGCGATAGGCGCAAGGCTCCTGGCGGGCCCACCGCGCGGACGTGGGTCACCACGGGGAAGCGTACCGCCGCCTGTCGGCGCATGGCCGTTCGCCTGGGCAGCCCCTCTTTTCACGACGGGGACCATCATCCGCAAGGACTGCCACCGTGTTCCACCGCAACATCCTCATCGAGCAAACCGATCCCGAACTCTTTGCCGCGATCCAGGCCGAGAACCGCCGCCAGGAAGCCCACATCGAGCTGATCGCCAGCGAGAACTACGCCTCGCCGGCCGTGATGGCGGCCCAGGGCACCCAGCTGACGAACAAATACGCCGAAGGCTACCCCGGCAAGCGCTACTACGGCGGCTGCGAAAACGTCGACATCGCCGAGCAGCTGGCCCTCGACCGCGTCAAGCAACTGTTCGGGGCCGACGCCGCCAACGTGCAGCCGCACTGCGGAGCCTCTGCCAACGAGGCCGTGTTCCTGGCCTTCCTCAAGCCGGGCGACACGATCATGGGCATGAGCCTGGCCGAGGGCGGCCACCTCACGCACGGCATGCCGCTGAACATGTCGGGCAAATGGTTCAAGGCCGTCTCCTACGGCCTGAACGCCAAGGAGGAGATCGACTACGACGCCATGGAGCGCAAGGCGCACGAGGCCAAACCCCGCCTGATCATCGCCGGCGCCTCGGCCTATTCGCTGCGCATCGACTTCGAGCGCTTTGCGCGCGTGGCGCGTGCGGTGGGCGCCATCTTCCTGGTCGACATGGCCCACTATGCGGGCCTGATCGCCGCCGGCGTCTACCCCAATCCGGTGCCGCACGCCGACGTGGTCACTTCCACCACCCACAAGAGCCTGCGCGGCCCACGCGGCGGCATCATCCTGATGAAGGCCGAACACGAGAAGGCAATCAACAGCGCCATCTTCCCCGGCCTGCAAGGCGGTCCGCTGATGCACGTGATCGCGGCCAAGGCCGTAGCCTTCAAGGAAGCCCTGGCGCCCGAGTTCAAGACCTATCAGGCCCAGGTGATCAAGAACGCCCAGGCGGTCGCCGAAACCCTGGTGCAGCGCGGCCTGCGCATCGTCAGCGGCCGCACCGAAAGCCACGTCATGTTGGTCGACCTGCGCGCCAAGGGCATCACCGGCAAGGAAGCCGAGGCCGTGCTGGGCAGCGCCCACATGACCATCAACAAGAACGCCATCCCCAACGACCCCGAGAAGCCCATGGTCACCAGCGGCGTGCGCATCGGCACCCCCGCCATGACCACCCGCGGCTTCAAGGAGGAAGAGGCGCGCCTGACCGCCCACCTGATTGCCGACGTGCTGGACAAGCCGCGCGATGCGGCCCATGTCGCTGCGGTGCGCGAGAAGGTCAGCGCCCTGACCGCCCGCTTCCCGGTCTACGGCTGATCCCCCATGAAGTGCCCTTTCTGCGGTCACGCCGACACCCAGGTGGTGGAAACGCGCATCGCCGAAGAGGGCGACTTCATCCGCCGCCGGCGCCAGTGCGCCAGCTGCGAAAAGCGCTTCACCACCTACGAGCGGCCGGAAGTCAACTTCCCGGCCGTCGTGAAGAAGGACGGCCGGCGCATCGAGTTCGAACGCACCAAGCTGCGCGGCTCCATGAACCTGGCGCTGCGCAAGCGGCCGGTCAGCACCGAACAGGTCGACAAGGCGATCGAGCGGATCGAGGAAAAACTGCTGAACCTCGGCGTCCGCGAAATCCCTTCGTCACGCATCGGCGAGCTGGTCATGCGCGAACTCAAGAAACTGGACAAGGTGGCTTATGTGCGCTTTGCCAGCGTCTACCGCAGCTTTGAGGACGTGAAGGACTTCACGGCCCTGATCAAGACGGAAGTCTGATCGGCACCTGAGGGGGCGATCCGGCCAGCGGGTCCGAAACACCGTTCATCGCCACGCCAGCGGCTGGGCCGGGTAGGCGCTTGCATAGTCTCGCGCCATGCCGCGCCGCCGCCCTCCGTCGGGGCTGACCCTCATCGAACTGCTGATCGGAATCGCCCTCCTGGCTGCGCTGATGGCGCTTGCAGCGCCCAGCTTGAGGGCCCAGATCGCCCAGAGCCAGCTGACCGCTGCCACGAACGCCCTGTTCAGCAGCCTCATGCAAGCGCGCGCGCAGGCCATCCGGCTGGGTCGACGGGTCACGCTGTGCCGCACCCACGACCAGCAGCAGTGCGACACCGACAACGCCCGCGGATGGGAGTCCGGCTGGCTGGTCTTCATCGACAACGACCGCTCTGGCGGCACCCAGGCTTCGGTCTCCGCCAGCGACACCCTCCTGAGTCGCCACGAGCCCCTGCCATCCACCTTGCGCGCCCGGGGCAACAGCCAGGTCGACACCTTCATCTCCTTCGGGGCCAGCGGCGAGGCGCGCACCATGGGGGGCGGCACCAACCCCCTGGGCACCCTGCGGGTCTGCAGCCTGTCCGGCGCACTGGCCGACACGGCCCGCGAACGCCAGCTGGTCCTGGCCGCCGGCGGACGCATCGTCAGCCGCCCCGCCCCGGCTGCCGTGAATGCCACCTGCGCATGAGCCCTGCCGCCCTGGGTTGCTCCCGTCGCCCGCGCCGCGCCCACGGTGCGTCCTTGATCGAAATCCTGGTGGCCGTGCTCGTCCTGAGCCTGGGCCTGCTCGGCCTCGCCAGCATGCAGGTGCGGGCCTTGCGTGCCCTCATCAGCAGCGAGCAGAGGACCCAGGCCGTGGCCCTGATCCACTCGCTGCTGGAGGTGATGCGGGTAGACCGCGCCAGCGCCTTGGGGGGCGACTACAACACCCTCGGAGGCACTGCCACGCCCTTGTGCACGCTGCCTCCCGCGCCCGCGGCGGGCCTGTTGGCGCAGGCGCAACTGCGCGAGTGGCTGGACGATGCCAAGGACCGCCTGGGCCCGGGTCAGGCCGCCACCACGTGTGCGGTCGTGGCCTGCGACGCCCAGGGCGTGTGCAGCGTACGCCTTCAGTGGGATGACCGCGCAGCGGGCGGCCCGTCCGACCAGTCCGTGACAGTGACCAGCAGGCTCTGACCGACGATGTCCGCACCACGGCCGCCCCGCCGGAGACGACACCCTGCGCGTGGCTTGTCGCTGGTCGAAATCATGGTGTCGCTGGCGCTCGGTCTGGTGCTGGTCGTGGGGGTGCTCTCGATGTACCTGACCACCAAAGACACCTTTCGACGGCACGAAAGCCTGGCACACCTGCAGCACAGCGGGCGATTCGCGCTCGAGCTGATGACACGCGAAATCCGTGAAGCTGGCCTGACGCCTTGCGGCAGCCCCCTCACCGCCAACCTCCTGGTATCGACCACGGCGGCCAGCACCCCCTGGTGGGCTGACACCGGATCAGGCTTCCTGCGCGGGGGCGACAGCAGCGGCCAGGGCGTGGTTGCGACCGGTAACTCAGCAGCTGACCATGCGGCCGGCACCGACAGCCTGCTGGTGCTGCGGCCGTCCAACGACGAGAACTTCCGGGCCACGGTCTTGCAACACGACGCCGCAGCCCGGTCCATGACCGTACGCGCCGCGGCCAAACCGGGCGCGCGGGACATCGCCCTGGCGTGCGACGACCGCAGCAGTGCCTTGTGGCAAGTGGACACGGTGAGCGGCAATCCCGCCACGCTCACCTATGCCGCCAGCCCCCTGAACTGCGCGGTCGCCCTGGGCAGCGTGGACACCCGATGCGGGTCACCCGTTGACAAGACCTTTCCGGCCGGGGCCCAGGTGGTGCCCTGGGATCCGGGTCTCTGGTACGTCGGCGTGAACGGCAGCAATCAGCGCGCGCTGTACCGCGCAGAGGTGATCCAGCCGGCGGTGAGCGCCTCGTCCCAGGCGCTGGTGACGCGCGGCGTCGAGAAGGTGCCCGCGGTCCATGACCTGCAGATCGACTACCTCACCCGGGACCGGTCCCAGGGCGGTGCGTTGGCCGCCCAGTGGCGCAGAGCAGCCGACCTGGCGGGCAATTGGGCGAATCCGGCCTTCGAAGTGGCCGCGGTGCGCATCACGCTGACGCTGCGCGGCGAGGCGCCGCCGGGCGCCAGCCAGCCTGTGCTCGAGCGGCAGCTGCGTACGGTGGTGGCCTTGCGCAGCCCGGGACCCTGAGATGCAGGCCCCCCCGATCCAGCAGCCCGCGCGCCCCAGGCCTACGCAGCAAGGCGTGGCCTTGGTCGTGACCTTGATGATGCTGGTGGTGGTGCTCGTGCTGGGGGTGACGGCCCTGCGCCTTGCGACCACCGAGGAACGCATGACGGCCTACGCCCTGGACCGCCAGCTTGCCTTCCAGGCCGCCGAGGCCGGCCTGCGCGAGATCGAAGGCCGGGTCGAGTCCGATCGTCCCACCGCCGGCACGGCCTGTACGCCCGCCGCATCCGCCACCACGGGTGCCTTGCGCACCTGCCCCGCACCCGCCGCCGGCGATGCCCCGCGATGGATCACCCTCGACACCCGCCTCTGGAGTGAGGCCACACCGGTGGGCCCTGCGGGCGCGCAGATCACGCCGACGTACCTGATCGAAGACCTGGGCGACCAGTTCGCCTGCCCCGCCGCAGCGGTGGCCGCCTCGAACTGCCGCCAGTACCGCATCACCGTGCGCGCTGGTGGCGGCCCTCGCGCCGAAGTGATGCTGCAGTCCCTCTACCTGACCGATTGAGGCGCGCCTGCGCGCCAGCCGACACGATGCCCCACGCACCCACGCCCCCTGCCCGGCCCGACCTGACCTGCGGCGACCTCGCCTCCTCCGTGCGCACGTGCCGCCGGCTACCAGCGCTGCTGGCGCTGCTGGCCGGCATGGCGACCTCCGCCCTGGGGCAGACGGTCATCCCGAACACGCCCCTGTCGGTTCGCCAGAATGCCAAGCCCCTGGTGATGCTGGTGGCCAGCAAGGAGCATCGCCTCTTCTACGAGGCCTACAACGATGCCAGCGACCTCGACGGCGATGGCGCACTGGACATCCGGTTCAAGCCCTCGATCACCTACCTGGGCCTGTTCAATCCCGACCTGTGCTACGAACACAATGGCGCGAGCGACAACAGCGGCCTGTTCACTCCCGTGGCCGCCGCAGGGAGCGGGCGCACCTGCGCCGGCAAGTGGTCGGGCAATTGGCTCAACTACGTCACCACCAGCCGCATCGATGCCTTGCGGGTCGTGCTGTATGGCGGGATGCGGGAGGTGGACACCCGCAGCCGCACGGTCTTGCGGCGCGCCTACATCCCCCAGGATGCCCATTCCTGGGCCAAGGAATACACCAACCAGACGGTCGACGGCTATGCCATCCCGGATTACACGCCGCTGTCCGCCCCCGAAGCCGGCAAGC
>JBEGVR010000007.1:0-2501 GCA_041178265.1 Pseudomonadota bacterium | reverse complement strand
TCGTGGATCTCGGCCTTGATCCAGTGCAGGGCGTAGCTCACGAGGCGCACGCCCTGGTCGGGGTCGAAGCGCTTGACGGCCTTCATGAGGCCGATGTTGCCCTCCTGAATGAGGTCGCCATGCGGCAGGCCATAGCCCAGGTACTTGCGCGAGACCGACACCACCAGGCGCAGGTGCGACAACACCAGCTTGCCGGCGGCTTCGAGGTCGTTGTGGTCACGCAGCTTGCGTGCAAAGGCCTGTTCCTCCTCGGGGGTGAGCAGGGGCAGGCGGTTGACGGCCGTAATGTAGGCGTCCAGATTACCCAGGGCGGGCACCATCGACCAGGGGTTGGCCATGGCCACGGCGTGGGCAGGGGTTCCGACGGAAGGGGTCATGGAGACAGGTCCTTTCATCACAAGAACGTCATATTAGCACTCTACAGGGGAGAGTGCTAAGCGCCGGTTTCCCAGCCGGCTGGGGGGTGCGGCGAGGTCAGCGCACCCGCAGGCGTGGCCCCGAGCCTGCCGGCGCGACCTCGCCGACCACCGCCGCCTGACCGAAGCCGTGGCGGGCGAAGGTGGCCAGCACCGCTTCCACCGCGCCGGGGTCGCAGGAGACCAGCAAGCCGCCGCTGGTCTGGGGGTCACTCAGGAGCGCCTGATACACCGGGTCGAAGCCGGCGGGCAGGCTGACCTCGGCGCCATAGCCCGCCCAGTTGCGGTCCGAGGCGCCGGTGACGCAGCCGGCCCGCGCCAGATCCACCACGCCAGGCAACAGGGGCACCTTCGCCCAGTCCAGGGTGATGGATGCTTTTGCGCCGCGCGCCAGTTCCAGGGTATGGCCGGCCAGACCGAATCCAGTAATGTCAGTGAGTGCATGCACACCGGGAAGCTTTGCCAATTCGGGCCCCGGGGTGTTCAGGCGGGTCGTGACCTCGATCATCTGCGCATAGCCCTCGGGGCTGAGCGTTTCCTTTTTCAGGGCGGCCGAGAGCACGCCCACGCCCAGCGGCTTGCCCAGCACCAGCACGTCGCCCGGGCGGGCGTCGGCGTTGCGCTTGACGTACTTCGGATGGACCAGGCCCAGGGCCACCAGGCCGTAGATCGGTTCGACCGAGTCGATGGTGTGGCCCCCCGCGATCGGGATGCCGGCCGTGCGGCATACCGACTGGCCGCCCTCCAGGATGCGCCCGATGGTGTGGGTGGACAGCACGCTGATCGGCATGCCCACCAGGGCCAGGGCCATGATCGGCGTGCCGCCCATGGCGTAGACGTCGGAGATGGCGTTGGTGGCGGCGATACGCCCGAAGTCGAAGGGGTCGTCGACGATGGGCATGAAGAAGTCGGTGGTGGCGATCAGCGCTTGCTCGTCATTGAGCTGATAGACCGCAGCGTCGTCGGCGGTCTCGATGCCCACGAGCAGCTGGGGCGGGATCGGCATGGCGGCGGTGCCCTTGAGGATCTCGGACAACACACCGGGGGCGATCTTGCAGCCGCAGCCGCCGCCGTGCGAGAGCGAGGTCAGGCGCGGTTCAGTGGCGGCGATGGGGTGGGTGGGAGCGTTCATGGCATCAGGTCCTCAAGGAGTTGCAGCAGGCCGGCGCGTTCGGCCTCGGGGGTGAACAGGGGCGCGCGGCGCACGCATTGTGCGCGCAGGCGTGCCAGCAGGCCGCCGGGGTCCGCCGCGCCGTCCCGGCATTGTTCCAGCAGGCGCGCCAGTTGCCCGGCGTCGTCATGGTCGAAGTAGCCCGCGTAGTCCGCGCCGAGCATGCCCACGTTGCCGTCCACCCGCGAGGCCAGCACCGGAGTGCCGCTGCGCACGGCTTCCATGATCACATGGGCACCACCCTCCATGGCGCTCGTGTGCACCAGCACATGGGCGCGCTGGATCGCCTGGCGGGTGCGGGCATGGGGCAGGGCGCCGAGCCAGCGGTAGGTCGGCACCTGGGCCTGCGTGGCGCGTGCCTGTTCGGCCCAATCCACCTCGAGCGCGCCGCCGATGTGGTCGATGCGGATGTCGGCGCGGTGGGCCAGCAGGCGGGCGGCCTGCATCAGGGTCTGCGGGCTCTTGACCGCGCGCAGGTGTCCCACCATCACCGCGCGCAGATGGCGGCGGGTGGGGGGCAGGGGCTGGCGGGCTGCGGTGGACTGGAAGATCACGCGGGCCTTGGCGCGGTGCGTTTCGGGCAGGGCGTCGATGCCGCGCTCCTGCAGCACCACGAGGCGCTGGGCCACGGCCAGCGAAGCCTGCGCGATCGGGTCGTGATGGATGTCCCGGTACAGGTCGGTGCCCGTGAGGACCACGCCCAGGCCCTGGCCGGGATGGGCGTGCGCCCAGGCTGCAATGGCAGGGGCCGAGCGCCAGGCGTGCAGGGCCAGCATCGCGGTGTCGGCGGCCGCGTCGGCGTCGGGCCAGTCCTTCACGAGGCGCACGGCATGCGTCACCGCCAGCAGCCGCTGCCAGCGCCGTGCGGTCTGCCAGTTGCCGTTGTTGGCGTCGGCCAGATAGGGCGTCACGAT
>JBEGVR010000006.1:0-20203 GCA_041178265.1 Pseudomonadota bacterium | reverse complement strand
CGTGGCCGGCCTGTCCGACCTGCGTCGCGCGGAGGCCGACGACCTCGCCCTGTCCCTGCGCACCGTGCTGCGCGCCTATGACGGCCTGTGGCGGCGACCCTTCCCCTACCTTATGGCCTGGTACGCCGCGCCCACCGACGGCCAGCCCAGCCCGGGCTGGCACCTGCATGCCCAGTTGCTGCCGCCCTATCGCACGCGTGACCGGCTGAAGTTCCTGGCGGGCACCGAGATCGGTGCAGGCTTCTTCGCGATGGACGCCCTGCCCGAGGACAAGGCGCGCGAGCTGCAGCAGGCGGGGAGGGCGCCATGAGCGGGCCGCGCGACTTTCGAGCCGTCTTTGGCGAGCCGCCACAGGCGCTGGCCTGGGCACCGGGGCGCGTGAACCTGCTGGGAGAGCACACCGATTACAACGACGGCTTCGTGCTGCCCATCGCGATCGCGCAGCAGACGCAGGTGGGCCTGCGGCGCAACGGTCTCATGGACTTTCGCCTGTACGCGCAGTCGCTGGATGAACAGGTGGCGTTCACCTTCGACGCGCCCCCACGTGCGCATTTCGCGACCTATGTGTTCGGTTGCCTGGCCGAAGCCCGCCACGCGGGCTTTGACATCCCGGCGCTGGATATCCATGTGGCCTCCGAAGTGCCCATGGGCGTGGGCCTGTCCTCGAGCGCGGCGCTGGAGGTGGCGACCTTGCGCGCCCTGCGGGCCCTGCTGGGGTTGCCCCTGGACGATGTGCAGATCGCCCGCCTGGCCCAGCAGGCGGAAGTGCGCCATGCTGGGGTGCGATGCGGCCTGATGGACCAGATGGCGTCCAGCCTCGCGGGCACCGACCGGGCCCTGCTGCTGGACACCCGCAGCCTGGCGCGGCGCGAAGTGCTCCTGCAGCCGCACAGCGCCATCCTGGTGGTGGACTCGGGCGAGCCGCGCACGCTGGCGGCCAGCGGCTACAACGAGCGCCGTGCGCAATGCGAGCAGGCCGCGCAGCTCCTGGGCGTGAGCACCTTGCGCGACCTGCCTGACCTCGAAGCCGCGCAGGCCCTGCCCGGGCCCCTGCCGCAACGCGTGCGCCACGTCCTGACGGAGAACGCGCGCGTGCTGCAGGCGGCGGACTGCACGAACGCGCAGGACTTCGGCGGGCTGATGAACGCCTCGCATGCCAGCCTGCGCGACGACTACGAGGTGTCCACGCCGGCGATCGATCGCCTGGTGGCCTTGCTGCAGGCACATCCTGCGGTGTTTGGCGCGCGCCTGACCGGCGCGGGGTTTGGCGGTGCCTGCGTTGCCCTGTGCCTGGACGGCGCGCAGCTGGCCATTGCCGATGCGGTGCTGCCCGCCTATGCCGCAGCGGGCGGGCGGGCCCGCGTGCTGGTGCCCGCGCCGGCCGCAGCCGCGGCCGCCCCGGCAGCCAGGTGATGCCGTGCCTGCGGCGCGTCGCCGGGCAGGCTGCGCGCGGGCAGGCGCGGCTGCAGTTCCTGTTCGTGCAGGTAGCGGCGCAGGCCATCCTCCAGCGCCGGCATCAGCTGCCCCCGTTCGCTGGCCAGCACCGAAAAGCGCGGACGCATGGCGCAGGCCGCGCCCGCCGGGCCGTCCTGCGGCTGCACACGCTCCGGATCCAGACCGGCGGCCTGTGCGGCCAGCCGCGCCCATTGCATCCAGCTCACCGCCCCGCGATTGGCCAGGTGCCACAGGCCCCGCTCACCGTCGATCAGCAGGTCCAGCGTGGCATGCACCAGGTCGGGTACATAGGTGGGTGATACCCACTGGTCCTGCGGCACCTGCACGGTCTCGCCCCGGCGCAGCGTGTCCAGCGTGAGGGTCACGAAGTTGTGGCGGTCCCAGGGGCCGAAGAAGGCGGCGCTGCGCACCACCAGGGCCTCGGGCGCGAGCGCGAGCAGGTGCCGCTCGGCCTGCAGCTTGCTGCGGCCGTAGGCGTTGAGCGGGCGCGGCAGGTCGCTTTCCAGGTAGGGGCGCGACTGCTCGCCGTCAAACACCAGGTCGCTGGAAAACGCCAGCAGCCGCACGCCGGCGCGGGCGCAGGACACGGCCAGCACCTGCGCACCCGTCACGTTCTCGCGCCAGTGGCGTGGCTCGTGTTCGGCATCGTCCACACGCACGAAACCGGCGGCATTGACCACCGCCCAGGGGCGCCAGCGCGCCAGGGCCGCAGCCACCGATGCGGGGTCGGCGATGTCCATCTCCTGCCGCGAAAGCAGGTGATAGGGCAGGCCGCGCTGCTCGCACAGGCGGGCGTAGGCGCGCCCCAGCGTGCCGGTGGCGCCAGCGATCAACAGGGGCGGGCCGCACACCGGGTGCGCTTGCACGTCACCGTGGCAGGGGTAGGCCAGGCGCAGCGCGCGCTGCCACCAGCCCGGTCCGTCCAGCACCGGGGCGAGCGCCGGGTCGGCGTGCCCCTTGCGTCCCAGTTGCGCCGCCAGGTGCGCCAGCGCCGTGGGTCGCGGCGAGTCGCTGCTCGCGTCCCACAGGCCCGGTTCGTAATGGCCGTCCTCGCGCGTGACCAGGCTGTCCCAGTCGTAGGTGCCGAAGGCCGCCCATGCGGTGACGGCGCGCAGGTCCAGGCCCTGCACACGCAGGTCCTGCGCGCACACCCAGGCCTGGTGCAGCCACCGCATCTGCTCCTCCCGCGTGCAGCCCAGGTGCACCTCGGTGATCGCCAGCGGCAAGCGGTAACGTGCCCAGGCCTCGCGCAGGCGCACCCCGAAGCCGCCGATCTGGCGGCCCTGCACCCGGGCGGTCTCGATGTCCACATAGCGTTGCCGCCCGTTTCCGCCATGCAGGGCCGGCGGGTACAGCCAGACCCGGTCGTCCAGGAAGCGTTCGCTGGTCACGTAGCTGTTGACGCCCACGATGTCGGGTGTACAGGGCTGGTCCACCAGGGCCATCAATTCACGTTCCTGCGCGCCATGGGCCTGCAACCAGGGCCACAGGGGATGCGAAGGACCGACGCGTCCGGCCAGCAGGTCCAGCGACAGCCAGCGGCGCAGGTTCTCGAAGCGCGCCTGGGCCCGCAGGGCGGGGGTGGCCGCGGTGGTCAGGCCCAGGTCCTCGGTCTGCACGAGGCGTGCGTGCGCCGTGACCTCGCGGATGGCGGCCATCGCCTGCACGGTGGCCTGCACCTGGTGCAACAGCGCGCGCACGAAGCTGCGGTTGTCGCGGCGGTGCGGATACCACAGCCCGTACAGCGCGGAAAAGCGTGCGGTGGTCAGGGGCTCGTTCACCGGCGTCCAGGCTTCGACGTCCGGATAGCGCCGCGCCGCGGCTTGCGCGTACGCGGCCAGCTTGGCAGGGAAGTCCGGATCCAGCAGGTGCGTGTGGCGCGGGCCGCTGCCGTGGTGCACCAGCCCCGCGATCACGGCCACCCCGTGCAGCCGCAGCCGGCCGATGCGCGCGTCAGCCCAGGACCAGTCCGGCGCGCCGTGCGCATCGGGCGCGGTGCGTTCCCACAGGAGGGGAAAGCGCAGGGCCCGGATTCCCAACTGCGCCAGGCGGTCGATGTCCTCGAGCCGCTGCGCAAAGCCGCTGCGTGCCAGCTGGTCGCTGTAGCGATCGCCCACCCGGTTGACGGTGCACTCGGGGCCCGCCCACAGCTGCAAGGTCGGGTGCGGGTCCCCGCAGGACGGCGCGCCCGCTGCCGAATCCGTTACCGCCATCCCGCTCAGGCCCCGGTCGTGACCGCGGCAGCGGCATGGCGCGCCGCCAGCCGGCGAAAGGCCGCCAGCGCCTGGCCCACCACCTGGTCCATGTTGTAGTAGCGGTAGGTGGCCAGGCGCCCCACGAAGGTCACGTTGTCCAGGGCCTGCGCCATCGCCTCATAGCGGTGGTACAGCGCGGTGTTCTCGGCGCGCGGCACCGGGTAGTACGGATCGCCCTCGGCGCGCGGGTACTCGTAGACCACCGAGGTGCAGGGGTGCACCTGGCCGGTGAGGTGCTTGAACTCGCTCACGCGCGTGTAGGGGTAGTCGTTGGGGTGATTGACCGTGCCCACCGGCTGGAAGCGCTCCTGGGGCAGCGTGACGTGTCGGAATTCCAGGCTCCGATAGGGCAGGTGCCCATGCCGGTACCCGAAGTACGCGTCGATCGGACCGGTGTAGATCATGTGTCGCCAGGGCACCAGGTCCACCACCTCGCGGTAGTCGGTGGCCAGCATCAGCTTGATGCGCGGGTGGGCCAGCATGCGCTCAAACATGCGCGTGTAGCCATGCAGCGGCATCACCTGGTGGGTGTCCTCGAAATAGCGGTCGTCGCGGTTGGTGCGCGTGGGCACGCGCGAGGTCACGCTGGCATCCAGCTGCGAGGGGTCCAGGCCCCACTGCTTGCGCGTGTAGCCCCGGAAAAACTTGTTGTACAGATCGCGGCCGACCCGGCTCACCACGGCATCCTCCGACGTCCGCACCGCTTCAACTTTTTCCGCGATGGACGCCAGGAAGTCCGCCATCTCGAAGGCGTTCAGGCGCAGGCCATAGAGGCGGTTGACGGTGTCCAGGTTGATCGGGATCGGCAGCAGCTGGCCGTCCACGCTGGCGCGCACGCGATGCTGGTAGGGGCGCCACGCGGTGAACTGCGACAGGTACTCGAAGATATCGGCGCTGTTGGTATGGAAGATGTGCGGGCCGTAGGGGTGCACCAGCACGCCGGCCTCGTCATGGCGGTCGTAGGCGTTGCCGCCGATGTGGGGGCGCTTGTCCACCACCAGCACGCGCTGGCCCAGTTGTGACGCCAGTCGTTCGGCCAGCACGCTGCCTGCAAAGCCCGCGCCGACGACCAGGTAATCGAATCCACGCTGGCCGGGCACAGAGCCCGATGCGGCCACCTTGAAATCCTCTCTGGCCTTGTCCAATGCGCGCTCCTTGCTCGCCCTGGTGCCAGGGCGTGTGCGCATGGTTTGGACGGGCTGCAGCGCGGCGATGTCGTCCGGGCACGCACGCAACTGCCGGACGAGACCGCAAGGGGCGCGCGATGCGGCGGCGCCAGGCAGCTCAGAGGGTGGCCAGGAGGGCGCGCACTTCGCGGGGCGACAGCACCTCGGACAGCACCACGGGGGCGCGTCCCGGCGCGTACAGCACGTAGACCGGCACGCCATTGCGCCCCAGTGCCGCCAGGGCCTGGGTGATGGCGGGGTCGCGGCGGGTCCAGTCGGCCCGCAGGAGGGCGACGCGCCGCGCCGTGAACTCGGCCAGCACCACGTCGTCGGCCAGCGTGGTTCGCTTGTTGTACTGGCAGGTCACGCACCAGGCGGCGGTGAAGTCCACGAATACCGGCCTGCCTGCCGCCAGGCTCTCGCGCACCAACTGTTCGGACCAGGCTTGCCAGCGGTCGGTGGGGGCGGGCCTTGCTGCCGTCCCCGGTGCCGGGCGCAGCACCTGCGGCCCCAGCGTCCACGCGGTCATCGCGGCGGCCAGCAGCGCCAGCGCCGCCAGCCCCACGCGGGTCCGCCCGCGCAGCGTGAAGGCCCAGACCACCGCGGACAGGGCGACCAGCAGCGCGAGCAGCGCGCCCGCACCGTCGATGCCGCTTTGCTGCCCCAGCACCCACACCAACCAAGCCACCGTGGCGAACATCGGAAATGCCATCAGCCTGCGAAAGGTGTCCATCCAGACCCCTGGCCGCGGCAGCCACGCAGCGACCGCGGGCACCCAGCTGGCTGCGAGGTAGGGCAGGGCCATGCCCAGGCCCAGGGCGGCGAACACCGTCAGCGCCTGTGCCGCGGGCAGGGCGATGGCCAGCCCCAGCGACGCGCCCATGAAGGGCGCGGTGCAGGGCGAGGCGATCGCCACGGCCAGTACCCCCGAGAGGAAGGCGTCCGCCACGGGATGCCGCGCCTGCAGCGTCGCCACGCGGGAAGGCAGCAGCGAGCCGAATTCGAACACGCCGGCCAGGTTCAGGCCGATCAGGGTGAACAGGCCAGCCAGCGCGGCGACCACCGCCGGCGACTGCAGCTGGAAGCCCCAGCCCAGTTGCTCGCCCGCCGCGCGCAGCGCCAGCAGCGCGCCACCGAGCGCGAGGAAGGAACACACCACGCCGGCGCTGTAGGCCAGGCCGCCCGCGCGATGGGCGCGCCGGTCACCGCCGTGGCGCGCGAAGCCCACGACCTTCACCGCCAGCACCGGGAAGACGCAGGGCATGAGGTTCAGGATCAGCCCGCCGATCAGGGCCCCCAGCAGGGCCGCGGCCAGGGACGCCGGCACGGGCGCAGCGCGCGCGCTGTCCGCGTTGCGGCGCAAGGCGTCTTCCAGGGCCGAAGAGACCGCCGCCGGCGCCGCGACCGCGGGCCAGGTGCCGCTCACGGCCAACTCGGTGCGCCAGGCCTGCGCGCCGTCGGACATCACGACGGGCAGCAGGCGGGGCGCGTCACTGCGCTGCGCCGACAGCGGCAGCTTTGCGGTCCAGACTGCGCCGTCCCAGGCCTGGGTCCAGGCGCCCGCCGGCTCGATGATCGCGGGTGTCTCGAGAAAGATCTCCAGTCGCTTGCCGCGCGCCGCGCCCGGCAGGCCGTTGACGGACACCGCCAGCGCCTGACTGTCCACCTTCGCCGCCTGGGTCCCCGCTCCCGCCAGCGGCCGGGGCTGCGCGTCCCACGCCGCCTGAAAGGCCGCGCCGTGCAGCGCCGTGCTTCCGCGCACCGGCAGGCGCAGCGTGAACTCGCCTTCCTCGGGAATGCATTCCTTGCGGCACACCAGCCAGTTGGCCTTGAGCTTCACCTCCACATCGGCGCCCAGGGCCACGAAACCGGGCGCCAGGGAGAGCGGCACGGGCAGCAGCACCGTGCCCTCGTAGCCGTAATTGGCGAGGTTGCCCAGGGGCAGCTTGCGTGGCGCGGGCCAGGCGATCTCGCCGGCGCGCACGCCTGCGGGCAGGGTCCAGGCCAGCGTGGTGGGCAGGCCCGAATCGCCGGGGTTCTTCCAGTAGGTGTGCCACTGCGGCTGGTGGGTGATCTGCAGGCCCACCCACAACGGCTTGCCGGGGGCCACGCCCTCGGGCGCATGGGCCAGGAGCTCGGCGCGCACGCGCTCGGTGGTGACGACAGCGCCGTCCCTGGCCACAGCGGCGGCGCCTGCGCCCAGGGCGAGCGCGCAGGCGAGGGTCCGGAGCACACAAGGCAGTCGCATGGCGTTGAAGGTCAGGAAAAGCGCCGCGGCCAACGGCATTTGCGTGAGATGGGCGTGCGAGGGCGGGAGCGCCGCGATGTTACTCAATGCCGCATCTTCGGCGCGGCGCAGGGCCTTGTTCGGAACTGGCCGCGGTTCGGCCCTTGGTCGTGATTGGCCGCGGTCGACCCTCAGCGGGTCGTGGGCAAGGGCAGCGCCGTCTTGTACCGCACCTGTTTCAGCGCAAAGCTCGAGCGGATCTTCTCGATGCCCGGAATCGGCGTGAGCTGGTTCAGGATGAATCGCTCCAGCGCCGCGATGTCGGCCACGGCCACGCGTATCAGGTAGTCGCTGTCGCCCGTCATGAGGTAGCACTCCATCACCTCGTCGTGTTCGCCGATGCGTCGCTCGAATTCCGCAAGGGCGGACCTGGACTGCGACTTCAGGCTGATCGAGATGAACACCGACAGGCCCAACCCCAGGGCCTTGGGGTCGGCCAGGGCCACATAGCGCTGGATCACGCCGGCGGCCTCCAGCGCCTTGACCCGCGCCAGGCAGGGCGAGGGCGAGAGGTGCACCCGCCGCGCCAGCGCCACGTTGGTGAGGGAGCTGTCTTGCTGCAGCTCCGAGAGGATTCTGAAGTCCAGGGCATCCAGTTGCATTTTGTGCTTCAAAAAAATGCTTTGGAAGTATTTTATGCTCCAAGAAAGTCAAACATGGCGATTTTTGGAGCCTCATGCTCCGCCCCCTTTTCTACAGTGGCGCCATTGCCGGAGCCCCCATGACCGACCACAGCCTCACCCGATTCCTGTCCGATGCCTCGCGCGACGCCGACCCCGCCGAGACCGCCGAGTGGCGTGACGCGCTTCAGTCCCTGATGACCTCGCAAGGACCTGCGCGGGCCCGTTTCATCCTGGACGAACTCGCCGCCCTGGCCCGCGACCCGCACGTCGGCTGGTCGCCCGAGCTGGTCACGCCCTACGTCAACACCATCCCGGTCGACCGCCAGCCCGTCTTCCCCGGCGACCTCGCCATCGAGGAGCGCCTGGCCTCCCTGATGCGGTGGAACGCCCTGGCCATGGTGGCCCGCGCCAACGCCGCCTACGGCGAACTCGGCGGCCACATCGCCAGCTACGCCAGTGCCGCCGACCTGTTCGAGGTGGGCTTCAACCATTTCTTCCAGGCGAGGCGCGAAGGCCATGGCGGCGACCTTGTCTTCTTCCAGCCGCACAGCGCGCCCGGCGTCTACGCGCGCGCATTCCTCGAGGGGCGCCTGACCGAGGCCGATCTTGCCCATTACCGCCAGGAAATCACCGCCCCCGCCGCCGGCGCGCGCGGGCTCTCGAGCTATCCGCACCCCTGGCTCATGCCCGATTTCTGGCAGTTCCCCACCGGCTCCATGGGCATCGGTCCCATCAGCTCGATCTACCACGCGCGCTTCATGCAGTACCTCACGCACCGCGGCCTGCTCGATTGCGCAGGCCGTAAGGTCTGGGGCGTCTTCGGCGACGGCGAGATGGACGAGCCCGAGAGCATGAGCGCGCTCACCCTCGCCTCGCGCGAGAAGCTCGACAACCTGGTGTGGGTGGTCAATTGCAACCTGCAGCGCCTTGATGGCCCGGTGCGGGGCAACGGCCGCATCGTCGACGAGCTTGAAAAACTCTTTCGCGGCGCCGGCTGGAACGTCATCAAGCTGCTGTGGGGCAGCGACTGGGACGGTCTGTTCGCGCGCGACACCGAAGGCGCGCTGGCCCGCGCCTTCGCCCACACCGTCGACGGCCAGATGCAGACCTTCGCCGCCAAGGACGGCCGCTTCAACCGCGATACCTTCTTCGGCCAGAACGAGGCGCTCGCGCGCCTGGCCCAGGGCATGACCGACGAACAGATCGATCGCCTCAAGCGCGGCGGCCACGATCTGGTCAAGATCCACGCCGCCTACGACGCCGCCGCGCGCCATCGCGGCCAGCCCACCGTCATCCTCGCCCACACCAAGAAAGGCTACGGCATGGGCACGGCCGGCCAGGGCCGCATGACCACCCACAGCCAGAAGAAGCTGGACGAGTCGGCCCTGCTCGCATTCCGCAACCGCTTCAACCTGCCCCTGACGGACGAACAGGCCACCACCCTGGCCTTGCACAGGCCCGCCGACGACAGCCCTGAAATCCGCTACCTGCACGAACGCCGCGCCGCCCTGGGCGGCTACCTGCCGCGGCGCCACACCGAAGCGCCGTCGCTGCCCGTGCCCGAGGTGTCGGCCTACGCGCAGTTCGCCGTCGAGGCCAACGGCAAGGAGATGTCCACCACCATGGCCTTCGTGCGCCTTTTGGGCAACCTGCTGAAAGACCGCGAACTGGGCCCGCGCATCGTCCCCATCGTCGCCGACGAGGCGCGTACCTTCGGCATGGCCAACCTGTTCAAGCAGGTGGGCATCTATTCCAGCGTCGGCCAGCGTTACGAGCCCGAAGACATCGGCTCGGTGCTGTCCTACCGCGAGGCGCTCGACGGCCAGATCCTGGAGGAGGGCATCAGCGAGGCCGGCGCCATCGCCAGCTGGACGGCCGCCGCCACCAGCTACAGCGTGCACGGCGTGCCCATGCTGCCGTTCTATATCTACTACTCGATGTTCGGGTTCCAGCGCGTGGGCGACGCGATCTGGGCCGCCGCCGACCAGCGCGCGCGCGGCTTTCTTCTCGGGGCCACGTCGGGCCGTACCACCCTGGGCGGCGAGGGCCTGCAGCACCAGGACGGCAGCAGCCACCTGGTGGCCGCCACGATCCCGAACTGCAAGGCCTATGACCCCGCCTTCGCCGGCGAGATGGCGGTCATCGTCGACCACGGCATGCGCGAGATGCTGGTGCAGCAGCAGGACGTCTTCTACTACCTGACCCTCATGAACGAGAACTACGCGCAGCCCGACCTGCCGGCCGGGGCGCGAGAGGGGGTGATCCGTGGGGCCTACCGCCTTGCCACGTACGGCGAAGGCGCGCCCCGCGTCACCCTGATGGGGTCGGGCGCCATCCTCACCGAGGTGATCCGGGCGGCGCAGGCCCTGGCTGCTGAGGGCATCGCCTGCGAGGTGATCAGCGTCACCAGCTGGAGCGAGCTCGCGCGCGACGGCGTGCGGTGCGAACAGCGCGCCCTGCGCGGTGAGGCCGGTGACGCCCCCTACCTGCAGCGCCTGCTGGCGCAAGGGGCCGAGCGCGGCGCGAGTGCGGGCGCCCCCATCATCGCCGCCACCGACTACGTGCGCGCGGTGCCCGAGCAGGTGCGCGCCTTCCTGCCCGCGGGCCGGCCCTGCCTCACCCTGGGCACTGACGGCTTCGGCCGCAGCGACACGCGGGCCGCCCTGCGTGACTTCTTCGGCGTGGATGCCGCCCATATCGCCCACGCCGCCCGCCATGCGCTGGGGCAGACTGGCCGATAGGCCTGGGTGGGGGCACCCGGCCCGATCGGCCTAAGATCGGGGCATGAGCCGTCCCTCCCGCTTCTGGTCAGACCTCGGCACCCTCGACTTCGCCCGGCGCCGGGCCTCGGGCGACGCGCAGCGCACCGTCGCCGTGCTGCCCGTGGCGGCGACCGAGCAGCACGGCCCCCACCTGCCTTTGAGCGTGGACACCACGCTGGCCGACGGAATCGTCGCGGCCAGCCTCGCCCACCTGCCCGAGTCGCTGGACGTCCTGTTCCTGCCCACTCAGGCGGTGGGCAAGAGCAACGAGCACCTGCGCTTTCCCGGCACCCTCACCCTCTCGGCCGAAACGCTCATACGCCTGTGGACCGAGATCGGCGAATCGGTGGCCCGCGCTGGCGTGCGCAAGCTGGTCCTGTTCAACGCGCACGGCGGTCAGGTCAGCGTGATGGACATCGTGGCGCGCGACCTGCGCACGCGCTGCGACCTGCTGGTGTATTCCGTGAACTGGTACGACCTGCCCCTGGGCGACGAGGTCAATGGCCTGTTTCCCCCCGAGGAACACCGCTTCGGCATCCACGCCGGCGAGATCGAGACCTCCATGATGCTGGCCCTCAGGCCCGAACAGGTCGACATGGCCCGGGCCCGCGACTTCCGCTCCACCTCGCAGGACCGGGCCCAGTCCTTCCCCATGCTGGGCAATGGCCGCAGTGCCAAATTGGGCTGGCAGATGCAGGACTACCACCCCGAGGGCGCAGCCGGCAACGCGGCCCGCGCCACCGCCGCCAAGGGCCAGGCCGTGGTGCAGACCGCCGGCCGCCAGCTCGCCTTGCTGCTGCAGGAAGTCGACCGCCTGCCGCTGTCCACCCTCGTCGACCGTCCCCGGCTCGGGGACTGAACGTCCGCCATCGCCGGCGTCCTACGCCAGCTTGCGCGGCGGCCGATGGCGCCCCGGTGCGCGCTCCCTAGAGTGGTCGAACGCCGGCACCCCGCCGCGCCAACCCAAGGAGAGCACGATGACAGCAGTGGCAGACGTCATGACACGGGGCGTGCGCAGCATGGCCCCCGAGGACACCCTGGTGAAGGCCGCCCAGGCCATGGAGGAACTCAATGTCGGCGCCATCCCGGTGTGCGAAGGCGACCGGCTCGTGGGCATGGTCACCGACCGCGACATCGTTGTGCGTTGCGTCGCGCAGGAACTGGACGCCAAGTCCTGCAAGCTCGCGGACATCATGAGCGGGCATGTGCGCACCGTGCGTGAGAACGACGAGGTCAACGAGGTCCTGGGCGAGATGGCCAGCGCCCAGATCCGGCGCATGCCCGTGGTGGACCACCAGGACCGCCTGGTGGGGATCGTCTCGCTCGGGGACATCGCGGCCAAGAGCCCCGAGGAACAGGACGACGTGGCCCAGTCTCTGGGCGATATCTCCTCGCCGGCCGAACCGGACCGCTCGCACCAGTCGCAGGCCAGCGGCGAGCAGGGAGGCGGCGCGTCCAAGTCCCAGCGCCAGACCGGCTGAAGCCGCGCGTGCGCAGGCGGGCGGGTTAAGCTCGCCGCATGCGGATCGAGACCTTGCGGCAACGACTGCGCGCCTTGGGCGCGCGGCCCGTGCATGAAGCACGCGTGCTGCGCCTGTGGACCCAGGCCAGGGCGCAGGACAGCGGGCGCCGCCGGGTCGAGGACTTCATGCCCCGGGCGCTGCGTGAGGCCATGCCGGGCCTGGAGCGTGAACTGGCCGCCCTCGCCAGCGTGCGCTCGGCGCATCCCGCCCAGGACGGCTCCGAGCGCCTGCTGGTCGACCTCGCCGACGGCCAGGCCGTCGAGAGCGTGCTGCTGCCTCGCGATGGGCTGTGCGTATCCACCCAGGTGGGATGCGCGGTCGGCTGCGTGTTCTGCATGACGGGGCGCGACGGCTTGCTGCGCCAGGTCGAAAGCGCCGAGATCGTCGCGCAGGTCGTTCTGGCGCGCCAACGCAGGCCGGTGCGCAAGGTGGTCTTTATGGGCATGGGCGAACCCGCCCACAACCTGGACAACGTGCTCGAGGCCATCGACCTCCTGGGCACGCAGGGCAACATCGGCCACAAGAACCTGGTGTTTTCCACCATCGGCGACCCGCGCGTCTTCGAGCGCCTGCCCCAGGGGCGGGTCAAGCCCGCGCTGGCCCTGTCCCTGCACACGACCAAGCCGCAGCTTCGTGAGCAGCTGCTGCCCCGTGCGCCGCGCATCACTCCCCACGAACTCGTGCAAGCTGGTGAGCGCTACGCGCGCGCCACCGGCTACCCGATCCAGTACCAGTGGACGCTGATCGAAGGCGTGAATGACGGCGACGACGAGGTCGAAGGCATCGCACGCCTGCTCGAAGGGCGCTACGCGGTCATGAACATGATCCCGTTCAACGCCGTGGACGGCCTCGGCTTCAAGCGCCCCTCATGGGAGCGCGCCGCTGCCATCGCCCGCAGCCTGCATCGGCGCGGCGTCCTGACCAAGTTGCGCCAGTCGGCTGGCCAGGATGTCGAAGGCGGTTGCGGCCAGTTGCGCGCCCGCGCCGAGGGTTCCGACGGGCGTGTCATCACGCTGCGGCCTGTCGCGGGCTGATGACGGGCTCATGGCGGGCTTATGGCCCGCCATGCCGCGGAATTCCCGCGGCAGGCGAAGCGGTTTAGCGATTGCCGCCGGACTTGCCGGCGCGGTTGTTCTGGCTGCGCGCCTGTCCACCCTTGCGACCGGCCTCGCGCGCTTCCTCCGAACTGAATTCGTGGGCCGTGCCCTTCTCGTGGGCGGCGCGTCCGCCCTGGCTGGCGATCTCGCGCTGGCGTTGCGGGTCCATCGAGGCAAAGCCGCGGTTGGAGCCGCCGCCGCTCTTGCCGCCGGTATTGCTGCCTTGATTGCTGGAAGCCATGGTGTGTACTCCTTGGGTCATGCGTGGGATGAAATGAATCCATGGCCAGCACCACACTGGCCATGCCATGCATTTGAGAGCCCGCAGCGGCGCGGCACTCGTCAGGATGGGCACAAGAGCTACGTAGGACGGGGGCGCGTCGGTCAGGGCGCCTGCAAGCCGTCGGCTTCCAGCCGGGCGAGCAGGGCGTCCGCCTCGGCTTGCGCGGTGACGCGGGGCGCGTCCTGTCGCAGGCCCTCCAGCAAGCGACCGATCGCACCGGTCGAAGGCAGCACTGGTCCGAGAAAGCGCACCCGGCGCCCCTGCGCGATCAGCAGGGTGGGGAAGGTCTCGATGTCCAGGTCGCCCATGGCATCAGCCTGGTCCTCGATGTCGACCCACGCAAAGCGCACGCCCGGGTGGCGCGCGGCCTCCTGCGCCAGTTGCGGGCGCCAGTCCCGGCAGGTGCCGCACCAGTCGGCGCACAGGCAGATCAACTGCCAGGGCGCGTCGGTCGGGGCTTCGGGGTGTGCGGGGATCGTCATGGCGGGCCGGGTGCGCGCAGTGTAGCGGCGGCGCCAGCGCGGGCCTCAGGCGTAGGTGACCCAGTCCCGCCAGGCCGCGCCTTCCAGGTGCGCGATGCCGTTGTAGCTCACGAGCATGTGCCGCTTGGGCGTGAATGCGAACTGCGTGACCGAGGTGTTGCGTATGCGCAGATTGAGCTCGATGGTGGTCTCGGGTGGCGTCTGCAGCACGCGGCCCACCGCCGTCGAGATCGGTCCGCCGCTGCTCACGACCAGCACGTTCTGGCCGCCATGCCGGGTGCGCACATGGTCCAGGGCGCTGGTGACGCCAGCGACGAACGCATCGTAGGCGGGCATGCCGCGCGGGCTCACCACGCCCGCCATCCACTGGGCCAGCCCCTCGCGCAGCAGGCGGAAATGCTGGCGGTACAACTCCGGCGTGTCCGGCTTTTGCAGGGGCTGCGGGTGGATCGCGGCGATCACCGCCTCGCTGTCGTATTCGTTCAGGCCGGGCCAGTCCAGGGTCGGTGCCGCCTCGCCGGCCGCAGGGCGCAGGCCCTCCAGGATGCCTGCGAGGGTCTGCCGGTGCCGCTTGAGGGTCCCGGTGATCAGGGCGTCGAAGCGCAGGCCCTGCTGCGCGAAGTACTCGCCCAGTCGCACGCTTTGCCGGTGGCCGAGGTCACTGAGCTGGTCGTAATCGTCGGCACCGAACGAAGCCTGGCCATGGCGCACGAGGTAGAGGGTTCCCATGGGTCAAATTCTGGCCAGCCCCCGCGCGCCGGGGGGTCGCCCGTGTGACTGGCAGGCTGGCGCCCCGGTGGCCGCGCCGACCTCAGCGCAGAGTGACGAGCCCCTTGGGGGTGCGCAGCGTGGCGGCCAGGCCGGGTTCACCGGGATGCGTCAGGACATCGCGCAGGTCGATCGCCGCGTAGGCCGCGGCCAGTTCCTGGTGCGCCGGGTGCCGCACCTCCAGTGACTCCAGGCGGATGTCCGAAGGCGGCATGCGGGCGGTCGGGTGGTTCGGCCCCCATTCGATGAGGGTGGGCAGTGCGCCGTCGAACAAGCGCACGCCGTCTTCCCGGATGGTGATCTGCCACCGCAGTTCGCCTTGCGGTGTCATGCGCGAGGCCGGCAGGACCTTGCCGGCATCCAGGCCCAGCGTCCGCCAGGCTCCGGCAGCGGACGTCACATCGGACACCCGCGTCACGAAGTGCGTCAGCTGCGGACCGTGCGTGGCGATGCGTTGCCTCAGGTCCGGCGAGTCCATGTCGAACCACCGGCGGCGTGCGGGGGCTGGCGCCTGGGGATCGATAGCGATGATCTCGAGGTAGGCGCGCTCATAGCCCGCACTCGCGATGTGCAAAAGCCGGTTGTGCGTTCCCATGAAGGCGTGCTGGCCACCCGGCGCAGGCGTGACGCCCAGGACGGCTTCGGACCATGCAACGCCTTCTTCGATTGAGGCTGCCATCACCACCAGGTGATCGACACGGGCCCTCGCCGGGCTCAGCGGGCTCAGATCCATGCCTGGCCCTCGATGCAAGTGACCGAACGGCCGCCGATCCAGAGCGTGTCAGGCGCGTGGGGATCCTGCGCCACGTGCACGCGGCCCGTACGGCCCAGGGCCGTCCCCTGGCTCGCGACATAGCGCGCCGGCGCCAGCCCCGCGCCGACCAGCCACTGCGCGATCGCCGCGTTCAGGCTGCCGGTCACCGGGTCTTCGACCAGGCCGCCGTGACCGGGAAAGAAGGCGCGCACTTCGAAGTCGCACTCGCTAGCCGCTGGCCAGGGACCCACCACGCCGATCTCCAGTCCCGCCAGCTGCGCGCCGTCTGGCCGCAACCCCAGCACCTGCTGCGCCGACCGCAGCATCACGCCGCGCCACTGCGGCCCGTTGTCGCACCACGCGTGGGCCACGATGTCGCTGCGCGCCACGCCCAGGCCTGCGGCGATGCGCGCCAATTCGGGCTCTTCCAGCGGCCCGCCACGACGCAGCGGCGGCGCCGCAAAGGCCAGCCGGCTGCCATCACGGCGTATGCGCACCAGGCCTACACCGCACTCCTGCACCACCTCCTGCCCCCGGGGCGAGCCGCCAGCCCTCAGCCAGGCATGGCAACTGCCCAGTGTCGGGTGGCCGGCGAAGGGCAGTTCACGCCCGGGACAGAAGATCCGCAGCTTGTAGTCGGCCTCGGGGTACTCCGGCGGCAGCACGAAGGTCGCCTCGGACAGGTTCGTCCAGTCGGTGAATCGCTGCATCTGCTCGGTGGACAGGCCGGTGCCATCGAGCACCACCGCCACCGGGTTGCCTCGGTGTGGCGTGTCGGTAAAGACATCGACTTGCTGGAAGGGTCGGGCCAAGGCGGCAGGAGTCATGGGGGTGTTTCCTTTTGCCGGACCGGCATTTTCTTTCCGATGAACACCGTGGCGATCACCGCCGCGGCAAATCCGAGCGTCACGGCATCCAGCGTCTCGCCCAGGAGCGGCGCGGCGAACAGCATGCCGAGAAAGGGCTGCACCAGTTGCACCTGGCTCACGCGCACGGTTCCACCCAGTGCCAGCCCGCGGTACCAAGCGAAAAACCCGATCCACATCGAGAACACCGACACATAGGCGAACGCCCACCAGGCCGAGGCTGCGATCGTTGCCTGGGGGCGGGTCCACAGTGCGACCGGCAGCGTCAGGGGCAGGGCCAGCAGCAGCGCCCAGCAAATCACATGGTCCGCCCGCATCCGCTGCGATAGCCGTCCGCCATGGGCATAGCCCAGTGCGGCGCACCCCATGGCGGCCAGGAGCAGCAGGTCCGCCGGATGCAGGGCCAGGCCCGTGGATCCCGAGCGCAGGATCGCAAAGCCCACCACCAGCGCGCTGCCCAGTGCGGCGCACGCCCAGAAACCATTCGACGGTCGCTGGCGATGCAGGAACGCGCCCGCAGCGGCAGTGGCCAGGGGCAGTACCCCGATGATCACACTGGCGTGCACAGCCTGCACATGCCGCATCGCGAGGGACGTGAAGAGGGGAAAGCCCAGGACCACGCCCGCCGCGGTCAGCGCCAGGGGCCACCCATCCTCGCGTCGCGGCAGCGGCGCCCGGGTTGCCAGCAGGAACACCACGGACAAACAGGCTGCCACCACGGCGCGGCCCATCGCCACGAACACACCGGACAGCTGTGGTTGATCGACGGTTCCCACCGCCAGACGCGTCATGGGCAGTGTCATGGCGAACAGCGCCACGCCAATCAGGCCCAGCCACAAGCCACGTACCGCATCCGCATCCCGAGGCGGCGTCATACCGTGAGCATCCATGCCGCCGTCACCACCAGCACCAGCCCCAGCACGCGGTTGAACCACAGCAGGCGCCGGCCCTGCGCCAGCCACCCGCGCAGCATCGATCCGGCCAGGGCATACGTGAAGTTGCTCGTGAAGGCGTAGAACACCATGCACCCCACCACGATGGCCAGGCGCTCGCCCGGGTTGGTCGCCGGCTGGCCGTTGGCGTTCACCACCCAACCCGCGGTCAGCGTGAGGGCGATCATCCAGGCCTTGATGTTCACGAACTGCAGGCCCACCCCCTGCAGGAAGGTCACCTGCAGGCGGCTGGCGTCGGCCTGGGCCAGTGTGGTGGTCTGGTTCAACTTCCAGACCAGCCATAGCAGGTAAGCCACGCCGGTGAGCTTGATCGCCCATCGCAGCGCGGGCACGCTGGTCACCAGCGCGCCCAGGCCCAGGCCGCACGCGAGCAGGAGCAGGGTCCATCCTGTGGGTACCGCGAGACAAAAGCGCAGGGCCCGTCGCAATCCGAAATTCGCCGCCAGGGCGGTGGACAGCGTGGTGTTGGGCCCGGGCGAAAAGCTCATGGCCGCACCAAAGGCCATGAGGGCGAACCACTCGCTGGCATTCATCGGGCGGCGTTTCTGGGGGCGTGCATGTGTCGGACTGTAATCGCCGCCGGGGCCTGCACCTCACGCTGCGCCCAGGTGCTCCCAGCGCTCCAGGGCGGCCGTCAATGCGTCGTCGATCTGCGCGCTGCGTTCGGCCAGCCGCGTGGCGCGCGCGCCGTCCTCACGGTACACGCTGCCATCGGCCAGTTCGTCGTGGATGGCCTTTTGTTCCTTCTCGAGCGCGTCGATCAGGCCTGGCAGGGTCTCCAGCTCGCGTTGCTCCTTGTAGCCCAGTTTCTTGCGCGGGCCCGTGCCTGCTGCCGGGGCTGCAGGCTCGCGCGCGGGAGCCGGTGCCAGCGTGGGCGCCGTAACAGCCGGGGCGGTGGTGCCCACACCCCGCGCCAGGGCCTGCGCGCGGCGCGACTGCGTCAGCCAATCCTGGACGCCGCCCTCGTACTCACGCCAGTGGCCCTCCCCCTCGAAGGCGATCGTGCTGGTCACCACGTTGTCCAGGAAGCTGCGATCGTGGCTCACGAGGAACACTGTCCCGTCGTACTGCTGCAGAAGTTCCTCCAGGAGTTCGAGCGTGTCGATGTCCAGGTCGTTGGTCGGTTCGTCCAGTACCAGCACGTTGGCGGGGCGTGCGAACAGGCGCGCCAGCAGCAGTCGGTTGCGCTCTCCGCCAGACAGCGAGCGCACGGGTGAAGCTGCGCGCGCCGGCGAGAACAGGAAGTCGCCCAGGTAACTCTTGACGTGCTTGCGCTGGTTGCCGATCTCGATCCACTCGCTGCCTGGGCTGATGAAGTCCTCTAGCGTCGCGTCCAGGTCCAGTGCATTGCGCATCTGGTCGAAGTAGGCCACCTGCAGGTTGGCGCCCTGGCGCACCTGCCCCCGGGTGGGAGTGAGTTCGCCCAGGATCAACTTCAGCAGCGTCGTCTTGCCGGCGCCGTTGGGGCCGATCAGGCCCACCTTGTCGCCGCGCAGCACGGTGGCCGAGAAATCGCGCACCACCGTGTTGTCGCCGAAGGATTGCGTGACCTGCGTGAGTTCGCCCACGATCTTTCCACTGGGCAGGCCAGAGGCCACGTCCAGCTTCACCCGGCCCAGCGCCTCGCGCCGGGCGGCGCGCTGGGTGCGCAATTGCGCCAGTCGATTGATCCGCCCCTGGGCCCGCGTGCGCCGCGCCTCCACGCCCTTGCGGACCCACACTTCCTCCTGCGCCAGCAGCTTGTCGGCCTTGGCCTGGACCACGTTCTCCTGCGCCAGTTGGTCCTCCTTGAGCGTCTGGTAGCGGCTGAAGTTGCCTGGATAGGAGCGCAGTTGCCCCCGATCGAGTTCCACGATGCGCGTGGCCACCCGGTCCAGGAAGGCGCGGTCATGCGTGATCGTCACCGCGCTGCCCTTGAAGTCCAGCAACAGGCCCTCCAGCCACTCGATCGCATCCAGGTCCAGGTGGTTGGTCGGTTCGTCCAGCAGCAGCACCGCGGGCCGACGCACCAGCGCCTGGGCCAGCGCCACCCGCTTGCGCGTGCCGCCCGAGAGCGTGTCCACGCGCGCCTCGCCCTCCAGGCGCAGGCGCTGCAGCGTTTCCTCCACGCGCTGCTCCCAGGTCCAGCCATCCTGCGCCTCGATCTGCCGTTGCAGCGTGTCCAGGTCACCCTGGCCGCTGGTGTAGGCGTCGATCAGGGCCAGCAGCGGCGCAAGGCCTGCGCGCACCGCATCGAACACGCGGGCCTGTCCATCCAGCTGCGGCTCCTGGGCCACGTAGGCGACCTGCAGTCCTTGCTGCATCTGCAGCAGGCCGTCGTCGGGCTTCTCCAGGCCTCCCAGGATCTTCAACAGCGACGACTTGCCTGCGCCATTGCGCCCGATCAGGCCCACCCGCTCCTGGCCCTCGAGGGCGAAATCCGCGTGATCGAGTAGCGGCACGTGGCCGAACGCGAGCTGCGCGTTGGAAAGGGTCAGGAGTGCCATGGGGGTGGGGTTCGTGAGGCCGGCAAGGGTATCACCGCCCTCTGAGACGGAACCCCCGCTCGCGTGCCCTCACATGAAGGTTTGCCGCCCGGAACTTTTCGGGCGGCCTGCGTGTCGCATGCAAGCTCGGTGCGTCTTGACGCGTCGCCTGAACTTGGCGCCTGGAATGAATGTCCCCGGGAGTACATGCCATAATGGAGGGCTACGCTGATTGCTGCGCTGCACTGTGGGGGTCGAGATGGGGTGGCGAGAGCTCCCCGGGGGGGGCGGTGGCGGTGGCGGGGCAAAATCTTGCTTCTGTTTCGCCTCTGATTTGACTGGTGGCTCAAAAGCGTGTCATAATTCAAGGCTTCGCTGATCGCAGCGGGGTGTAGCCAGTGTGGGGGGTCCTGAAGGGGCTTTTCTCTTTGGCCGGTTCATTAAAAATACACAGCCGATAAGCG
>JBEGVR010000005.1:0-20295 GCA_041178265.1 Pseudomonadota bacterium | reverse complement strand
CCACGACGCGCCGCGCCTGCACCCGCCTTTCAACGAAGCCGCACGTCGCCGCGCCGGCTTCAGCGACGACGAGCTGGCGATGCTGTCCGCCCCGCCTTCCTGCGTGCCACCCGGGCAGGCGCCGCGCCACCCGCCGGCCCCCTGCAAGCCCGCGTCGGCATGAGGGGATGCGGCAAGCGCTAGAGTCGGCCCATGGCCCGCTCTCCTCTGCCCCGGCCTATCCGCCTCCTGATCGCTGTGTTGTCCACCCTGATCGCCATGGTCATGGCGGTGGCCGTGGCCTACGCCCAGGCGCCCGCGCCGGACCTGCAGCGCGTTGGTGCGTTCGAGATCGACCGCACCGAAGTGACCATCGGGCAATTTCGCCGTTACGCGCAGGCCACGGGCATCGTCACCCAGGCCGAGCGGGCCGGCGGTGGCTCCACCTTCGAAGGCGGCTGGGTGCAGCGCAAGGGATGGACCTGGCAGGCGCCCTATGGGCGTCCCGGCGGGCCGCACGAGCCGGCCGTCCATGTCACCTTCGACGAGGCGCAGGCTTACTGCCGCTGGGCCGGCAAGCGCCTGCCCACCGACGCCGAATGGATGGAAGCGGCCTACACAGAGCGCCGCGCCACGCCGGCGGCCGGATTCACCGCCGGCCGCACCTACCCCTACCCCACGGGCGACTCGCCCCTCGGCGCCAATTGCGCCGAGGGCTGCGGCGACCCGCGCACGGTGCTGGCCGAGCCCCGCCAGGCCACCTCGCGCGGGCGCGGCCATGCCGAGGCCGGCAGCACGCGTGCGGGCGTCAACGGCCTGCACGAGATGGCCGCCAACGCCTGGGAGTGGACCGACGATGGCGCGGCCAGCCCCGAGCGGCCCACGCGCGGCGGCTCCTGGTGGTACGGCCCGGCGCAGATGCACCGCGAGCACCTGCAGTCCAAGCCCCGGGGCACCGCGGTGGTCTACATCGGCTTTCGCTGCGCCCGCAGCCTGCCCTGACCGCGGGGCGGACGCCCTGCGTCAGTGCCTGACGCGGGTCTGCTACGCTCGCGGCCAAAGTCTTACGCACACGCCCCATGAAAACCGCTTACGTCTTCAACGGCCCCAACCTCAACCTCCTGGGCACCCGCGAGCCCCAGATCTACGGCGCGCAGACCCTGGCCGACGTCGAGGCCCTGTGTCGCAAGGCCTGCGAGCAGCATGGCTACGCGCTGGACTTTCGCCAGACCAATCACGAAGGCGAGCTGATCACCTGGATCCACGAGGCCGGCCGCGCGCAGGCCCAGGGACAGGCGGTGGGCACTGTGCTCAATGCGGGTGCCTACACCCACACCAGCATCGCCCTGCACGACGCGATCAAGGGCGCGGGCGCGCTCGTGATCGAGCTGCATATCAGCAACGTGCACGCCCGCGAGAGCTTTCGCCACCACAGCTACCTCTCGCCCGCCGCCCGGGCGGTGATGGCCGGTTTCGGGGTACCGGGCTACGCCCTCGCGATCGCCGGGCTGGCGCAGTTGCAGGCCTGACGACAACAAACACGCCCGGAGCGGGCTGCCATATCTCCTACACTCGCAGGAATGAACCAGCCGGTACATTCCTCGAAAAAGACGCGGCGCGCGCCCTCTAAGGCGCCGGCCCGGTCCGCCGCGACGGAGCCGCGCACCAACGACCCCGAGCGCACGCGCGCCGACATCATCGAAGTCGCCACCCGCGAGTTTTCCGAGAAGGGCCTGGCCGGTGCCCGCATCGACCTGATCGCCGAGGCCATGCGCACCAGCAAGCGCATGATCTACTACTACTTCGGCAGCAAGGAAGGCCTGTACATCGCCGTGCTGGAAGCCGCCTACAGCCGTATGCGCAGCATCGAAGCGCAGCTGCACCTGGAAGACCTCGCCCCCGAAGACGCCCTGCGCAAGCTCGTCGGCTTTACCGTCGATTACCAGCTGGGCCACCCGGAATTCATCCGGCTGGTGATGAACGAGAACATGCACCGGGGCCAATACCTGGCCCAGAGCAAGACCATCCAGCGCCTGAACGTGCCCGCCATCGAGGGCCTGCGCAGCGTGCTGGAACGCGGCCAGCGTGAGGGGGTGTTCCGCAGCGGACTGGACCCGCTGGACGTGCACATGTCCATCAGCGCCCTGAGCATCTTCAACGTCGCCAACCGCCACACCTTCTCGCTGATTTTCAAACGCGATCTGGACACCGCCGCCTCGGTGGTGGCGCGCCGCGACAGCGTGATCGAGATGGTGGTTCGCTTCGTTCGTAAATAGAAAGGCCTCGAAGACGCCGTCGTCTACGGGTTTTTCCTGAAGCGACAAAACTAACCAGTTCGTACATTACGGCCACGCCACGGGCCCCCGTGTTCCTGAGGGTGCTGTTCCCGCAAATCGTGACGGTTCCCGCCCGCTGCGCTGGTTCGTATCGTGATCCAGCCTCTTTCATTTTCCTTCCCTCAACCTGGAGACAAAACCATGAAACGCCTCTTCATCAAGTCCGCGGTCGCCGCTGCCGCCGCCTTCGCCCTGACCGGCACCGCCCTGGCCCAGGACAAGGTCATCAAGTTCGCCAACCAGAACGCCGCCGGCCACCCGATCGTGCAGGGCATGGAGAAGTTCAAGGAGGTCGTCGAGAAGAACTCCAGCGGCAAGATCAAGGTCAACATCTTCCCCAGCGGCCAGCTCGGTAGCGACCAGGCCAACCTCGCGGCCCTGCAAGGCGGCACCCTGGAGATGGTGTCCATGAACTCCGGCATCCTGGCCAGCGTGGTCAAGGAGTTCGGGGTGTTCGACTTTCCCTTCATGTTCGCCAGCGGCCGTGAAGCCGACGCCGTGGTTGATGGCGCCTTCGGCCAGAAGCTGCACGCCCGCCTGGAAGAAAAGGGCGTGGTCGGGCTGACCTATTACGAACTGGGCTTTCGCAACCTGACCAACGGCCGCCGTGCGATCAACAAGGTGGCCGACATCGAAGGCCTGAAGCTGCGCGTGATCCCCAACGCGATCAACATCGACTGGGTCAAGGCCCTGGGCGCCAACCCCACCCCGCTGCCCTTCCCCGAGCTGTACGCCGCCCTGGAGCAGAAGGCCGTCGACGGCCAGGAGAACCCGGTGGCCACCATCAACGGCGCCAAGCTGTATGAGGTCCAGAAGCACCTGACCCTCACCGGGCACCAGTACAACCCGCAGTCGGTGATGATCTCCAAGAAGTTCTGGGACACCCTGTCGGCCGCCGAGAAAAAGATCGTGCAGGACGCCGCCGTCGAATCGGCCAAGTTCCAGCGCGTCCAGGCCCGCGCCCAGGAAGCCTCCATCCTGGAGAACCTGAAGAAGAACGGCATGCAGGTCACCACCCTGCCCGCCGCCGAGATGGCCGCCCTGCGCGAGAAGATGAAGCCGGTGATCGCCAAGCATGGAGAGGCCATCGCCGCCACCGTCACCGAGCTGCAGGCCGAACTGGCCAAACAGCTCCGCTGATGGACGCGGTCGCCGAGACCCGGCAGGCGTCGGCCCCCGCAGCAGCGCCGGCAGGCGCTGCGCCTGCCGGTGGCCGCCAGCTGTTGCTGGGTCTGATCGGCGCCGGCATCCAGAAGTCGCTCACGCCGGCGATGCAGGAAGAAGAAGCGCGGGCCCAGGGCCTGCGCATGCACTACCAGCTGATCGACCTGGATATCGCCAGGAAATGCGCCGGCGCGCTGCCCACGCTGCTGGACGCGGCGCGCACCATGGGGTTTGCCGGCTTGAACATCACCTACCCCTGCAAGCAGGCGGTGATCCCGCTGCTGGACGAACTCTCTGACGAAGCCCGTGCCATGGGCGCGGTCAACACCGTGGTCTTTCGCCATGAACGCCTGATCGGCCACAACACCGACGGCTCGGGCTGGGCCTGGGGCTTTCGCCGCGCCCTGCCCGACGCCGACCTGGGCTGCGTGGTCCTATTGGGTGCGGGCGGCGCCGGTTCGGCCATCGCCCACGCGGTGCTGCGCCTGGGCGCGCTGCGCCTGCGCATCGTCGACAGCGATGCGGCGCGCGCGCAAGGCCTGGCCAACGCGCTCAATGCGCTCTATGGCCCGCGCGCCGCGGGCGGCACGGACATCGCCGCGGCCCTGCAAGGGGCGACCGGCCTGATCCACGCCACGCCCACCGGCATGACCAAGCTGCCGGGCCTGCCGCTGCCAGCCGACCTGCTGCGGCCTGCGCTGTGGGTGTCCGAGGTGGTGTACTTCCCGCTGGAGACCGAGTTGCTTGCCGTGGCTCGAGCGCGGGGGTGCCGGGTGGTCGACGGCGGCACGATGGCCGTGGGCCAGGCCTCGGGGGCTTTCGAGCTATTCACCGGCCTTGCGGCCGACCCTGCGCGCATGGAACTGCATTTTCACCGTCTCATCGCCGAAGGCGCCTGAGCCTCGGGCGCCTGCACAGACAGGAAACACGCTTCCCGGTGCAACTGTCCGATTTCATGCGGAACGAGACGCCTGCCTTCGAGGACCGCATGACCACGACGCGCACGTTCCAGGCCCTTCCCCAACGCATCAGTACAAGCTCTGCCGTTCTATGATCCTGCGGTCAACCTCCTGGACCGCTCCGTGATCACCCTCAAGCCCTCCCTGCGCCAGACCCTGGCCGCTTTCTCCCTGGCCGCGCTGGCCATCGCCTCCGCAGCGGCCCAGACCCTCACCGGCCGCGTCGTCGGCGTCTCCGACGGCGACACCGTCACCATCCTGGACGCCACCCAGCGCACCCACAAGGTCCGCCTGCTGGGCATCGATTCGCCGGAGAAGAAGCAACCCTTTGGTGAACGCGCCAAGCAGTCCCTGAGCGACCTGGTCTTCGACAAGCAGGTCAGCGTCGAAGGCGGCAAGCTGGACCGTTATGGCCGCTCGCTGGGGAAGATCGTGCTGGACGGGCAGGACGTCAACCTCGAGCAGGTCCGGCGCGGCATGGCCTGGCACTACAAGCAGTACGCCCGCGACCAGGCGCCGCAGGACCGGATCGCCTATGCCGAAGCCGAGGCGGCGGCGCGGCAAAACCGCGTCGGGCTGTGGCAGGACGCGCACCCCGTGCCGCCCTGGTCCTTCCGCCGCGAAGGCCGCGAACAGGCCGCGCGGGCGAACTGAGCCTTCAGGCCAGCGTCGCCTGCCGCTGCGGCTGGCAGGCTCATGACGTCACCCTCGGCCTGAATGCCTGGGCCTGGCGTATCGCCACATCGACACCCTGAAAAGTTAAAAATTACGCATGTTTTTTTACTTTTTATAAATCTTCAGTAGTATTTTCAGCGAACTGACAGCCATTGCCACTCATCCAATTACGCCACTGGACGCCCCATGCGGTTGCTTCCGTCTTGTCCACGCCGCGCCCAGCGCCTGCGCTCGGCGCTGGCAGTCGTGCTGCCCGCATTGCTGGCAGGATGCGCCAGCACCCTGCCCCTGGAGCCGCCGTCGGCAGCCGCCGCCAATGAGTCGGACGCACGCGTCCTGCGGGCCGACGTGCCGCCGATCACCGGCCCGTTGACCCTGTCGGAGGCCCTCGCCCGCGCCCTGAAATACAACCTCGACCGCCGCGTGAAGCTGATGGAAGAGGCCATCGCCCACAAGCAGCTGGACCTCTCCCGCTACGACACGCTCCCGCAGATGGCCGCGCAGTCCGCACTCACCTCGCGCAGCAACGACCGCATCAGCGAGAGCCGCGACGCGATCACCGGCACGCCCTCCACCTCGCGCTTCATCTCGCAGGACCGCACCCATGCCGTCTCGCAGCTAGGCCTGAGCTGGAACCTGCTGGACTTCGGCCTGGGCTACTACAACAGCCAGCAGATGAGTGACCGGGCGCAGATCGCCCTGGAAAAGCGCCGCAAGGCCATGCACGTGCTCGCGCAGGATGTGCGCATCGCCTTCTGGCGCGCGGCCAGCGCCCAGGCCCTGCAGGACCGCGTCCAGGCGACAGTGGCCCTGGCCTCGGACGCGCTAGCCGACGCGCGCCAGGCTGAAGCCAGCCGGGTGCGCAACCCGGCCGACGCGCTGCGCTACCAGCGCCAGGTGCTGGAGAACCTGCGGCTGCTGGAGGCCATCGCCCAGGAACTCTCGGCCGCCCAGGTCGAACTGGCTTGGCTGATCAACGCGCCTCTGGGCCAGCCGCTGCAGGTGATCGAGCCGCCCGAAGACAACACCAACCGTGATGTGCTGCAGCTGCCCATTGAACAGTTGGAGGAAACCGCCCTGCGCCAGAGTGCCGACCTGCGCGAACAGCACCACAACACTCGCATTGCCCACCTCGAAGCGCGCAAGACGCTGGTCAAGCTGTTTCCCAACATCAGCTTCAGCTACAGCCTGAACTACGACACCGACAACTACCAGGTCAATAAACGATGGAGCGAGGCCGGTCTGCAGCTTTCCTTCAGCCTGATCAACCTGGCCACGATGGACGCACAAAGGAAGCTGGCCGAGGCGGGCATCAAGCTGGCCGAGCAGCGCCGGCTCACCGCCCACATGGCGGTGCTGGCGCAGGTGCACCTGGCCCGGATGCAGTGGGATCACGCGCTGCGCCAGATGGAACGCAATCAGGAGATCTACGCCACCGACCGCCGGCTGGCCGAACTCATGACCCACCGAGAAGGCGTGCAGATGCAAAGCAAGCTGGACCGTGTGAGCGCCGAGACCGGGGCCATCCTCAGCCAGTTGCGCCATTACCAGTCGATCTCGCAGGCGCATGCGGCCGAGGCACGGCTGGAGGCCTCGCTGGGCCTGGACCCGGTCATCGCCAGCGTGGACACCCTCTCCCTGCCCGAACTGGCCAGCCAGCTGCGTAAGGGCGGGCGCTGGGCGCTCTCACCAGCGCCCGCCCGGATGGCCCATGTGAATGGAGAGTAACCATGGACACTGTCCTGCGTACCTTGTGCGTGGCCAGTCTGCTGGGGCTGAGCCTCACCGCCCTGGCGGAACCGTCGTCGTCCGGCGCAGCGCGCACCCGCGCCGCCACCACTTCGCCTTCGGTCGCGCCGCCTGACCCAGCGCCCACCCGTCGCGCCGAAGGCGCACCGCTGGCGCGTCAGGCCCTGCGCGCCCAACTCCTGCCGCGCCGCTACACCACCCTGGCCGCCGAGGTGGGCGCCAAAGTCAACCACCTGCCCGTCGCCGAAGGTGGCAGCTTCCGTGCGGGCCAGGTGCTGGTCGCCTTCGACTGCAGCGTACAGCAGGCCCTGCTGCACAAGCATCAGGCCGAGCTGCAAGCTGCCGAGAAAACTGCGCAGGCCAATGAGGCCTTGCGCAAGCTCAACTCTGTGGGCCAGCTGGAACTCGACCTCTCGCAAACGGCCGTCCAGCGGGTGCGTGCCGAGCTGGGAAGCCAGCAGGCAGTGCTGGACAGATGCACCATCACCGCGCCCTTCTCCGGGCGGGTGGCCGACCAGCGTGTGCGTGAACAGCAATTCGTGCAGGCTGGCCAGCCCGTGCTGGACATCCTGGACGACAGCGCGCTCGAGCTCGAATTCATCGTGCCCTCGGTCTGGTTGTCGTGGCTGCGCGTGGGCGGCGAATTCACCGTGGCCATCGACGAAACCGGAAAGACCTACCCCGCCCGCCTGACCCGCCTGGGCGCGCGGGTGGACCCGGTGAGCCAGTCGCTGAAAGTCAGCGCCGCCATTCATGGGCGCTTCCCTGAACTCATGGCCGGCATGAGCGGGCGCGTGGACATCGCCGCCCCGCGCGGGCGCTAGCCGGCACTGTCCTTCCTTCCAACTGCGGGAGTTTGCTCATGATCCTCGACACCCTCCATCCCCTGCGCCTGGCGACCCGTGCACGCACGCCCCGTATCGTGCCCCCTCAGCCCCGACCGCTGGCCCTGGAAGCGCGGTTCATGTTCGACGGTGCGGCCGCTGCCGTCGGAGTCGAGGTCGCCCCCGAAGCCCCGCAGTCCGCCAGTCAGACCAACGCGCCCGATCTGTCCGGACTGGCCTTTGCTTTTGAGGTCAGACCGATGGAGCACGGCGGCAGGGGTGGATCGAATCCTGGCGATCCGTCGGGCCACGCGCAGGCGGGGTTGTTCACCGTAAAAGGCACGAGCAGTGCGATCACTGAAATGGATTTTCTGGATGACCGGCCTCGCGCGCAGGGCAACGACATCCGGGTCACCTTCACTTGGAACGGCTCCACCTACTCAGGCTCGATCAGTGGCCGCGTCCATCGCGACGGAAAGGTCGTGGCTGTTTACGTCAACATCGACCCAGAGACCCGGAACGGCGATACACCTACCGGCTTTTTCTTGGCGCCCGAGGGCGTCTCGTTTGATGACGCAGCGCCTTACCACGTGGACGAATCGTTAGCTGTCTCGTTCGGATCAGGCGATGGAGATATTTCCGAGCCCGAGCCCGAGCCCGAGACTGAGCCCGAGACTGAGACTGAGACTGAGACGACGACTGTCTATGGCGATATCCCTGGCGACGACACTGGCAGCATCGTTCCCACCGGCGGTCTGACCAGCGGACTGCTCCGCGCATCGGGGAACCCGACGCAGAGCCCTTCACCGCCAACCTCAGAGCTGCCGCAAGCGACCGACCCGCCAGCCTCGGGATCTCCCCTCGGCAGTGCGGCCCCAGGCACTGTACTCACCGGCAGCGCGGCACCCCCCTTGCCGCCACCGCCATCGGCCGCGCCTTTCGTGCCGGACGCTCCGCCGAGCTTTCAGGCGAGGCAAATCTTTGATTCGACGCTGTTCCCGCATCGCGCAGGGTTCCTGGTCGAGCCGAACCATCTCATCGAGCCACCGGCCGCGCAGCACCACCCCCTGCAACGGACCCTGGCCCTTTGGGCCTTGAACGAGACCTACACCGAAGCCCCGGACGATGGCTGGCGTGTGGTGGTGCATCCGGATACCGCCAATGCCCTGTCCGTGTTCCGCGGCATGCCCGACCAGTTCATCGAGAGCGACGGCGTGGCCTACATCAGCGTGCCCTGGGACAGCTTCTTTCACACCCGCTCCGAAGTGCGCGTCACCGTGTACGCCTCCCTGGCGGACGGTACGCCGCTGCCGTCCTGGATCCAGCTGAATCCGGAAACCGGCGTGTTCCAGCTCCTGCCGCCATCCGGATTCCTGGGCGAGCTGGCGATCCGACTGCAGGCGCGGGATGGCCAGGGCCGCGAGGCCACCACCTTGTTCCGGCTGCATGTGGGTGAACGCGCGCCCACGCCATCGCGTGGCGATGGCGCGCCCGGCCGCAGCGCCTTGAGCGCGCAGCTTCGCGACGAAGCGCGTCATCGCGAGGGGGCCTTCGCATCGCGCGTACCGCAGGAAGCCCTGCGGACTGTGCTGCCGTCCGCCTGACCCGGCCGCGCTGATCGGCGCTGCAGCATGGACATCACCGCCCGATCTCCCGTCGCGCCCGCGGCGGCACCGGCCGACCTGTCCGAGCCGCTGCTCTCGCTGCTGGACCTGATGGACCTGGCGGCGCGTGCGCGATCCGCCACGTCGGTTGCCCCGCTGCGCTTCCTGCTGGTGAACGACACCCACCTGCTCACGCCCTACCGCCAGGCCGCGCTCTGGCTGGCGCAAGGCGGCGTGTGCGCGCTCTCCGGCGTGGTGCAGGCTGAAGTCAATGCGCCTTACACGCAGTGGCTCGCGCGCGTGATGACGCATTGCCAGGCGCACATGCCCGGTTCTGGTGCGATCGAGGTGAGGGCCCTGCCCGCCGAACTCTCTGCGCAATGGTCCGACTGGCTGCCCGCCAATGCCTGGTTCCTGCGCCTGGACAGCGTGCCCCCAGGCGGCGTGCCGCTAGGGGCCTTGCTGCTGGCGCGGGACGCTGCCTGGACCCCGCGCGAGACGCGCTTGCTGCAGGAGTGGGCCGGGATCTGGGTACACGCGTGGAATGCCGTGAGCAAGCCTGCGGGCTGGCGCTGGCCCGCTGCCGGGGGCCCTGATACGCGCGCGGCCCGGGCCACCGCGCCCTCCGCGCGGCGCAGGCGCTGGGCGTGGTGGGCCGCCGCCCTGGCCCTGGCGCTGGCCCTCCCGGTACGCCTGACGGTGCTGGCCCCGGGCGAGCTGGTGCCGGCGCAGCCCGAGGTGGTGCGCGCGCCCCTGGAGGGCGTGCTGGCGCAGTTTCACGTGCAGCCCAATCAGCAGGTACGCAAGGGCCAGCCCCTGTTCTCGTTCGACCTGGCCCTCATCGGCAATCGCCTGGAGGTAGCGCGCCAGGCGCTGGCCACCGCTGAAGCCGAATACCGGCAGGCGGCCCAGCAGGCCCTCAGCGACGTGAAATCCAAGTCGATGCTGGCCGGCCTGGTGGGCCGCATCGAGGAAAAGCGCGCCGAGGCCCTGTACCTGCAAGACCAGCTCGCACGCGCGCAGGTGGTGGCGCCCCGCGATGGCGTGGCGCTGTTCGACGACCCCAGCGAATGGATCGGGCGGCCGGTCACGGTGGGCGAGCGCATCCTGCGCGTGGCCGCCCTGGACGACATCGAGGTCGAGGCCTGGCTGGGCGTGGCCGACGCCATCCCGCTGCCGGCCGATGCGGGCGTCTCGCTGCACCTGAACGCCGACCCGCTGTCGCCGGTCAAGGCGCGCCTGCGCTATCTGGCGCATGACGCAGTGGAACGCCCCGACGGCAGCTACGCCTACCGCCTGCGCGCCACCCTGACCGAGCCGACCGCGCACCGCGTCGGCCTGAAGGGCAGCGTGCGCGTGAGCGGCCAGTGGGTGCCCCTGGGCTACTGGCTGCTGCGTCGGCCCTGGGCCAGCGTGCGCAGCCTGCTGGCATGGTGAGCGGCACCATGGCCCTGCCCCCCCTGCGCGAGGAACTGGCCCTGATGCCCGGACCGCGCCTGGCGGACGGCCAGCCCTCCTGGACCCTGCACGACCCGGTACGCCACCAGTTCTACCGCATCGACTGGATGACGTTCGAGATCCTCAGTCGCTGGTCGCTCGGCGATCCTGCAGCCATCGCGGCCAGCGTCGCCACGCGGACCACGCTGCAGGCCGACCCGCAGGCGGTCGAACAGGTGTCGCGATTCCTGGTGGAGAACCAGCTCGTGCAGGCACGCGGACCCGGCAACGCGCAGCGCATGGCCGAGCGCTTTAATGCCCTGCGGGGAACGCCCCTGAAGCGGCTGCTGCATCACTACCTGTTCTTTCGCGTGCCGCTGGTGCGCCCCGACGCCTGGCTTGCGCGCTGGTCGGGGGCGGTGTGGGCCCTGTTCGTCTCGCGCGGCTTCGCGCTGGCCACGGCGGCGGCCCTGGCCGCGGGCGTGCTGCTGGTGGCGCGCAGCTGGGACAGCTTCCTGCACACGCTGGTGGACACCTTCAACGTCGAAGGCCTGGCCGCCTATGGCCTGGCCCTGATCGGCGTGAAGCTGCTGCACGAACTGGGGCACGCCTTCACCGCGCGCCACCACGGCTGCCGCGTACCTGCCATGGGCGTGGCCTTTCTCGTGATGTGGCCCATGGCCTACACCGACACCACCGAGACCTGGCGCCTGACCGACCGCCGCCAGCGCCTGCAGGTGGCCAGCGCCGGCATCGCCACCGAACTCGTGGTGGCTATCTGGGCCACCCTGGGGTGGGCGCTGCTGCCCGAGGGCACGCTGCGCGGCGCGATGTTCGCGCTGGCCACCACCAGCTGGGTGGCCACGCTGGCGGTCAACGCCAGCCCCTTCATGCGCTTTGACGGCTACTTCATCCTGTGCGACGCGCTGGACATGCCCAACCTGCATGAGCGCAGCTTCGCCCTGGCGCGCTGGCAGCTGCGCGAATGGCTGTTCGCGCCGGGCGCGCCCCGGCCCGAGCATTTCAGCCCGGGCAAGCAGGCGGCTCTCATTGCCTTCGCCTGGGTGGTGTGGCTGTACCGGCTGGTGGTGTTCCTGGGCATCGCGGTGCTGGTCTATCACTTCTTCATCAAGCTGGTGGGGGTGTTCCTGTTCCTGGTGGAGATCACCTGGTTCGTGGCGCTGCCCGTCTGGCGCGAACTCAAGGTGTGGGCGGCCCTGTGGCCCCAGGTGCGGCAGCAGGCGCCCAGCCGGCGCCGCGCCCGTGTGAGCGCGGCCTGCCTGGCGGGGGTGCTGGTCATCGCCGTGGTGCCCTGGCCCGGGCGCGTGGCGGCCAGCGGGTGGCTGCGGCCCTCGCAGGTCTGGCCGGTGTACACGCCCGCAGCGGCCCGACTGGAGGCCGTGCACCAGGCCGAAGGGGCGCGCGTGCCCCAGGGCGTGCAGCTGCTGCGACTGGCGTCGCCCCCCCTGGAAAGCCGCCACCAGGTGCTCGCTGCCAGGACCGAGCGTCTGGGCTGGCAGGTGGATGCGGCGCCCCTGCTGGCGGAATCACGCAGCCGCTGGCAGGTGACGCAGGAAGAACTCGCCACCAGCCAGGCCGAACAGGCCGGCGTGCAGGCGGAGCGCGAACAGCTCACGCCCGCCGCGCCCTTTGACGCCACCGTGCGCGACCTCGACCCCGACCTGCGTCCCGGCCAGTGGCTGGCCGTGCGCGAACGCATCGCCACCCTGGTAGGAGACGGCCCCATGGTGGTGGAGGTCTACCTGGAAGAACACGCCGCCCGCCGCGTGCACGCGGGCGACCGGGGCCTCTTCATCACCGAGGGGCTGGAGGGTCCGGCGCTGCGCCTGACCCTGCTGCAGGTCGATGCCGATGCCTCGCGCCAGCTCGCGCACGGCATGCTGGCTGCCCAGGCCGGAGGCGATGTGCTCACACGCGATCGCAAGGGGCAGCGCGTGCCCGAGCAGGCCGTCTACCGCGTGGTGCTGCGGGTGGACTCTGCGCCCGAGGATCTGGCCGGGCGCGCCTGGCGCGGGCGGGTGGTGATCCGCGCCGCGGGCGAGCCCCTGGCCGGGCGCTACCTGCGCCAGGCGCTCACGGTGCTGGTGCGCGAAGCGGGACTCTGAGGGCGCGTGGGCGCGGGGCGTGAGGGCGCGGCGCCGGGCAATACCCCCGCCAGCCCCCGCACCGGGCGGTTCTGGCAGCATGCGGCGCACGCCCGCCACCCGCCGGGTGCCCCTGCCTGCCATGTCCCTGCTGCAAGACGCCCTCGCCCGCCAGCGCGCCGCTGCCCGGGCAAATCCAGTCCCCGACGAAGCCGCCCGCCGCGCCGACCTGCAGGCGCTCGCCCGCTTCGTGCGTGAAAACGCCGACGACCTGTGTGCGGCCATCTCGCGCGATTACGGCCACCGCTCGACGCACGAGACCCGCCTGACCGAGGTGCTGCCCGTACTCAGGGAAGTCGAGCACGCCCTGACGCACCTGCGGGCGTGGATGAAGCCGCGCCGGCGCGCGGTGGACCGACTGGCCTTCGGCCTGGCCTCCAACACGGTGATCCCGCAGCCCCTGGGCGTGGTGGGCGTGATCGTGCCGTGGAATTTCCCATTGAACCTGAGCCTGGTGCCGCTGGTGGCGATCCTGGCCGCAGGCAACCGCGCCCTGGTCAAAATGAGTGAGCACTCGCGCCACCTCGCAGCGCTCCTGATCGAGCGCATCCCCGCCTACTTCCCGCCCGAGAAGCTGCGGTTCTTTGACGAAACCGGCGGCGTGGGCGTGGCCTTCTCGCAGCTGCCCCTGGACCATTTGCTGTTCACGGGATCGGGCACCACCGGGCGCGCGGTCATGGCGGCGGCCGCCGCCAACCTGTGCCCCGTCACCCTGGAACTGGGCGGACGCTCGCCCGCGCTGGTCTGCGACGACTTCGACCTGCGCACCGCGGCCGAACGCATCCTGTACGTGAAGTGCCTGAACGCCGGCCAGATCTGCACCACGGTCGACCACCTGTACCTGCCGCGCGCCCGGGTGCAGGAGTTCGTCGCCCTGGCGCGGCGCATCGTGCCGGCCCGCTACGCATCGCTGGCCAGCCCCGACTACACCTCCATCATCAGTGGCAGCGCCTACCAGCGCCTCACGCGCGCGCTGGACGAGGCGCAGGCGCAGGGCGCCACGGTGATCCCGCTGTTGCCCGGGCCCGCGCGGGACGACGCCGCGCACCGCCTCGCGCCGCACCTGGTGCTGGACGCACCCAAGGGCAGCGCGCTGATGCAGCGCGAGATCTTCGGGCCCCTGCTGCCCGTGGTTCCCTACGACCACCTGGACGAGGCGGTGGCCGCGATCAACGCCGGACCCCGCCCCCTGGCCTTCTATCCCTTCACCCACGACCGCGTGCGCCTGGCGCATCTGCTGGATCACGTGATGTCCGGTGGCGTGAGCGTGAACGACGCGCTGCTGCATGTGGCGCAGGCTGACCTGCCCTTTGGCGGCGTGGGCGAATCGGGCATGGGCCACTACCACGGGCGCGAGGGCTTCGAGACCTTCTCCAAGCTGCGGCCGGTGTTCCACCAGAGCCGCTTCGCGCTCACGCACCTGCTGTATCCGCCGTACCGGGGCGGCTTCGAGCGCCTGCTGAAGTTCCTGCAACCGCGGTGAGGAGTCGCCCCCAGCGCGGACCTGACCGCGTCAGGGGCGTCGCAGCCGGACTCAATCGGGCTTGAGGCTGCGCTTCTTCACCACATCGGCCCACCGCACGCTCTCGGCGGCAATGCGCGCGGCCAGCTGCGCCGGCGTGCCGCTGCCTGCCTCCATGCCCTGCGCGGCAAAGCGCTCCCTGACGTCGGCGCGTCCCACCGCACGGGTTATCTCTGCATGCAGCTTGTCCACCACTTCACGCGGCGTCGCGGCCGGCGCCATCAGCGCATACCAGGAGACGGCCTCAAAGCCCGCGAAGCCCTGCTCCGCGATGGTCGGCACCTGCGGCAAGGCCGCCAGCCGGCGCAGGCTAGCCACCCCGATGGCGCGCAACTTCCCGGACTGAATATGCGGGATGGCGGTCGACGTAGCGGCGAACATCAGGTCAACCTGCCCTCCGAGCAGGTCGTTCACGGCAGGGGCCATGCCCTTGTAGGGGATGTGTACCAGCTTGGCACCGGACTCCAGCGCCAGCAGCTCGCCCGCCAGGTGCGCCTGGCTCCCCGCTCCCGGCGAGGCGAAGCTCAGACCCTCGGGCTTTTGCCGGGCCAGCGCCAGCAGCTCACGCAGGTTGTTGGCGGGTACCGAGGCGGGCACCACCAACACGTTGTCCACCACGGCCAGCATGGCTACCGGTGCCAACTCGCGGGCAGCATAGGGCAGGTTAGGGAACAGCGCGGGGTTCACCGCAATGTTGCCCACAGGTACCACGCCGATGGTGTAACCATCTGGCGCAGCTTTGGCGATCAGGTCCACACCCAGGTTGCCTGCGGCACCGACCTTGTTATCGACCACGCCAGCCTGGCCCATCGTGTCCGTGATCGTCTGGGCCGCCATGCGCCCAAGCTGGTCGGCGGGCCCACCCGGTGCGAAGGGCACGATCACACGCACCGGCTTGGCGGGCCAGGCCTGGGCCAGGGCCGTCTGGCCCCCCAGGGCAAATGAGAGGCTCGCAATCAGGATCGGAATCAATCGTTTCATCAGAGTTTCTCCAGGACATCAGGGGTCGATTCGGCCATCTCCCGCAGCACTTCGTACTGTGCGGGCTCAAGTTCAGCAAAGCCCGCCAGCAGCAGGCACTCGCGCACCGAGGCCAGTTCGCTCGCACGGGCAGCTGCCTGCAAGGACTGGCGAAGCGCCTGCAGCTGGCCAGGCGCCAGGATCGCGGTGGCCACCAGCGGCGGGATCGGTCGCATCGGCGTCATCGCCACGGTGCGTACCTGTGCGGCAAAGACCGGTTCATCCTGGCGCAGCAGGTCGTGGTAGTAGCTGTCCAAGGGGCCGACATCGATATCGCCGCGAACCAGCGCCTCGATCACGCCGCGTGCGTGGACGAGACCACCGACCGTACGCCGGTACAGAAAGGGCTGCCGGGGCGTGCGCCATGCGTTCAGGAAGCGATCGAAGGCCACGCCACCCGACAGCGAGTCCGACAGCGTGTAACCCGCCACCGCACCGAAGGTCTCAGTCAGCGAGCGCCAGGGCGCGTCGGCTCGGACCACGAGATCGGTGCAGTATTGCGCCCGTCCGCCGTAGCGAGCCAGCGCGGGCACCGGAGCTGCCACCAGTTGCGGCTGTGGCACGCGTCGGGCAAAGGGCAGGCCGCACATCATCACCAGACCGAGATCCGCGCGGGCCCACAGGGCGTTCAGCGGCTGGGGGGCGTCGTAGTCGATCACCTCCCAGTCGAGGCCGGCATCGCGGAGCACCCAGGACAGCAGCGTGCGCCACGCCTGTTTTGTACGGGGCGTCGCCGAATACATGCGGGCATTGGCGACCAGGGACACGCTGCGGCCCTCAGCGAAACCGCAGACGCTGGCCCAGACCCAACGCCTGGGCCTTGCGCAGCATGGCGGCGCCCAGCGCGATGTCCGACAGCGACAGCCCACGGTGCCAGAACAGGTTGGTCTCGTCTTCGCGCTCGCGCCCGGGCTTGAGACCCGCCACGATCTGCCCGAGTTCGGCATGCAGGGTCTTCTCGCTCAATCGGCCGCTGTCCACGTGCGCGCGCAGCGCGCCGAAGGGTCCGGCCTGGGCCTGACCCCAGTCGTCCATCACCATCTTGTCCATGATGTCGGTCAGCGAAAGTTCCACAGCACTCATCGTGCCGTAGGGTATGACGCAGGCCCCCGGCTTGATCCACGCGGTCTTCAGCAAGGGTTCTGGCTTTTCCAGGCGGGAGGCCTCCACGACGATATCAGCACCGCGCACGCAGGACTCCCAGTCCGATGTCACGCGCACCGTCTTGCCCAGGTCGCGGGAGAGCCGCTGCGCAAAGGCATCACGGCTTTCAGGGCGTCGTGAATGCACGCGGATCTCGTCGAAGTCGAAAATCGAATCGAGCAGCCGCACGTTCCAGTAGGAGGTGCCGCGCGCCCCGATGTGTCCCAGCACCTTGGAGCCGCGGCGCGCCAGGTGGCGCGCGCCGATGGCCGTCACCGCACCCGTACGCATGTCGGTGATGTCGGAAGCGTCGATCACCGCCACGGGTGCGCCGGTCTTCGGATCCATGAGATTGAGAAGCGCCATCTCCGATGGCAGGCCCACTTCGTAATTGCGGTAGAAGTCGCCCACGACCTTCACCCCCGCCAGCCCCAACGGTCGGATGTAGCCGCGCAGCACATTGAAGTGGCCCGGCCAGTCCTTCTCGGGCACCAGGTGCATGCGCGGCTCGATGGCGACCTGCCCCAGGCCCTGGGCCCGCAGACCGTCCTCGACGGCGGCGACGATCTCCGCATCGCGCATCGCCAGCGCCTGCACGTCGCCGTGGTGCAGGTAGTGGATCCATATTTCCTTGTCCGGTTCTGGCTCGGCCGACATGTCGCTCCTGGTTCTCGCCGCCGCGCGGCGGCCTTCAGCTCTTCAGGAGGTTTATAGACGAAAAGTAAAAACGGGTTGCAACCTCTCGATTGCAGCCCGTTGGACTTCTGAATTCTGGCGGAGCGGACGGGACTCGAACCCGCGACCCCCGGCGTGACAGGCCGGTATTCTAACCAACTGAACTACCGCTCCAGGCAGTGTTGCGTTTCGCTGCAGGCCGAGGCCTGCGTGCCAAGAACAACCTTCTTGTGCCAAAAAAATTTGGCGACCCTACGGGGATTCGAACCCCGGTACTCACCGTGAAAGGGTGATGTCCTAGGCCTCTAGACGATAGGGTCAAAACCTTTGGACTAATCCATCTCGACGTTTTTTGGTGGAGGTAAGCGGGATCGAACCGCTGACCTCTTGCATGCCATGCAAGCGCTCTCCCAGCTGAGCTATACCCCCGTTGGGCGTCGAGTCCAAGATTCTACAACGATTTTTGGGCGCTCGACAATCGCTGCAAAACGTCCTCGCGGGGGAACAGGGCCAGCACGGCGTCGAGCGACGGCGTCTGGGGCGTTCCCAGCACCAGCACCCGAACCGGCATGGCCAGTTGCGGCATCTTCAGGCCCGTGGCGCGCAGGGTCTCCTTGATCGCCCCGGCGATGGCGGCCTGGTCCCAGGCGCAGGCGGCCAGCGCGCCCGCGAGATGGACGACGGCGGGGCGCACGGCATCCGTCAGGTGCTGGGCGAGTTCCTCGGGTGCGGACTGCACCGGCCGGTAGAACTTCGCGGCCCAGGCGGCCAGGGCCACAGTGGTCTCGCAGCGGTCCTTGAACAGGCCGCAGATCGCGGGCAGGCGTCCGTCGGGCTCCAGGCCCATTGCCTCCAGCTGCGGCTGCACGAGCAGCGCCAGCGCGGCGTCGGGGGTGGACTTCATGTGCTGCGCGTTTACCCACCGCAGCTTGGCTTCGTCGAACTGCGCGGCGCTGCGCCCCAGGTGGTCCAGGTCGAACCACGCGAGGAACTGCTCGCGCGAGAAGATCTCGTCGTCGCCGTGCGACCACCCCAGGCGGGCCAGGTAATTGACCACCGCCTCGGCCAGGAAACCTTCGTCACGAAACTGCGTCACTGGCTTGGCGCCATTGCGCTTGGACATCTTCTCGCCCTGCTCATTGAGCACGGTGGGCAGGTGCGCGTACACCGGCGGCTCCTGCCCCAGCGCACGGAAGATGTTGATCTGGCGCGGCGTGTTGTTCACATGGTCGTCGCCGCGGATCACGTGGGTGATGCGCATGTCGATGTCGTCCACCACCACGCAGAAGTTGTACGTGGGCGTGCCGTCGGGGCGCGCGATCACCAGGTCGTCAAGCTCCGCGTTGGCGATCTCGATGCGGCCCTTGACCTTGTCGTCCCAGGCCACCACGCCGCCCTGCGGGTTGCGAAAACGCAGCACCGGCTTCACGCCACCCGGCACCGGCGGCAGCACCTTGCCCGGCTCGGGCCGCCAGGCGCCGTCGTAGCGGGGCTTTTCCTTGGCGGCCATCTGGCGTTCGCGCAGGGCGTCGAGTTCGGCCACGCTCGTGTAGCAGGGGTAGACCAGACCCTCGGCCTGCATGCGGGCCAGCACCTCGCGGTAGCGGTCCATCCGCTGCATCTGGTAGAACGGCCCCTCGTCGTGCGTAAGGCCCAGCCAGGCCATGCCCTCCAGGATCACGTCCACCGCCGCCTGCGAGGATCGCTCCAGGTCGGTGTCCTCGATGCGCAGGATGAAGTCGCCGCCCTGCGAGTGCGCAAAGGCCCAGGGGTACAGCGCCGAGCGGATGTTGCCCAGGTGGATGAAGCCGGTGGGCGATGGCGCGAAGCGGGTGCGCACGCGCGCGGCGGAAGGCGTTGGGGTCACGGAAGTCACTGCGGAAAATCGGGCGATCGATCAGGCCAGCCGGTCCAGCCCGTGCGCGAGGTCGGCCTGGATGTCGCCCAGGTGCTCCAGGCCTACGGCCACGCGCACCAGGTTCTGGCGGATGCCCGCGGCCAGGCGCTGGTCCTCGGAGAGGCGCCCGTGCGAGGTGCTGGCCGGCTGGGTGATGATCGTCTTCACGTCGCCCAGGTTGGCGGTGATGGACAGCCACTGCGTGGAATCGATCACCTGGAAGGCGTTGGCCCGCCCCTGCGCGGGCGTCGCGCCCTTCACGTCGAAGGACACCACCGCCCCGCCCATGCCCGATTGCTGCGCCATCGCCAGCGCATGCTGGGGGTGACTGGGCAGGCCCGGGTAGTACACGCGCTCCACGCCCGGGTGCGCCTCGAGCCAACGCGCAAGGTCCAGCGCGCGCTTGGACTGCGCCTCCATGCGGATGCCCAGCGTCTCCAGGCCCTTGAGCACCACCCAGGCATTGAACGGCGACAGCGTGATGCCGCCGCTGCGCTGCACCGGTAGGAGCTTGTCCTTGATCAGGGCCTGGCTCGCGCAGATCGCGCCGGCGATCACGCGGCCCTGGCCGTCCAGGTACTTGGTGCCCGAGTGGGTGATGATGTCCGCGCCAAGGGCTGCGGGCTTTTGCAGCGCCGGGGTGCAGAAGCAGTTGTCCACCGCCAGCAGTGCGCCGGCGTTGTGCGCCAGGTCGGCCAGGGCGCGGATGTCGCACACCTCGGTCAGCGGGTTGGTGGGCGTCTCGGCAAACAGCAGCCGGGTGTTGGGGCGGATCGCCGCCTTCCACTCGGCAAGATCGGTCTGCGACACGAAGGTGCTTTGCACCCCGAACTTGCCGAACTCCGAGCCAATCAGCTTGATCGTGGAGCCGAACACCGAGCGCGAGCACACCACATGGTCACCGGCCTTCAAGAGGCCCATGCAAAGCAGCAGGATGGCGCCCATGCCGCTGGCTGCGGCGATGCAGGCCTCAGTGCCCTCCATGGCAGCCAGGCGCATCTCCATGCTGGCCACCGTGGGGTTGGTGAAGCGCGAGTAGATGTAGCCCTCTTCCTCGCCGGAGAAGCGCCGGGCAGCGGTTTCGCAATCGGGTTGGGTGAAACTCGAAGTCAGGTACAGCGACTCAGAGTTTTCGCCGTACTGCGA
>JBEGVR010000004.1:0-2747 GCA_041178265.1 Pseudomonadota bacterium | reverse complement strand
CCCGGCCGCGATCGCCCGGGGCGCAACGAACTGAGCGGATGGAACGACCGCGCATCGACACGGGGCTCTGGGCCGCGCGCTTCTACAAGCCCCGCTCGCTGGCCAGCGACGACCTGGACCTGGGCCGCGTCGCGGTCAACGGGCAAGCGGCCAAGCCGGCGCGTGAGGTCAAGGTCGGCGACACCGTGGCGATCCGGCGCGAGGCAACGGTCCGCACGGTGGTCGTGCGCGGACTCGCGGGCATGCGCGGGCCGGCGCCGGTGGCCCAATTGCTGTACGAGGAGACGGCCGACAGCGTCGCCAGGCGCGAGCGCCAGTCCGAGCAACGGCGCTACGCGCGCGAGCCGGCCCTGTCGATCACGCAGGGCCGTCCGACCAAACGCGAACGCCGCGACCTCGACCAGACCCGCACCGGCTGGGACGCGCGCTGGAGCGCGTCGCTGGAGGACTGAGCCCGGCCTCTTGGAGGCCGGGGTCGGACATCGGCCTGCGAGCTCGTCAGACGGTGCGGCTCAGCGCGTCAGACTCCATCCATTTGTGACGAGCCTTCCCCAGGGCGAGCCCCAGGCCGCCATGCGCCCGCCCATACTGGCGCCCGCTTTGCGAAAGTCGTCATGCAGCACCCACCCCCCCCTGGTTCGCCCCATGCGCCACAAATGTTGCGCCGGGCCCAAGCCGTCCTTGCCGTCACCGCCCAGGCGTACGGCCTGCCCCGCAGCGGCGAGCCCACAGCACGCCAGCCCCGCACCGCCCGATCGACGCTCCCTGGCCCAGGCACCGCGGGTCAGAGCGATCCGCAGGAATCGGACAGCCGCGGCCACAGGCACCCCGCCCTGGAATCCACGAGCTGATCCCCCGGCCACCGACGTGGTGACCCCGGGAAACCCCTGAACGGAGGGCAGAGTTGCAACTTGTAGGATGACCCGACAACCCGGGTCCTGATGCTCTCCACCTCCCCTGCACCCATCGAACCGCTGGCCGCCCCCGAACGTCTGTCCGACCGCGTGGCCGACCAGCTGGCGCGCCGTATCGAAGGCGGCGAACTCGCGCCCGGCCAGCGCCTGCCCACCGAGCAACAGCTGTCCGAGCGCTTCGGCGTCTCGCGCACCGTGGTGCGCGAAGCGGTCAGCCGGCTCAAGTCCATGGGCCTGCTCGTCTCCCGCCAGGGCGCGGGGGTGTTCGTCGCACCGCGAAACCGAGCGCGCGCGCTGGCCTTCGACCCCTCGGTGCTGCAGTCGCTCGATGCGGTGGTGCAGGTCGTGGAGGTGCGCCGGGCCCTGGAGGGCGAAGTCGCGGCCCTGGCCGCCCAGCGCATCACGCCTGCCAAGGCCCGCGCCCTGCGCGCGGCGCTGGAGCAGCTCGACGCTGCCGTTGCCGCCGGTGGGGACGGCGTGGAGGAGGACCTCGCCTTTCACCGCAGCATCGCGCAGGCCACCGGCAATCCGCAGTTCGAACGTTTGCTCACGTTCCTGGAGCAGTACCAGCGCGACGCCATGCGCGTGACGCGCACCAACGAAGCCATGCACGGCGACTTCATGCGCGCCGTGAACCGCGAACACCAGGCCATCGCGCGGGCGGTGATCGCCGGCGATGCCCCTGCCGCGCGCCGCGCCGCCATGCGCCACATGGTCAACGCCGCGGTGCGCATCGAGGGCCTGGACGCCCCCACGCGCCGCACGCTCGAGGGCCTGCTCGCGCCTTCCGCTCAATGAAAGCCACACCGCCATGACCTCTCCCCCTCCCTGCGCACTCGGCGTCATCGGCCTGGGCTCCATGGGCCTGGGCGCCGCCCGCTCGGCCCTGCGCCGGGGTGTCACTACCTGGGGCTGCGACACCCGCGCCGAGGTGCGCGACACCTACACCCGCGACGGCGGTCGCGCCGTCGAACGCCCCGCCGACCTCGGGCCGCATTGCCGCGTGGTGGTGGTGCTCGTGGTCAACGCCGCGCAGACCGAGGACGTGCTCTTTGGCGCGCACGGACTGGCCACCTCCATGGCGCCCGGCTCGGTCATCGTCTGTTCGGCCACGGTCGATCCGGCCATCGTCCCGGGCTGGGCCGAGCGCCTGGCCACGCACGGCCTGCTCCTGATCGACGGCCCGGTGTCGGGCGGCGCGCGCAAGGCCGAAGCCGGCGAGATGACGGTCATGGCCTCGGGCGATCCGCACGCCTTCGAAGCTGGCCTGGAACTGCTGCAGGCCTGCGCCGGCAAGGTCTACCGCCTGGGGGACCGTGCGGGGATCGGATCCACCGTGAAGATGGTCAACCAGCACCTGGCGGGCGTGCACATCGCCACCGCCTGCGAGGCCCTGGCCCTGGGCATGCGCGCAGGGGCCGACCCGGCGCAACTCTATGAGGTGATCTGCAACTCCGCGGGCATGAGCTGGATGTTCCAGAACCGCGTGCCCCACATCCTGGAGGGCGACTACACGCCCCTGTCGGCGGTCAACATCTTCGTGAAGGACCTGGGCATCGTGCTGGACGCCGCGCGCAAGCTGGCCTTCCCGTTGCCGCTGGCGGCGGCGGCCCACCAGCTCTATCTGGCCACGGCGGCCATGGGCCATGGCGCCGAGGATGATTCAGCGGTGGTGAAGTACTACGCCGCCCTCGCCGGCCTCCAGTTGCCCGCGGCCAAGCAGGACCAGCCATGATCCTGGGCGTCATCGCCGACGACTTCACCGGCGCCACCGACGTGGCAGGCATGCTGGTGGGCGCGGGCATGCGCACCGTGCAGGTGATCGGCGTGCCC
>JBEGVR010000003.1:0-4440 GCA_041178265.1 Pseudomonadota bacterium | reverse complement strand
CAGGTCGAACTGCGTCATGTCCATCACCTGCGCGCCGGGCGGGTCGGTCGGGTGCACCAGCACCGGCAGCTTGCGCCGGTCGATCTCGGCCCACACGGGCGCGAAGAAGGGATCGGTCAGGCTGCGGCCCGCCACGTTGGCCAGCACCATCACGCCGCTGGCGCCGCGCGCGCAACTGCGCTCGAGTTCGGCGATGGCGCGCTGCGGATATTCCCAGGGCAAAGAGGTAAACCAGCGGATACGGTCGGGCCAGCGGGCCTGGGCCTGCGCCATGGTGTCATTCGATTCGACGGCGGCGCGGCAGCTCACGTCCTCGTTGCCCCAGTACACATTGGGGCAGGTGAGCGAGACGATGGAGATGTCGATGCCCGCCTGGTCCATGTGCTGGATGCGAAGCTCGTAGTCGAAGTGACCCTTCTGCGGGATCACCACCGGCGTGTCGCCGCGGAAGATCTCCTGCTGCCCGTCGGGTCGGGTCTTGAGGCGGTACTCGCCGCCTTCGGCCTTGAGCAACTCCAGCCACCGGGGCGTGAACATGTGGGTGTGGACGTCGATGACAGGCATGGGGGTCGGGTCTCCTGGGTGAGGGGCGCGTCGCGGCGCGTGCCGGACCCTGACTGTAGCCCGGGGCGGGCGCGGGCAATTCCGGATGGACAGGGGGGCGCCCACGCGTCGAGACTGGTGCACGCCTTCCCGGCGCCTTCCCACAAGAACCCCCGAGGAAACACCATGCAACGAAGAATCTTCAGCACGCTCGCGGCCGCCTGCGCCCTGGCCCTTCTGGCCGCGCCCGCCGTCGTCAAGGCCCAGGAAAAACCCGCCCTCAAGATCCTGGTCGGCTTTCCGCCGGGCGGCTCGGTCGATGTCGTGGCGCGCCTGCTGGCCGAACGCATGCGGCCGATCCTGGACCAGACCATCATCATCGACAACAAGCCCGGCGCCGCCGGCCGCGTGGCCCTGGGCGAACTTCGCCGCGCCGCGCCCGACGGCAACACCGTGGTCCTGGCCCCCAGCGGCGCGCTGGTGATCCTGCCCTGGCTGTACAAGAACATCGGCTACGACCCGGTCAAGGACTTCTCGCCCATCGCGCGCGTCACCACCTTCGACTTCGCGGTCACCGCCGGCCCCGGCTCGCCCCCCGGCAACATCAAGGCGGTGATGGACTGGTTCAGGGCCAACCCCGCCAAGGCCAGCTACGGCACCTCGGGCGCGGGCACCGTGCCGCACTTCGCCGGCCTGCTGCTCGGACAGGCCGCGGGCGTGAACATGGTGCATGTCGCCTACAAGGGCGGCGCGCCGGCGGCACAGGACCTGATCGGCGGGCAGATCCCCCTGATGGTGGACACCGCCTCCGAGACCATCGAGCACCACCGCGCGGGCCGGGTACGCATCCTGGCTGTCACTGGCGAGAGCCGCTCGCAGGCGCTGCCCGAGGTGCCCACCTTGCGCGAAATGGGCCTGAACATCGCGGCCGACGCCTTCTTTGGCGTGTATGGCCCGGCCGGCATGGCCCCGGACCGCGCCCAGAAGATCAGTGACGCCGTGGCCCAGGTCCTGGCCCAGCCCGAGGTGCAGGCCCGCATCCGCGCACTCGGCCTGGTCCCCGGCCACGCCGGCCCGCAGGCGCTGGCCGCCACGCAGGCCGAACACCTCAAGCGCTGGGAAACGCCGATCAAGAGCTCGGGCTACACGGCCGAGTGACACCCTAGAACGCGACGTCCCAGCGCAGGCTCCACCAGGTCTCTCCCGGGTTGGGCTTGCGCAAGCCCGCGTTGGACATGTGGGCCAGGCGCAGGCTCAGCGCCTGGCCGCCCCCCAGCATCCGTCCCGCGGCCACTTCCTCCTGGAAGTTCAGGCGACTGCTTTGGCGCAAGTGGCCCACTTCGTGACGGCGGTCCTGGACCGACAGTCCCAACCCCGCCTCCAGGAACCACGCTGAGGCCCCCTGCCGCGGCTGCCAGCGCACCAGCGGCATCGCCACGACCTGGACCGCGTGCGCGCGCACCTGGCCTTCGGCCCGCGTCACGCCCGTGGACCACGCGCCCACGGAGACCTGCATCGCCCCGTGCCAACCGGCGCCCCCCGCGCGCGCGCGCGACGGCCCGTCCCAGCGCAGGCCCAGGCCCGCCACCCGCGCGTCCCGCGCCGACGCACCCGCCTGCACGAAGACGCCGTCGGGCCGCCAGTCCGGGGGTGCCACATCCATGCGCACACTCTGGCGGCACAGGACAAGCCCACCCTGTACGCCACGCCCGCATTGCGCAGGCGATACGTCCTACAGACGGCACGCACCCGGGCCCGTAGAAGCACGCTGGTGCAGACCGTCCCGAGGCGCCACGCCATGAGCAGTACCGCGGCCACGCCGCCGGAGATCCTGACCGTGATGACGGTCAACATCCACAAGGGGTTCACCTTCTTCAACCGCCGCTTCATCCTGCCGGAGCTGCGCGACGCGGTGCGCAAGGTGGGCGCTGACGTGGTGTTCCTGCAGGAGGTGCAGGGCACCCACGAGGACCATGGCCGCAGGTTCAGCGGCTGGCCCGAGGCGCCGCACTACGAGTTCCTGGCCGACGACATCTGGCCGCAGTTCGCCTATGGCCGCAACGTGGTGTACCCCAAGGGCCACCACGGCAACGCAGTGATGTCCAAGTTCCCCATCGTCTACGACCAGAACCACGACTGCTCCATCGCCGGCCCCGAAAAGCGCGGGCTGCTCCATTGCGTGCTGCGCGTGCCCGGACAGGCGATCGACGTGCACGTGATCTGCGTGCACCTGGGACTGGTCGAGCGGCACCGCCAGCAGCAATTGGACCTGCTGTGCGAGATGGTGCGCGGCGAGGTGCCGGACAACGCGCCCCTGATCGTCGCGGGCGACTTCAACGACTGGCGCCAGCGCGCCGACCGGATCCTGGGGCCCGAGGTGGGCCTGCGCGAAGTGTTCGTGACCGCGTACGGGGTGCCGGCCAAGACCTTTCCCGCCCGTTTTCCGCTCCTGTGCCTGGACCGCATCTACGTGCGCAACGCCAGCGCCCACCTGCCGGTGGTGCTCCCGCGCAAGCCCTGGTCGCACCTGTCGGACCACGCGCCGCTGGCCGCGGAGATCCACCTGTGACCGCCTGGGTCGGCGGCAACCGCATCACCCTGCTGGAAAACGGCGAGGCCTATTTCCCGCGGGTGTTCGACTGCATCGCGCAGGCCCGGCGCGAGGTGGTGGTGGAAACCTTCATCCTGTTCGAGGACCGGGTGGGCCTGCAGCTGCATGCGGCGCTGGTGGCGGCAGGGCGGCGCGGCGTACAGGTCGACGTGACCGTCGATGGCTGGGGCTCGCCCGATCTCTCCGAAGGCTTCGTGCGTTCGCTGGCCGCAGCCGGCGTGCGCCTGCATGTGTTCGACCCCGGACCTCGACCCTTCGGCCTGCGCCCCAAGGCGCTGCGCCGCATGCACCGCAAGATCGTGGTGGTCGACGGCCGCATTGCGTTTGTCGGCGGGATCAACTATTCGGCCGACCACCTGGCCGATTACGGGCCCCTGGCCAAGCAGGACTACGCGGTGGAGATCCACGGCCCCCTGGTGGCGGTGATCCACCGCTTCACCCACGCCGCCCTGGCCCTGGGGCTGCGCCACCATCGACCGCACGCGTGGTGGTTCGCGCGGCGCCCGCCGCGCGTGCTGCCCGCGCAGTTGCCCTGGGCCGGCACGGCACAGGCGCTGTTCGTGGTCCGGGACAACGCCCACCACCCCGACGACATCGAGCGGCACTACCGCGACGCGATCCGCCAGGCGCGCCAGCGCGTGGTCATCGCCAACGCCTACTTCTTCCCGGGCTACCGCCTCGTGCGCGAACTGCGCCTGGCCGCGCGGCGCGGCGTGGACGTGCGACTGGTGCTGCAGGGCCGGCCCGACATGGCCATCGTGCGCACAGCCGCCAGCACGCTCTATCACCATCTGCTCAAGGCTGGCGTGCGCATCTTCGAATACCGCGAGCGGCCCCTGCATAGCAAGGTCGCACTCGCCGACGCGGCGTGGGCCACCGTGGGCTCGAGCAACCTCGATCCGCTGAGCCTGGCACTGAACCTCGAAGCCAATGTCTTCATCCGCGACCGCGCGTTTAACGCCTTGCTGCACGCCCATCTCGCGGACCTGATGCTCGCGCATTGCCAGGAAGTCGATGCCGCCGCCTTGTCCCCCGTCAGCGGGCTGGCACTGGTGCGCAGCTACCTGGCCTTCCACGTGATGCGCAAGTTCCCGCGCTGGGCGCGCTGGCTGCCACCGCATGCCCCACGCCTGCAGCCCGCGCTCGCCAAGGACCCGCCGTGACTCTGGACCCCAAGGCGCGCACCTGGCTGCTGCGGGCGTTGACACTGGTCTTTTTCTCGGCGCTGGCGTTCTTCGGTGTGCGCTACGCGCGCACCATCGCCTGGCAGGACGTGGGTCACGCCC
>JBEGVR010000002.1:0-9163 GCA_041178265.1 Pseudomonadota bacterium | reverse complement strand
TGCGATCACCGACGCTGCCTCGCTCGAGAAGGTCACCGCCGCAGGCGGCTGGCTGTGGGCCAAGGGCGCGCTGGACTTCGCCGGCGGCACCGTGGTGCACATCAACGCCGCCGTGGCCGGTCTGGTCGGCTCCTACATGGTCGGCAAGCGCGTGGGCTACGGCCGTGAAGCCATGGCGCCGCACAGCCTGCCGCTGACCATGGTCGGTGCCTCGCTGCTGTGGGTGGGCTGGTTCGGCTTCAACGCCGGCTCCAACCTCGAGGCCAATGGCGTGGCCGCCCTGGCCTTCGTGAACACGCTGGTCGCCACGGCGGCCGCCACGCTGTCGTGGATCGCCGGTGAGGCGCTGTCCAAGGGTAAGGGTTCCATGCTGGGCGCCGCGTCCGGCGCGGTGGCGGGCCTGGTGGCGATCACTCCGGCCGCCGGCTTCGTCGGCCCCATGGGTGCGATCGTGATCGGCCTGGCCTCTGGCCTCGTGTGCCTGTGGGGCGTCAATGGCCTCAAGCGCCTGCTCGGTGCCGACGACTCGCTGGACGTGTTCGGTGTGCACGGCGTGGGGGGCATCCTGGGCGCGCTGCTCACGGGCGTGTTCGCCTCGCCCTCGCTGGGCGGCGCCGGCATTTGCAACTACGTGACCAACAAGTGCGGCGACCCGGCGGACTTCCCGGGCATCGCGGCCCAGGTGTGGATCCAGTTCCAGGGCGTGATCACCACGGTGATCTGGTCGGCGGTCGTGGCTTTCATTGCCTACAAGCTGGTCGACCTGGTAATCGGACTGCGCGTGACCGAAGAAGAAGAACGCGAAGGCCTGGACATCAGCAGCCACGGCGAAACGGCCTACCACCGTTGATCACACGCACGGCGCGCAAGCCGCGCGCCGTGTGTCCCGAAGGCCCGCCTGCATGGTGGGCCTTTTTCATGGGCAACGCACCGGCGCGCGCCTACGACGCGCGGACCAGCGTGAGCGACAGCGTGTCGCCCTGCCGGTCCAGGCCGATGCCTGCTTCGCGCGCCAGCGCCTGCACCTCCTCGATGTGCAGGGGGCGGTAGGCGGGCGCGTCCTCGATGCCGGGCGGGCCGTCGCTGGCTTGCAGGTCGAGCACCAGCCGCAACGCGCCATCCGTGGTCCGGGCGCGCAGCAGTACCTCGGCGGGCGCGCCGGCGCTGTCCGTGAGCCACAACAGGCAGGCGGGCAGCACGTAGCGCAGGCGCTCTCCGTGCACCGGGGCGTCGGCATCCTCGAGTTCATCGCGCAAGGTGAAGCCGCGAAACAGGAAGTTGCCCCGCAAGAGGACGAGCGTGTCGCGCACGGTCTCCTGCAGCGACTCGGTGCGCTCGGGCGCCGGTGTGAGCCACTCGATCAGGCCCAGGCAGGACGCGACGGCTGCGCGTGAATAAGCGGTCAGGCGGGCCGCGGTCTCCTGGACCACCGCGAGGTCGGGCGCAGGATCACGCAGCCGACGCTCGAGCACGCCAACGGCCATCGCGATGGGCTGCAGGGAGGCGACCGCCTCGTGTCGCAGCGAGGGCGCGAGGCGGCGCAACAGGGCGTAGCGTGCGCCTTCCGAGAGGGTGTGAAATACGTTGTCTTCGGTGGGCTGAAAAGGCATGGGGCGTGCATGTTAACGGCGCCTTCAGGTGCCCTCGTCACAATACGTTGACGACCATGTCCACCCTGACCTGGCACAGCTTCACGGACACGCCCGACGCGCTCGGGGAGTCGCCGTTCTTCCACCCGCACGAGCGCATGCTTTATTGGGTGGACGTGGCGGGACAGCGCCTGCGTCGCGCGCCGCAGGACACCGGCGTGGCGCAGTCCTGGGCCATGCCCTCGGCGCCGGGCTGCATCGCCCCCGCGCGCAAGGGCGGGCTGGTGATCGCGCTCAGAGACGGCATCTACCGAGCCCGTGCCTGGGGCGGCCCACTCGAGCGCCTCGCGCAGGCCCTGCATGACCCGGCCACCACGCGCTTCAACGACGGCCGGGCCGACCCGCAGGGGCGCTTCTGGGCCAGCACCCGCTACGAGCCGCGCGACCGGCCCGAGGCGGCGCTGTATTGCTACGAGCGGGGTACGCTGCGCCGCATGGCGGGGCACGCGCGCACGGGCAACGGACTGGCCTTCTCGCCCGACGGACGCACGCTGTACTGGGCCGACACGGCGGCCCACCGGATCACGGCCTGGGACTGGGATGCGATGGCCAACCGCCTCGGGGCTGCACGCGTCTTCCACCAGTTTCCCCAGAAGCCCGCGACGTCGTCGACTGCGCCCAACGCACCCTATGCAGGCCGCCCCGATGGTGCCGCCATCGACAGCGAAGGCCACTACTGGTGCGCGATGTACGAGGGCGCCCGCCTGCTGCAGTTCGCGCCCGATGGACGGCTCCTGCAGGACGTCCCGGTGCCGGCGTGCTGTCCCACCATGCCCTGTTTCGGCGGCGAGGACCTGCGCACCCTGTACCTCACCACCGCGCGCGAGGGCCGTCCGGCCGACGAATTGCAGGCGCTGCCGCTGTCGGGTCATGTGCTGTGGACGCGGGTGGCGGTGCCGGGGCGGGCGGTGGATTTCGTCGACGACTGAGGCGCCTCGGGACGCACGGCCCGACCCACGGCCCGCCCCGGGGGAAAGCCCTGCCGGGCATGGGCGGTCGCCCCCGCGTACCATCGCTGCCCATGGATTCCGCACTCGCTCCGCTCATCGACCGCATCCGTGCTGCCAGCGCTGCGCGCCAGCCCCTGCGGATCCGCGGCGGCGGCACCAAGGATTTCTATGGCGAGCCGGGCGCACCCGCCCAGGTGCTCTCCACCATGGCCTTCGCCGGCATCGTGAGCTACGAGCCCAGCGAACTGGTGGTCACCGTGCGCGCGGGCACGCCGCTGGCAGATCTCGAGGCGGCCCTCGCCGCCCAGGGCCAGTGCCTGCCCTTCGAGCCGCCGCATTTCGCAGAGAGTGCCACGGTGGGCGGCATGGTCGCGGCAGGCCTGTCCGGTCCCGCGCGCGCCAGCGTGGGCGCGGTGCGCGATTACGTGCTGGGCGTCACGATGGTCAACGGGCGTGGCGAGGTGCTGGTGTTCGGCGGCCAGGTGATGAAGAACGTGGCGGGCTACGACGTCTCGCGCCTCATGACCGGCTCCCTGGGCACCCTGGGCCTGATCGCGCAGGTGAGCCTGAAGGTGCTGCCGGTCGCACCCGCCGAGGCCACGCTGCGTTTCGAGATGTCGCAACAGGAGGCGCTGGAGCGCCTGAACGCCTGGGGCGGCCAGCCCCTGCCCCTGAATGCCAGCGCCTGGGTGCAGGACGGCGGCGTGCCCACCCTCTACCTGCGCCTGCGCGGCGCGGTGGCTGCAGTCGAGGCCGCGTGCCGCAGCCTGGGCGGCGAGCGCCAGGGTGCTGTAGCGGCGGACTGGGCGATGTCGCGCGACCTGCGCCTGCCCTGGTTCACTGAACGCGGGCGCCGCGACCTGTGGCGCCTGTCGGTGCCGCAGACCGCGCCAGTGCTGGACCTGCCGGACACGCCCTATGTGGAATGGCACGGTGGCCAGCGCTGGGTGCGCGCAGAGCCCGACGCGGGCGCAGCGGTGCGCGAAGCGGCACACGCCGCGGGCGGCAGCGCCACGCTGTTCATGGTGGGCGAGGGCGGGTCGGCGCGTCCCGCGCGCTTTGCCCCCTTGCCCGCGCCCCTGGACCGCATCCACCGCGACCTCAAGCGCGAGTTCGACCCCGCGGGCATCTTCAACCCCGGTCGCCTCTCCCCCGACTTCTGACCCGAGCCCCGCATGCGCCCCCACGCTCGTCACTTCGTGTACTCACTGCCCCCCGAGGGGGCCCCAGCCTCCTTGAGGCGGCTCGGCGGAGGCTCGACCATGCGCCCCCACGCTCGTCACTTCGTGTACTCACTGCCCCCCGAGGGGGCCCCAGCCTCCTTGAGGCGGCTCGGCGGAGGCTGATCATGCAAACCCAGCTCTCGCCCGAGTTCAAGGACACACCCGAAGGCCGCGAGGCCGAGGCCATCCTGCGCAAATGCGTGCATTGCGGTTTCTGCACCGCAACCTGCCCCACCTACCAGTTGTTCGGTGATGAACTCGATGGCCCGCGCGGACGTATCTACCTGATCAAGCAGGTGCTCGAAGGCGAAACCCCCACCGAGAAAACGCAGCTGCACCTGGACCGGTGCCTGACCTGCCGCAACTGCGAGACCACCTGCCCCAGCGGCGTGCAGTACGGGCATCTGGTGGACATCGGCCGCCGGATCGTCGACGAACGCGTGCCGCGCCCGGCGGCTCAACGCGCGCTGCGCTGGGCCCTGAAGGAGGGCTTGCCCTCAACCCTGTTCGCGCCGGCGATGAAGCTGGGGCAGGCGGTGCGCGGCCTGCTGCCCGAAGCCCTGAAGAAGAAGGTGCCCGTACCGCGCCCCGCCGGCGCCTGGCCCACGCGGTCGCACGCGCGCAAGGTGCTCATGCTCGCAGGTTGTGTGCAGCCGGCGATGGCGCCCAACATCAACAGTGCCACCGCGAGCGTGCTCGATGCCGCAGGCATCCAGGCGGTGCTCGCGCCGGCGGCGGGCTGCTGCGGCGCGGTGAAGTTCCACCTGAACGACCAGGCGGGCGGGCGCGACCAGATGCGCGCCAACATCGACGCCTGGTGGCCCTATGTGGAGGGCGGGCAGGTCGAGGCCATCGTGATGAATGCGTCGGGCTGCGGCGTGACGGTCAAGGAATACGGTCACCTGCTGCAGCACGACCCGGCCTACGCCGCGAAAGCGGCCCGCATCGGCGAACTCACGAAGGACCTGAGCGAATGGCTGCCCGATCTCGTGACGGCCCTGAGGGACAAGGTGAAGGCGCCTGAGGGCCTGCTGGCCTACCACCCGCCCTGCACCCTCCAGCATGGGCAGAAGCTGCACGGCGGCGTGGAGCAGCACCTGGGGGCCCTGGGCTTCAGGGTGCGCGTGTCCACCAACGAATCGCACCTGTGCTGCGGGTCTGCGGGCACCTACTCGGTGCTGCAGCCCGAGACGGCGCAGGCCCTGCGTGACCGCAAGCTCGGCCATCTGGGCGACCTGCAGCCCGCGGCCATCGTCTCGGCCAACATCGGTTGCATCACCCACCTGCAAAGCGGTACCGGCACACCGGTACGGCATTGGGTGGAGGTGCTGGACGCGGCGCTGACTTGAGCATGGCCCCCCAGCCCGTGGTCAGCGGTTTCAGGCGGGTGCCACTTCGAGGTTGTCGATCAGCCGCGTGCCATCCAGTCGCGCCGCAGCCAGCACCACCCGGGGCACGCGGTCATCCTCTTGCGGCGGAAGCAGGTCCTCCTGCCGGCGCACCGTGAAGTAATCGGGCTGCCATCCGCGTTCGCGCAAGGCCTGCAAGGCCTCGGCCTCCAGCGCCGGAACATCGCGCCGGCCCGCACGCACCGCGAGGGCCACGTGTCGCAAGTGCCACGACAGTTGCGCCGCTTCCAATCGCGCTGCCGGCGAAAGGTAGGCATTGCGTGAGGACAGCGCCAGCCCGTCGTCCGCGCGCTGCGTTTCGCCCGCCACGATGTCGATCGGCAGGTTGAACTGCCGCACCAGACCTTGCACCACTCGCAGCTGCTGGTAGTCCTTCTTGCCGAACACCGCGACGCGCGGCTGCATGCAGCCCAGGAGCTTCATCACCACGGTGCAGACCCCGCCGAAGAAGCCCGGCCGGAATTCACCCTCGAGGATGTCGGCGAGTGCAGCAGGTGGCTGCACCCGGTAACCCTGGGGCTCGGGGTAGAGCGTGATCTCGGACGGCGCGAACACCACGTCGCAGCCCGCAGCCGCCAGTTGCTCGCAATCGGCAGCCAGCGTGCGCGGATAGCGGTCGAAGTCCTCATGTGGCAGGAACTGCAGCCTGTTCACGAAGATGCTGGCCACGGTGACGTCACCGTGCGCGCGCGCCAGCTTCACCAGGGCCAGGTGGCCCGCATGCAGGTTGCCCATGGTGGGTACGAAGGCGGGGCGTTGCGCGTGGGCCAATGCGTCGCGCAACTCGCCGGGGGTGTGGACGAGTTTCATGATCTCCCTGATCCTGGTGTTTGGTTTTTTTGAAAATCAGTAGGTGTGCGCGGGCACCTCAGGAAAGCGCCCGGTCTTCACCGCGCTCACGTAGGCGCGCAGGGCATCCGGCACACCCGCCGCGCCCTCCATGAAATTGCGCACGAAGCGGGCCGGCTTGCCGGGCGAGAGGCCCAGCATGTCGTGCAGCACCAGCACCTGGCCGCTGCAGGCCGGCCCTGCGCCGATACCGATCACCGGGATCTCCAGCGCCTGCGCGACCTGCGTGCCCAGGGCCGCAGGCACCAGTTCCAGCACCAGCATCGCGGCGCCCGCGTCCTGCAACTCGCGCGCCTGCCGCAGCACGGTAGCGGCGCCGGCTTCATCGCGCCCCTGGACGCGCCAGCCGCCCAGCGCGTGCACCGACTGCGGGGTGAGGCCCAGGTGGCCGCACACCGGGATGCCGCGCTCGGACAGGAAACGCACCGTCTCGGCGGTCCAGCCGCCACCTTCGAGCTTGGCCATCTGCGCGCCGGCCTGCATCAGCGTCACCGCGCTGGCCAGGGCCTGCGCGGGCGAGGCGTGGTAACTGCCCTGCGGCAGGTCACCGATGACCCAGGCGCTGCGGTTGCCACGCGCCACGCAGGCCACGTGGTAGGCCATGTGGTCCAGCGTCACCGGCACCGTGGTGTCCCGGCCCTGCACCACCATGCCCAGGGAATCGCCCACCAGCAGGCAGTCGACCCCGGCGTCATCGAGCAGGCGCGCGAAGCTCGCGTCATAGCAGGTGAGCATGGTGATCTTCTCACCCGCCCCGCGCATCTCGCGCAGGCGGTGCAGCGTCAGGGGTTTGCGGGGGGCAATGGCGGCAGTCATGGCGGCAGTCATGGCGGTAATCCCAGACGAGGCGAGGCGAACGGCAGGACCAGGAAGGGTCGCTGGAGCGTGAGGGGGATGGAGCGCAGGGCTCGGAAAGAAAGCGCGAAGGCGCGAAGCTGCGGGTGCGAGTGGTGCGTAGGGCTTCAGCCCGCCAGCGCCGCCTCGATGTCGCGCGCCAGCGTCACTGGCTTGTGCATCGGAGCATATCGGCGGATCACGCGGCCATCGCGCCCGACCAGGAACTTGGTGAAGTTCCACTTGATCGCGCGCGAGCCCATGAAGCCCGGCGCCTGCGCGGTGAGCCACCGGTACAGGGGCGCGGCGGCGTCGCCGTTGACGTCGATCTTGGCCATCATCGGAAAGTCCACGCCGAAGTTGCGTTGGCAGAACTGGCCGATGGATTCGTTGCTGCCAGGGTCCTGGCGTCCGAACTGGTTGCAGGGAAAGCCGAGCACCGCCAGGCCGCGCCCGACGTAGGTGGCATGCAAGGCCTGCAGACCTGCGAACTGCGGCGTGAAGCCGCAGGCACTGGCGGTGTTGACGATCAGCATCACCTGGCCGCGGTACTGCGCGAGCGGCACCGGCTGGCCATCGATGCGAGTGACTTCGAAGTCGTAAAGGTGGGCGTCGGGCATTCCGCTATTGTGCGTCGGCTTCACGCCGCTGCGGCCAGGCCGACCACACCGCCGCCGCCAGGATGAGCGCACCGCCCGCCACCGTGTGCAGGGTCAGCGAGGCTGCCCCCAGCGCGATGGACGACACGCTGGCGAACACCACCTCGGACAGCATGATCAGCGCGGTGGTGTGCGCGGGCAGGCGTGCCGCGCCGTATTGCAGGGCCACGTTCCCGAGCAGGAAGGCCACGCCCAGCAGCAGGCCGACCGGCACGCCGCTGGCCTGCATCTGCGGCGCGGCGATCAGGCCCTGCGCCAGGCCGATGCCTGCGGTGGCCGCCGCCAGCACCATGCCGCCCGCGAACATCGCCATCACCCGTGCGGGCGCCGGCACCTGCTCCAACTTGCGCAGGAGCACATTGGTGAACGCGAAACAGAAGCCGGCCATCAGCGCCAGCCAGTCCGCCCCGCTGCGCGGCACGGGCCAGCCCGCGCTGCCGGCATCGAGCACCACCATCACCCCCACCAGCGCCAGCACCAGCCGCAGCAGGCTGGCCGGGGTGGGCCGCTCACCGAGCAGGGGCCACGCCAGCAGCACCGACCACGCGGGCATCAGGTAGAACAGCAGCACCACCCGCAGCACGTCGCCGATGGTGACCGCCCAGTTGAAGCCCACATTGGTCAGGCCCGCGACAGCGGCCAGCACCCACAGCAGCGGATGGCCCGCGCACAGGCGCAGCACGCCGGGACGCCAGGCGAACATCGCAACGACGGTGAGCGCGTAGATGCCGGCCGTGGCCCACAGCGGGTGCAGACCCTGGGATTCGAGTTCGCGAAACGGCCACCAGGACACGCCCCAGACGAAGGCATTGGCCAGCAGGGCCGCGGCCGGCCGCAAGGTCCCGGGATCAACCATGCAGGTTGTCGTGGCGGGCGATCTCCAGCAGGCGGTCCACCTCGATCTTGTGCTTGACGAGGTTGCGCGCGTGCCAGCGCTGGATCAACCACATCGCACCCGCGACGATCAGGCCGAAGCCGGTGATGGCGCCAAAGGCCGACAGGCCTACGCTGGTGGACATGGCGTACAGCGCGCCCAGGCCCAGGATGCAGGCCTGCTCGTTGAAGTTCTGGACCGCGATGGAGCGACCCGCCCCCATGAGGTTGTGACCCCGGTGCTGCAGCAGCGCGTTCATCGGCACCACGAGGAAGCCGCCCAGCGCCCCCAGCAGGATCATTAAGGGCGCCGCCACCCAGACGTTGTCGATGAAGTTCATCAGGATCACCAGCAGCCCCATGCCGATGCCCAGGGGCATGACGCTGGTGGCCATGTCAAGGCGCATGCGCATCGACGCGACAATCGCGCCGACCGCCGTGCCCACGGCGACCACCCCGGTCAGGGCCGAGGCCTGCGTGGTGCCGTAGCCCAGGGCCGCACCGGCCCAGGCCAGGATGATGTAGCGCAGGTTGCCCGACACGCCCCAGAACAGCGTGGTGGTGGCCAGCGAGATCTGGCCCAGCTTGTCATGCCACAGCCGCGAATTGCAGCTCCAGAAGTCCGGCACCAGCTCCAGCGGGTTGCGCGGCATGGGCCGCATCTCCACGCCCGTGAGCGGGATGCGCGTGTTGAACCAGGCAGCGATGGAGATGAAG
>JBEGVR010000001.1:0-3303 GCA_041178265.1 Pseudomonadota bacterium | reverse complement strand
GTGTCGCCCAACTCCTCCAACGTCGTCGCCCAGGAGGTGAAGGTCTATGCCGAGATGCGCGCCACCGACAACGACCTGCTCATTGCAAATTGCCGCGCCTTCGAAGCCGCGGCGGCCGAGGCGGCGCAGCGCGCTTTCGTGGACCACGAACTCGTGCAGGTCACCGACCGGCCGGCCGGCGCTTTCGATGCCGGCCTGTGCGACCTGATCGCGCAGGTGGCCGCCGACCAGGGGCTGGGTCACAGGCGCCTGTCCACTGTGGCCGGCCACGACGCGGTCTCGATGCGAAAGCGCTGCCCCAGCGCCATGATTTTCGTCCCCAGCGTCAAGGGCATCAGCCACAACGAAGCCGAATTCACCCACCCGCAGGACCTGTCCAACGGCCTGGAGATGCTGGGCGCGGTGCTGCTACGCCTGCTGCAAGGCCCGCCTGCTGCCCCCGGAGGCTCCCGATGACATCCGCCGCCCCGATCACCGACTACCTCAACCCCGGCGTGCCGGCGGGCCTGCGCACCGTGCGCATCCCGGTCGTGGAAGCCACGCCCGCCTCGCTCGAGGGCTACGGCGTGCTGGTGGACGACCCCGCGCGCCAGGCGGTCGAGATCGTCCGCTGGCCCGCGCAGGGCTGGCGTCCCGTAGACCTGGACAGCGGCAACGAGGGCGGCACCACCCGCGGCGTCTTCCATGCCGAGTGGAAGGGCGACATCCTGTACGGCCGCAACGACGCGGTGGGCGGCCACTACATCATCGGCTACGGCACGGCACCCGAGCACGCCCAGGAGACGCATGCGCGCGAACCGCAACGGCTGCTGCTGTGGCACTGCAACTACCACCCCGATGGCGGGCAGATGTTCTTCCCCCGCGAGCCCGGGCCTTTTCTCGTGCCCATGGCCAAGCCTGGCGACGACGTGCGCCCCGAGGATTTCGTCTGCTTCTGGTTCCGCGGTGGCCAGGGCCTGTGCATGCACCCCAACGTCTGGCACGAGGGCGTGTTCGCCACCCGCGGCAGCCGCAGTTTCTACGACGAACAGGGCGCGGTGCACGCGCGCGTATCGATCAACTTCGCGACCGAGTTCGGTTGCCTGCTCGAGATGGGGCTGGCGCCGGACTGAAGCCCCCTGCCCGCGCGGCGCCGGAGCCGGGGCACGCGCGGGCCGGCCCTCAGCCCGCCGCCGCCAGCCAGTCGAGCACCTCCTGCCGCCCCGGCATCGCCGCCACCGCGCCGTGCGCCCGCGTGGACAGGGCCGCCGCGGCGTTCGCATGCCGCAGCGCCTGCGGCCACGGCTCGCCACGGGCCAGGGCCGCCGCCAGCGCGCCGGTGTAGGTGTCCCCGGCGCCGATGGTGTCGGCCACCTGCATCGCGTGCCCCGGCAGCTGCAGGGCGGGGTGGCCGGCGCGGTACAGCGCACAGCCCCGGGCGCCCAGCGTGACCACGACCGCGCCCACGCCCCGCTGCAACAGGGCGCGCGCCGCGCGATCGGTGTCGGCCTCGCCTGCCAGCGCCTGCAACTCGCCCTCATTGGGCGTGAGCACATCGACCAGGGGCCAGAGGTCATCGGGCAAGGGCATGGCCGGTGCCGGATTGAGCAGGGTCATCACGCCGTGCCCGCGGGCCAGCGCGAAGGCGCAACGCGTCGCCGCCAGCGGCACTTCGCACGAGGCCATCGCCACCCGTGCACCCGCGACCATGGCCTGCGCCGCCTGCACCTGCTCGGCCTGCAGGCCCGCACCCGCGCCCGGATACACGGCAATCGAGTTGTCGCCGTCCGCATACACCAGGATCAGGGCCGTGCCATTGGCCTGGTCCTGGGCGCGAACCACATGGCGCGCGTCGATGCCTTCACGGGCCCACAGGTCCAGGCCCATCTGCCCGAAATCGTCGCCGCCGATACGCGCCACCAGCCCCACCCGCGCGCCCTGGCGCGCGGCGGCGATGGCCGCATTGCTGCCCTTGCCCCCGGGCTGGCGCTCCAGGTGCGATGCCAGCGCGGTCTGGCCACGGGCCAGGGGCGCGTCGATGTGCGCGATCAGGTCGACGTTCCAGCTGGCGATGCAGACGACGTCCACCATCGCACGTTCACCCGCCCACGGGCGCGCCGTAGCCCATGGTGCGCGGCAGCCACAGCACGATCTCGGGGAAGAAGGTCATGGCCAGCAGCAGGCCCAGCAGCATCAGGAGGAACATCCAGCCCTCCTTCATCATGGCGCCGATCGGGATGCCGGTCAGGGCCTTGGTCACGAACAGCAGCATGCCGAAGGGCGGATGGATCAGGCCGATCATCATGTTCAGGACCACCAGCACGCCAAAGTGCACCAGGTCCACCCCGAGAAGCTTGGCCGCCGGCAGCAGCATCGGCACGAACACCAGCAGCAGCACCGACACGTCGAGAAAGCATCCGAGCACCAGAAAAAGCACGTTGACCAGCAGCAGGAATTGCGTCTGGCCCAGTTGCAGGCCCTCGACCCAGCGGGCCATCATCTGCGGGACGCCCTCGGCGGTGAAGGCGTAATTGAGCATGAACGAGCCGGCCAGGATGATCGTGATCACGGCGCTGGCCCGGGTCGACTCCAGCACCACGCCCCAGAACGCGCGCCAGCTCAGGGCGCGAAACACCAGGGCCGCCAGCACCAGCGCATGCAGGGCCGCCACGGCTGCCGCCTCGGTGGGCGTGAAGGCACCGGAATAAATGCCCCCCAGCAGCACGATGGGCATGGACAGCGGCAGCGCCCCACGAAAGATCACCTGCGGCCATTCCTTCAGGGGCACGGGCGCCTCGCGCGGCATGTTGCGACGCACCGCGATGAAGTGCACCACCGCCATCATCAGCAGCGCCATGCACAGGCCGGGCACCACACCCCCCAGGAACAGCGCGCCCACCGACGCGCCGGAGACCAGCGCGTAGATCACCATCGGGATCGAGGGCGGGATGATGGGACCCAGCGTGGCGCTGGCCACGACCACCGCGCCCGCAAAGCCCGGCGTGTACTCCGGTTTCTTGAGCATCTGGCGGATCGTGACCAGGCCCGGTCCGGCCGCATCCGCGATGGCGCTGCCGCTCATGCCGGAGAAGATCACGCTCACCAGGATGTCCACCTGCGCCAGGCCGCCGACGAACTGGAGCCGGCGTTCGAGAAACGCGGCGTCGGTGCGGACATAGGCCGCCGAGATCACCTCGCGGGCATACTTCGAGGCGCCGATCGCCGCGCGGTAGTTGGTGTTGTCGTTGGTGGTGAAGTACGACGGGTTGCTCCGGTACAGGTCGTAGTAGTCGTCGTTTGAGATCCACTGGATGCGCGGGAAAC